>CAYJIB010000070.1:0-9474 GCA_964370125.1 uncultured Desulfovibrionaceae bacterium
AAGTTCGTCAGCGTCGACAAATATCCCTGGCATGATGGTGTGCAGGTCTGCGTCGCCGTGTTTTCTGATTGCGAGGCGGACATCGTCGACCATTTGCCCGGCATTTTGTTCTATGACGAGGAAGCGTTTTCCTTTTGCTGCCAAGTCTTCAAGGGCTTTTGTGGGGAAGGGGAAGAGTGTTATTGGTCTAAAGAGGCCCACTTTCTTGCCCTGTTCACGAAGGAGGCGTACAGAAGAATGCGCAATGCGGCCGATTGTTCCAAAGGCGACGACTACGAGTTCTGCGTCGTCGAGTTCGTAAGTTTCGTATTCGATTTCGGCTTCCATAGAGGCGTATTTGGCTTCTAGGTGTTCAACGTGCGCGGCAAGCTCGCCGTCTCCAAGGTAGACAGATTTGAGAAGGCGGCCATCGGCACGCTCGTTTCTACCAGTAAGACACCAGCTTTCTGTTTTGTCGTCTGTTGGCTCGGGTTGCCAGCAGGTCACGGGCTCTTTGAGTTGGGCGACAAGGGCGTCACCGAGAATGAGGACTGGATTGCGGTATTTAAAAGCCAAGTCAAAGGCTTTTATTGTGAAATCGTAGCATTCTTGGCAGGTAGATGGCGCAAGGACGAGGGTTCTTGCGGCTCCGTGGCTTCCTCCGCGGGTTGATTGCCAATAGTCGGCTTGGGTTGTGTCAATATTGCCAAGGCCTGGGCCTCCACGGCTGATATTGACAAGGACGGCGGGCACTTCTGAGCCTACCATGTAGGAAATGGCCTCTTGCATGAGGTCAATGCCCGGGCCTGATGATGAAGTCATTGAACGAATACCGCAAGCGCAGGCGCCAAGAAGCATATTTGCCGCACCGACTTCGCTTTCCGCTGGGACGAAGACGCCGCCTTTTTCAGGGAGAAGGGCTGAAAAAAGCTCGGGGATTTCGTTTTGTGGTGTGATGGGATAACCAAAATAACATTGACAAGAGGCCGCTAAAGCTCCGTGAACTATGGCTTCATTGCCTTTGAGAAGCAATTTTTTGTCGCTCATGCCTGCACCTCTTTTTTATCTGCTGTTTTTTTCTTTGTACGAAAAACAGTTATGACCACATCTGGGCACATGGTGGCACAAAAAGCGCAGCCAGTGCATTTTTCTTCTGCGCCTTCTTGCATGGCCATGACCTGATAGCCCTGTTTGTTGAAATATTCAGATTTAAACAATATTTTTTGCGGACAGGCCTGCACGCACAAAAGACAGCCCTTGCATTTTTCTTTATCTACTACAATTCGTGACATAAAAGATCCCTTCCAAAAAATTCTTTGCAATACATTTTTAGGTATATAGCACAAAACACAAAATAAAAAAGCAAAAAAATATCCTTAATAATTTCAAAAAACTAGAAGCATTTTCAAGCTTTAGCGTATAAGCATGGCGTCACCATAAGAAAAGAAGCGATAGCTTTCTTCTATGGCTTCTGCATAGAGGTCAAGTGTTCTTTCTCGCCCGAGTAAGGCAGAAACAAGCATGAGCAGGCTTGATTTTGGCAGGTGAAAATTGGTCAAGAGACCGTCTGTAATGCGAAAAGGAAAGGGGGGGCGAATGAAGATATTGATGAAGCCTTCATAGGGCTTCAAATAATCGCCTTGCAGGGCTGCGAGGGCTTCAAGGCTGCGACAGGCCGTTGTGCCTATGGCGATGATAGGGCGTTTTTCGGCCTTTGCCTTTGCGATAGCCTTGCAAGTTTCTTCAGTAATTACAAGGTATTCTGGGTGCATGTCGTGCTTGTGAATGTCTTCTTCTCGCACAGGTGAAAAAGTGCCATAGCCGACATGCAGGGTCAATTCTTGCCATTCAATGCCTTTTTCTTTCAGCTTTTTGCGTGTTTCTTCGGTGAAATGCAAGCTGGCTGTTGGGGCGGCTATTGAGCCTGTATGGACGGCAAATTGGCTTTGATAGCGGCTTTTATCCTGAGTATTGTCGGGCCTTTGAATGTAGGGGGGGAGAGGGAGGCGGCCGTATTTTTCAAGCAGGCTTTCAAGACTTGCTAAGGCTTCTTTTGTTGAAAAAGACAAAGAAAACGGTGACAAAGAAGGCCAAGAAAGGCGGACTTTATGGCGGCCAAAATCGCCTTTTTCAAGCACCTCTATCATTATATTATGATCAGCAAAAGAAAAAATCGAACCAAGTCGGGCGTGCTTTGCGGGTTTTATCAAGACATCGGCTTGTGCGGAAAATATTGTGCCTTCTTGCTCTTTGTTTTCTATTTGCAAACTGGGTAAAGGGCTTAAAATAAGGCATTCTATCTTGCCCCCGCTTTCTCTTTGTCCGAGCAGGCGGGTGGGGATAACTTTTGAATTATTGGCGATAAGAAGGGCATTTTCTGGTAAAAAATCGACAAAAGAAGAGAAAAAACTGTGTTCTGAGGGGATTTTTTCGTCTTTATGCACCACAAAAAGGCGAGACGCGCCTCTTTCTTTTGGTTCTTGCGCAATGCGATCTTTTGGCAAGTCATAGTCATAAGCGCAAAGCTGATTGTCAATATTCTTCATAAAAAACTATAAAATACTTTTTGGATTGTAGCTTTCAAGCGGAACTTCCTTGTTGACAAAGGACTCTAAGAGCTCGATTTGCTTTAAGTGTGTGCGCAAATTTTGATCGGTGAGCGGAGCAACACGGGGGGTGATAGCCTTGCCTGGATTGACATAATTGCCATTTTTTTTCAGGCGAAAATCAAGATGCGGCCCAGTTGAAAGGCCTGTTGAACCAACTGCTCCAATGCGCTGGCCTTGTTTGACCCTTGAGCCTTTTTTTAAGCCTCTGGCATAAGACGACAAATGCGAATACATCGATTCAAAGCCGCCATCGTGCCGAATGACAATGTGCTTGCCATAGCCGCCTCGTCTGCCAATGAATGTCACCACACCGTCACCAACCGACATGACAGGCGTGCCCATTGGAGCGGCATAGTCTATGCCTGGGTGAGGGCGGCGAATTTTTAAAATGGGGTGCATACGGTTCATACTAAAACCAGAACTGACCCTTGAAAAGTGCAAAGGGGCTTTTAAGAGCATTTTTTGCAAAGACTTACCTTCACGCGTATAATATTTTGCCGTGAGCGATTTTGCGGGCAGATTGTAGTAAAAAGCCTCGTATTCTGTGTTATTATTTATGAAATAAGCGGCTAAAATGCGTCCATAATGACTAAAAGTGCCATTTTTTGAGAATTTTTCAACCAAAACGGTAAATTTATCATTTTTTTGTATATCTTTGATAAAATCTATCTCAAAAGAGAAAATATCTGCCAAATTGATGGCCAAAGCGGCTTTTTCGCCAATGGCTATGAAGGCATCAAAGAGCGAGCTTGTTATGCTGTTTGAGACAATTTCGATACTGCTATCATAATATATAGGGATTTTTGAGGCTACAAATTTGTCGTCTTCTGTGCGTTCAACAAGTAAAAATTCGTTTCTGTTGAGTTCATAGGTGAATTTTACAATCTTTTTTTCAGAATTTTGCTCAATATAATATTTTTTTCCAGCAATGATTCTTGAAAGATTGTAGGTTTCTTTTGTATTGGTTATTAGATTATGGATTTGTGCGGCACTCAGATAAGGTGAAAAAATACTGGCAAATGTATCACCAGATTTAACTTTTTCGATTTGAACCGTATTGTGATATTCTTCTTTGTTTTCATTTTTAATTTCAGCAGATTCTAAAGCCTGTTTTTTATGAAATTCTTCAAAAAACTTAGTTTCAAAAAGTAAATTTTCTTGTTCTTTATCTGTATTGTCCTGAAAAAGCTTTTTTTCTTTATTGTTTTGATTTTCTTCAGCTATAAAAAAATTTTTCTTGCCTTTAAGTTCATAATTTTCATTTTTCTTTTCAATCACCGAATACGCTTCTTGAACAATTTCTTGATCTTCTGTAAAAAATGCTGTTTGAACAGCATAGAAAAAAACCGAACACGCTACAGCTATAGCAGCGACAGAAATATAAATCAAAAGAGGTCTTTTCACGATCTTTCCTAATATGTATACGATTTATCAGCGAAATGGCCAGTAGTTGCTAAAAAATCAAAAAATGACTACACTCAATTTGTTGAAAGGCTTTTTCCTCTCATTCCACCAAAGGCTTTTTTGTAATAAAAAGCCTATTTTCTACCAATCTTGCAGGATTTTTTGTGATACAGCAGTATTTTTACAATTATTTACTACAAAAAGGCTATGATGAGAGCATTCAAGGTTGGTATGACAGCCTTGAAATACACCTCGACACGCAAGCCGAACTTCTTTCTATTGTCTTACCACACGCCTACTTTGCCGACTGGTTTCAAAAGTCTTGGGCCGATGTTTTTCAAATTCATGCACAAAACGCCTTTACCATTAAAAAAATAGAGTACAGCATTTTTAATGCTTCTGTCAATGAGCAAATTGAGCTAAAACATAAGCAAGATATTGAAAATATTATACATAAACAAGACAAAGAAACAAAAACTCTTGAGAATAATGCAAAAGATATACCAAAGATTGAAAAAGTTTCTCATATAACAAATGAATCTATGACCTTTGATACCTTTATCAGTAATCAAAAGTACAGCTACCTTATTAAATACACAAAAAGATTGTGCGAAGAGACCTCTTTTTCATCAAATATCACAATTATTCATGGTGCAAGCGGTCTTGGAAAGACACATATTTTGTACTCAATAGCGTATCAGCTCCAAAAAAACACAAAAAATTTTACGCACTATGAAGATCCTGATCAATTTTTTGCCAATTTTGAAATGAATGTCCTAAAACAAGGCCTTATCATTATCGACAATTTCCACACCGTAAAAAAAGAACAACAACAAATCATGTGCCAAATCTTTGATAGTATAAAAAATTCTGGAAAGCATTGTGTAATAGCAGGCACAGACAGTCCGAATACTTGGCCTTTACAAAATCCCCTGCGATCAAGATTTAGTGACGCCATATGGCTAAGCTTACCAAAGCCTGACCTAGATATACGCTTGCAATATGTCCATCAATGGTGTATACAAAAAGGACTTCATATCCAAAAAGACCAGCGTATTTTTATTGCACAGTCTAGCCAAACCATAAGAAAATTGTCAGGTATCTTGCAACAACTTCTCGTGCAAGAAGAATTTTTGAAACGCCCTTTAAATTTTGCAGATATTGAAAATATTTTAGAAAACCACGAAGCACAAAGCCTTACACCACAAGACATAATTGCCCAAGTGGCCACCTATTATGGCATGCAAGCAACAGAAATACTTAAAGGAAAAAGAGACAAAAAAAGAGTGCAAGCGCGTTATTTGGCTATGTTTTTGTGCAGAGAATTGCTTGGCCATTCTTACCCTTCAATTGGCCGTTCTTTTGCAGGTAAAGATCACAGCACCGTCTTGTATGGCATACGAAAAATCAAACAATTACAGAAAAGTGACAAAGATATTGACAATGACATACAGATATTGACAAAGCTGTGCCTTCAAAAGACCTTATATAGGAGTCATTCTTATTAAAAATTTCTTTGTTCATAAGTCATCGAAGATTTTGTTTATAAAAAAGTAAGTAAAATCATTAACTTTTAAGATTTATGAACATAAGAAAGCCCTCAACAATAACAACAATATTTATATATATTCTATTAACTATTTACGAACATCAAGGCTAAAAAAGATTTGGAAAAAAACTTTTAGAAAATCACCGTTAAACCCATTAAACAAGGATTTGTATGTTTTTTACCATTAAAAAAGAACAAGTTATTGACTCATTACAAAAAGCTGCCAGCATCATTCCCTCAAAAGCTGGCGCTACCTATTTGCGCTCTTTGTGGTTAGTCGCAAAAAATAACAATCTCACTGTTATGAGCACAGACGCCAATATTGAATTTATTTCAAGTCACCCGGCAGTCGTAAATAAAGAAGGTATCTTAGGTGTAAATGGACGGCAATTTTTTGACCTGGTCAGCCGTATGTCTGATAATGAAATAACTCTTTCCTATGATGAAGACCAAAAAGTCGATGGTGATCAAAAATACGCCCTTGTTTCTGGCAAGAAAAGCAAATACAAATTGCCCATCTTTGAAAAAAATTGGTTCAATGAGCTCAATGCCTTTCCTGAAGGTGAAAGCGCAATATGGTCTGGTGACAGTTTTGGCGAGATGATCGAAAGAGTGTATTTTTGCATTGATGACAATGAAGCCAGCGACGCCCTTGCCTGCCTCTTTATGAATAAGGCAGAAGACGGCGTTATAGATATTTGTGGCCTAAACGGACATCAATTTGCTCTTATCCGCTGTCATCATGAATCCTTAGAAGAAATGCTTCCCAAAGAAGGTATCTTGCTTCAAAAAAAGTATGTGCAAGAAATCAAAAAATGGCTTTCTTTGACCGATATTGAAATACAATTCACAGAAAAACGTTTCTTTATTCGTACAACAGACAAAAAAGAAATGCTTTCTGTGCCACGTACATACTTTACTTATCCCGATTATTCAGCCTTTTTGCAAAGGCTGAATGTAGACGACAAATCGCTCATGCAAGCCCAAAAACAAGATTTTATAGAAGCACTTGAACGTATCAGCACAGTTAGCGCTATGAATACTCAATTTGACTTCACGAGCGAAGAACTTACTCTTTCTGCTCAAGGATCTGAAACTGGTTCGGCCGATGAAAGGCTTCATGTCGAATACAAAGGCCATTTGACACAAATGCTCTTTCATACAAAGAAATTCTTAGAAGTTTTAAAACATTTTAATTCAAAAAGTGTTCAAATTACCTTTACAGGCGAAGAAGGGCCTTGCGGTCTGAATGGTGAAGAAGATTCTGGCTATACAGTTATCATCATGCCCATGAAAATCAATAAAGACAGCTATTATTAAAAAATGCATAAAAAATACTCACCTGTGAAAAATTGAAGTATATTATATAAACATCTTGGAGATAGTGGAAACAAGAAATGAGTGAAGTTCAAAAAAATACCAATGAATATACCGCCGACTCGATAACCGTCTTAGAAGGTTTACAGGCTGTTCGTGTACGCCCTGCTATGTACATAGGCAGCACAGATTCAAGAGGCCTGCATCACCTTGTTTATGAAGTGGTTGACAATTCTATTGACGAAGCAATGGCTGGGCATTGTAAGCATATAGACGTTATCTTGCATCTTGACAATACCCTTACTGTTCGAGATGACGGCCGTGGTATTCCTGTTGATATTCACCCAAAAGAAGGCGTGCCCGCTGTTCAAGTCGTTATGACAAAATTGCACGCCGGTGGTAAATTTGACAATGACGCCTATAAAGTCTCTGGTGGTTTGCACGGTGTTGGTGTTTCTTGTGTAAACGCTCTTTCAGAATGGCTTGAAGTAACCATTCGTAGAGAAGGACGCCGTTCATATCAAAAGTATAAACGCGGTGTTCCCGTTACAGAACTCCAAGACCTAGGCGAAACAGATTCACACGGCACAACTATTCGTTTTAAACCCGATGAAGAAATTTTTGAAGTTCTTGAATTTTCATACGATATTTTACGCAAACGCTTTGAAGAACTCGTCTACCTGAACAAAGGCCTTGAAATAGCCTGTACAGATGAACGCACAGGCGAAAAACACGTCTTTCGAGCCGATGGCGGACTTGTGCAATTTGTTAGAGACCTTAATTCTGGCGAACCCGGTCTGCACACCATCATCACAAACGAAAGCTTTATCGATGGCGTAACAGTAGAATTTGCTCTGCAATACACCAGCAGCTACAAAGAAAATGTCTTTACCTTTGCCAACAATATCCGCACAAAAGAAGGCGGAACACACCTTGCCGGCTTTAGAACAGGCCTTACAAGAGCTATCAATACCTACATCAAAAATCAGGCCGATCTTACAAAAAAACTCAAAGGTCAGCCCCTACAAGGTGACGATATCCGCGAAGGACTCACCGCTGTCCTTTCTGTAAAACTCCCCAATCCACAATTTGAAGGACAAACAAAGACAAAACTTGGAAATAACGAAATAACAGGCCAAGTAAACACCATGGTTTACACAGCTCTTGAACAATATTTCCAAGAAAATCCAAAAGACATCCGCCTCATTATCGACAAGGCTGTCGACGCCGCAAGAGCAAGAGAAGCAGCCAGAAAAGCCAAAGACCTCGTTCGCCGCAAAGGGGCCCTCTCTGATAATGCCCTCCCAGGAAAAATAGCCGACTGTCAAAGCAAAAATCCTGCCGATTCAGAACTCTTCATTGTTGAGGGTGACTCAGCGGGCGGCTCTGCAAAACAAGGCAGAAACCCAAACAGACAAGCTATCCTCCCCCTTAGAGGTAAAATCCTCAATACAGAACGCACAAGACTCGATAAAATCCTCGCCAATAAAGAAGTTAAAGCCCTAATCACCGCCATGGGACTCGGCATAGGCGAAGAAGAACTTGATTACACACGCCTGCGTTATCACAAAATCATCATCATGACAGACGCCGACGTTGACGGAGCACATATCAGAACCCTGCTTCTCACCTTCTTCTTCAGGCATTATATGGAGCTGATCAAACGTGGCCATCTCTATATAGCCCAACCACCGCTCTACAGAGCACACAATACAAAAATGCAGAAATACATCAAGGACGATAGCGAACTTGCAGAATTTCTCACAGAAAGAATTGAAAAAAACATCACAGTAAAAGCTGAAAATGGAACAGAGTTTACAGGAAAACAACTCGCAAAACTCATAAAAGATGTTGAATATATCGAATATTGCATCAGAGATGCAAAAATGGCACACGTTAATGAAGATCTCTTCGTCCATTTTATTAGCTACAGTCAACGTCTTAACCTCGAAAGCCTCACAAGCACAAATACCCAAGAGCATTTTGGAAATCACGGCTATACCATAGAAATTGAAACAGAAAAAAATGACGATGGAGACAGGCACTTTGCCGTTATAGAACACGTCAATGGACACAAAACTAGACTAGCTATCGATTTCTTCGGCTCAAAAATGTACATCAATGCCTTTGAAGCCATGCAAGCCATAGTCACAAAATGCGGTTCAATAAAGTTCACAATCGAACAAAAAGAACAAAAATACCAGGCAAATGACCTCTTCACTCTACGAAAAATCCTCTTCGAAGAAGCAAGAAAAGGCCTCACAATCCAACGCTATAAAGGTCTAGGAGAAATGAACCCAGAACAACTCTGGGAAACCACCATGAACTTCGATAATAGAATACTGCTGCAAGTCACCATCAATGATGCACAAGAAGCAAACGAAATATTCGAACAACTCATGGGCGAAAGAGTAGAACCAAGAAGAGACTTCATCGTCCGAAACGCCCTCATGGTAAGAGAATTAGATATATAATTTTTTTGCCTGCGGCGCTTAAAGGCAATGCCTCCGGCGGGCCAAAGGACAGAGTGCCATTTGAAAAACCACCAAATAGACATTGAGTTACAAATTTTAATTTTTTAAATTTTTTTTTTTTTTAATTTTTTTATAAAAAAGA
>CAYJIB010000071.1:0-9409 GCA_964370125.1 uncultured Desulfovibrionaceae bacterium
GGTGGGCGATTCCCAATCGTCTTCTACAAAGCGAATATCGTGCTTTGCGGGGTCAACGCCGATGGCCTTTAAGGATTCAAGATAGACATCTTGCACATCCACAGGCGAAGGCTTTAAAATTACTTGGAATTGAAAATAATGCTGCAAGCGATTGGGATTGTCGCCATAACGCCCGTCTGTCGGACGGCGTGAAGGCTCAACATAGGCGACATTCCAAGGCTCTGGCCCGATAACACGCAAGGTCGTTGCAGGATTAAAAGTCCCTGCTCCGCACTCGATATCAAAGGGCTGGACAATAAGACAGCCTTTTTTTGCCCAAAAATCTTGCAAAGTTAAAATAAGGTCTTGAAAATACATATATGCTCCTTAGGTCCTATCAATTTTTCAATATTTAACGTATACTTAACAAAAATTTATTGTCTTACAAAACGGCCTTTGTCCCACATAATACCTAAATGATATTGCACAAATCCATCAATAAGCTGCACGCAAAGACGCTTTTCAAAGCCTTCTAATTCGCTCAATGTGTCCAATGTGCTAAGCTCAACAATGCCTTCAGTTTCGCCAGTCTCTTTTACAAAAAACTCTGAAAAATCGCCTTCAGACAAAAAAGATTTTGGCGCATAGCCCCAAAATTCAGGCTTTGCCCTTTGCACAAGCATCAAGGCGTCTGCCACACGTCGAGTAATCGACAAGGTCATACCCGCTTCCATAGGGCATTGGCGACAAACAGCATAGCCTTCTCTAAGATGAAAAAGCCTTGTGTCATGCAGTATTGTCTCACCGCAAACACCGCATTCGTGAAGACGCAAGGCATAGCCCATAGCCGAAGCCGCACGCATACGAAAAAACATCGGCCACAAAGGCTCGATTTTTGCGCTTTGTTCAAAGTGCCCTCGCATAGACTGCAAAAGCAAAAAAGCCCCTTGTGAGCTGTCGGCGCCTATTTCCATCACATCAAGGAATTTCACGCAATTAAGCATCATGCCAAGGCGACTTGGGTCTTCTCGAAGCTTCTTAGTGCCAGTTTGTAAAACACTTTCTTGTAAGACAGCAAATTGCCCTCTTTTTGAGGGCGCAATACTGACACGCAATTCATTAAAAAGGTCAAGACAGCCCGCAAAACGACGACGGCTCTTCGCTCCACCAAAAGCAAAGACAGAAAGAGCGCCCTTTTGCCTTGTGATCAAGCGCACCCACATATCGACTTCGCGAAAACGCCCAAGACCAACAACAAAGGCCTCATCCATCCACTTTTGTGTCATAGTATTAGCCAGCTAGGGTCTGGGATAGGTGACATTGAGCACCTCGCCAGATTGGTCTGCAATGGGGGGCAATATTTCGCCATTAAAAGTCACCTGAACGCCGCTGGCATTGCCAAAGCGCACATTGGCAGAGCGGTCAAAAAGCACGCTAAGGGTCACGCCGGGCTTTAAAAGAAATTGACGACTTGAACCGTCAAAACTCACGCCAAGCCAACAATCTTCGATGCCAAAAAATTCTAATCTGTGCGTCGTGCCATTGCCCATACTAAAGCGGGGGAGTCCTTCTTGTTCAGCTCTTTCTGTGAGAATTTGCACCTTTGTTGGAGGCAGGTCAATTTCATTTTCACTTTCTATGAATTCTTCAGTGTTTTCTTCACTCCCCCTAGCTGTTTCAGTGCTTTCCAAAGAGCTTGTTTCAGGACCTTGGGCTTTTTCAGCAGGGCTAGCTGGTATATTAGCGGTAGTTACACCTTCTTGTTCAAAAGCTGGCTCTGTAGATGAAGGTTCTGAAGCCTTGCTTGCAGGCAATCCAGCCTCAAATGGTGGAGCGTTTCCTTGCTCTGTTGATTGGTTAAGCGTTTGATTTTCTGTAGTTTCATTGCTTATACCTTCATTTTTTGGCGTATTTTCGACAGCAGCATTTGTGTCATCACGGCTCTTTTCTTCGCTATTTTTTTCATCGCTATTTTTTTCTAAGCCCAAAATATCAGAAAAAATCTGCTCTGCCTGCTTCACATTGGGTTCTGTAAAAAAACCTGAAAAATCAGAAAAGAGGCTTGACGACATGAGAGAATACAAGGCCCCCAAGAGCAAGAGAACGATGACAAAAAGCACCGTGAGCATTTTATAGCGTCGCCTTGAAGGCTTTATACGAATGGGTGTACTTGAGGTATTTTCTTCATAATTGTTGACAAAAAACTTGAGCGCTTCTTCAAGCAAATCTTTGTCAATATCAATATATTCTGCATAGCTACGATAAAAAGCTCGAGCGTAAACAGCGTGAGGCAGGTTTTCTAAATTTCCCTCGTCCATAGCTTTTATGGTCTGCGGGGAAAGTTTGAGAAAATTTGCCACATCAGCATGGCTTAAAGAGCGTTCTTGTCTTTTTTCAGCAAGGTGCAAGCCAAATTCTTGCAATGTCATGACGGCCTCTCTGTCTATTATAGTCGGATATCAATAACAGCTCGTTCGCGAAGCTGATTCATATATTCTACAAAGCGTTCTTGGGTCTTTTGCCCTCGCACTTGCTCTTCTACAGATTTGCGAATGGCTTCTTCTGTTTCTTCAGTCTCGCCGCCCATGCGGTCAATCAATTTTGCTTGCACCTTCATGCCATTGAGTTCAAAAAGGGGCGTCACTTGGCCAACTTTCAAAAAGCTTAATTGTGTGCGCAAGTCGGGATCAATGTCGCTCATAGGAAGCTCTCCAACATTGCCACCGCCTTCTGGGTTTGGCCCGACAGAAAGAGCTTGTACTGCTTTTTCAAAGCTTTTTGGATCAGCTACAATTTTTTGTGCCTCTTCTTCGGCGTCAATAGAGGGAGGGTAAACTAAGAGCGCAAGAACGACGCTTTGCTCGTCTGATTGTGGAGTAAAATTCGGATTTTCTTTCAAAAAAGCGTCAATGTCTTCTTTGGTTACGGCGATTTTCCTTGAAACCATTGTACTTAGCAGCTGACTGCGCAAAAAGCTTTTGCGCAAGCGTTCTTTCACCATTTCTTCGCTTGCCCCCTGCAAATGCAGGGTACGGACAAAGCTTGTAAGATCTTGCCCAGCTCTTTCGGCCATAGCGGCAAATTCAGCGTCTATACGGGCATCATCAACACGAATACCCTTGACTTCTGCCTCTTGCGCAATGATGATTTCATCAATTTGGCGACTGAGTTCATTGTTCATAATCCTATTGATTTGAGCCCTGTCTTGTGGTGAAGTGGGATTTAGGCCTTGTTTGCGGATTTGTGCAAGTGAAAACATTTCAAGATCGTACATGGTGATCATCTCACCATTGACAACAGCGGCGATGCGATTAAAAACAGGGGCAGCCTTTGCCAATGGCAAGTTTACTACATTCAGCAATAAAAGACCTAAAAACAGACTTATGACATTTCTTTTCATTCTTCGCTCCTCTTTTGCCTTCAAAGCATGAAAGCTTTATGAGTATACAGTGTTTTTAATATATTTTCAACCGCTATTCGTAGGCCTTTCCCGATACTCTACTGTGCCTTAACACTGTCTTGCTTTTTTTCTTCTGTGTCATCAAGTGTATTTTCTTGATTGCTCTCTTCAAGGTCTTCTTCAAGGCTGTCTTGCACACTTTCGGCTGTATTTTGTTCAAATATCTCTTTAAGATGAACAGAAACATAAATGCGGCTTTTTTCAAAGCGTTTTGCATACCATTCTTCAAGAGCTTCGGCCAGTTTTTCTTCTAATACAAGGTCTTCTAGAATTTTATACGATTCCGCTAGAGTTCTTTTGCTGGCCTTACTTCGCCCTTCGACAACACAAAAAGACCAGCGGCCTTCTTCTTCAAAAAGAGGGCTCACAGTACCAACGGCTTTTCCTTGGATATGTTCAAGCCAGATTTTGGGCATACGAGATTCTGCCAATTGAAGAATTTCTATATCCAGATTTTCGCTCAGCTCTTCATC
This sequence comes from uncultured Desulfovibrionaceae bacterium, assembly GCA_964370125.1. Taxonomy (GTDB): domain Bacteria; phylum Desulfobacterota; class Desulfovibrionia; order Desulfovibrionales; family Desulfovibrionaceae; genus CAYJIB01. The sequence goes on from CAYJIB010000071.1 coordinate 3,913, forward strand.
AAAACTTCTTTCTACAATATAAGAAGCTCTTGCTTTTTCACAATCTACTTTGCTGCCAGAAACGACAAGCACCTTGGTCCTTGCCGGCAAGGCAAAGAGGCTTTCGCTCTCTTCATACATAGCTTCGATTTCTGAAAAGTCGATGCTTATATTTGGACGTAAAATTTTTTCATTAAAGCGTTCTACCACAAGGCGCCATTTGAGCAAATTTCGCCAAGACTCTGCACCGATAAATTCTTCTTGCATCATTTCATCAAACATATTGGCTGGATATTCATTGCGGATGTTCGCCTCTAAGAGTTCAATATCTTTTGGCAAAATAGGCATCTCACGAGCCTCTAGTTCTTGTTCAAGAAGCGTCAAAAGGATGAGTGAAGAAAGACTTTCGCCGTATTGCTCTTGCAAGACATTCACATACGAACCTTGAGTAGAAAAAAGCGCACTTCCCCGCCCTTCATGATAGTCTTCAACCTCTCTTAAGGTGATTGGCTTTTCATTAACCAAGGCAACAACACCAGGCCCTAAAGCTGGGTCTTGTGAGCAGGCCATCAAAAAAAACAAGGTCAAAAAACAAAAAAAAGAACGTAAAATCATAAATAACCTTATTGCACTGTATAGTTCGAGCTTTTCCTATCGGCTATGCGCTACTATTGCGCAAAGCCAAAACACTTTCTCTCACATCGTGAAGAGCCAAGTCAAGCCCTAAGCCTTCTTCAAAACGTATTTCCAAAGAGGTCGGAGGGACCAGCTTTGCCTTGTTTGGATTTTTTGCCACAAAGGCAAGAAGCTTTTGCAAATCAAGCTTCTTTGGTCTGTCTGGCCAAGTAATGCGTATACGGTGTGATAGGATATCGGCTTTAAGAGCTTCCATCTCATGCAGGCTTTGCTTGCAGAGAAGCACAGCGATAAAGACCTGTAATTCTGGAGGAATATTGCCATAACGGTCTTTAAGCTCAAGTTCAAGTTCAGAAAGTGCGCTTTCGTCTTGGGCAGAAGAGAGGCGTTTGTACCAGCGCAAACGGTCTTGACCCGAAGCCATATAGCTTTCAGGAATGTAGGCAGGGATACCAAGCTGCAATTCTGTTTCGGGCACAATGCTCGTCTCGCCGTGCTTGACCTTTTCAACGGCCTGTTCAAGCATTTCAAGATAGAGATCAAGGCCAAGCCTTGTCATATGACCAGATTGTACCTCACCCAATATATTTCCGGCACCACGCAAGCGCAAATCTTCCATAGCCAGCTGGAAACCAGCGCCAAGATAGTCGAGCTCCAAAATAATACGAAAACGCTCAAGGGAGATGCTCGACAAAGTCTCTATATTTGAAACCACAAAATAGGCATAGGCCTGACGATCTGAGCGACCAACGCGCCCCCTTAGCTGATAAAGCTGCCCAAGTCCAAAAAGCTGGGGTTGGTCAATAATCAAAGTATTGGCTCGAGGAAAATCAAGGCCAGATTCAACAATGGCCGTACACACAAGGACATCGATCTCACCACGCCAAAACTTACGCATGGCCTCTTCCAGCTGATTTTCTGGTAATTGCCCGTGCGCCATAGCGACTCTTGCTTCTGGCACCAAGCTTTGCACATACGACACGACTTGCTCAAGGCCTTTTACCCTATTATGCACCCAAAAAACCTGCCCTTCTCTTTGCAATTCGTCTTGCAAAATTTTTCGTAAGGCGTATTCATCTCTTTCGATTAAGGCCGTGGCGACAGCTTTTCTTTCTGCTGGAGCTGTCTCAATAACAGAAAGCTCACGAACACCAGACATTGAAAGCTGTAATGTCCTTGGAATTGGCGTAGCTGTAAGGGTAAGAACATCGACATTTTTCTTAAATTCTTTAAGTTTTTCTTTATGGCGCACACCAAAACGCTGTTCTTCGTCCAAAACCAAAAGCCCAAGATTTGGCAGGTGCACATCTTTAGATATAAGGCGGTGCGTGCCGATAAGGATATCAAGCTGGCCTGTGCTTGCCGCCTGCAAGGTTTCTTTTTGTTTTTTTGGCGATACAAAGCGGCTTAAGAGGCCCACATTAAGGGCAAAGCCCGCCACTCGGCTTTTGAAGGTTTGGAAGTGCTGCTCGGCAAGCACAGTTGTCGGGCAAAGTATGGCGACTTGTCGCCCCTCTGAAGCCGCATAAAAGGCCGCTCGCAAGGCAACTTCTGTCTTGCCAAAGCCCACATCACCACAAACAAGACGGTCCATCGGTTCTGACTTGCCCATATCCATTATAACATCCTGAATAGCCTTGGCTTGGTCAGGCGTTTCTTCAAAGCCAAAACTTGCCTCAAATTCACGATATAAATCGCCAACAGGCGGATAGCTATACCCCTTAGCCGTTTTGCGCCAAGCATACATTTCAACAAGGTCTTCGGCTATTTTTTCGATGGCTTTTTTGGCTTTTTCTTTTGAAGCTACCCAAGCAGAAGAGCCAAGCTTGTCGAGAGCCGGGACAAGCTCCCCACTCCCCTTAAAGCGCTGCACCAGCGAGAGGCGGTCTACAGGCACATAAACTTTGTCATCACCTGCATAATGCAAGAGCATAAAATCATTGGCAACACCTTGCAAATCCATACGAACAAGGCCCATAAATTTTGCAAGACCATAATCCCTGTGCACCAAGATGTCGCCTTCAACCAGATTGTCATAACGATCAAGACCCTTAAAGGCCTTGCTTGCCTTTCTCACCTGTTTGGGCGCATGAGGTTGCAAGACATCTTCACCAAGGACAATGCTTGAGGCCCATGCTAAATCTGCCCCCTGCCTAAAGGGAGAAACAAGGGCAAAAAGGCCTTTTTTTTCAGGTGTATAGCGTAAAAAAGGGAGAAGGCCGTCTTGTTCGGCTAGGGTCAAAAACTTGGCACGAGAGCGCTCTGAACCAAAAGACAAAATGACCTGTTCTTTGTCTTTTTGCCAAGAACGCAAAGCCGCTACAAGAGCGTTCCACGGCCTTTCCCTGTCTTCTTGCATAGGGAAAAGTTCCGTAAAAGAACGTAAAGTTTTTTCGTTAAAGCTCAGTTTTTCTGGGCTATCTTCAGTACTTTTGTTTGCTTCATCAGTAGAGAGCTTTATTTGTAGGGCGCCTGTTTCTATGCTTTCTGCTTTTTCGAATTCTTCCCATATACTTTCAGGACTTTGCAAAGCCATACGCAGAGGTTGAGGCCTGTCGGCATCGGCCATGCCTTCAAAATGCACTTCCCAATCTTCATAAGCTTTTTGCAAGGCTCTTTTGCATTCATCTTTATCAGGCACAAGCCAAACAGCGTCCTTTGGGAGCCATGAGCTCATGCTTTTTGCTTCTTCATTTACACAAGCAGGGAAAAGGCGTGGATCTCTTTGGCTAAGCAGGCGGCTAAGGCCAAAGTGTTCGTTTTCTGTGATGGCAGCCTTTTGAAATAAGGCTTCAATATGTTTTGCAAAATCTTTTTCTTTATCTTTTCTTATAGGCAAAACAGGCAATAAAGTAATGGACTTTAAGGTCTCTAAAGACCTTTGCGAACTTGGGTGAAAAGCCCGAATTTCTTCTATCGTATCGCCAAAAAAATCTATCCGTACGGGCTTTTCATAGCCCGGAGGGAAAATATCCAAAATATCCCCACGCCTGGCCACTTCACCAACAGAAGACAGCATATTTACTCTTTCATAGCCCCAAGAAATCAATTCATCAAGGAGCATTTCACAAGACCATTCTTCGCCTTGTCTCAGGGTGCATTCATGCTTATCAAAAAAATCAAGCGAGGGCATTTTTAAGAGCAAATTGTCAACGGTCAACACGAGGCATTTTGTACCCAAATGCGTCATTGCGTACATGGCATAGAGGCGTTCTGCCCACGCTTCACGGTGAAGTGAGCGTTCAGTAAAGGGAGAAAGGCTTGCAAAAGCGGCTTTGTCAAAATCACGGGGCAGAGAGTCCGCAGAGAGATCTGGGGAAAAAAGGGTCAAAAGCGCCTTTATTTCGGCCCACTGCTCACGATTTTTAGCAAGAATAAGGACATGTTTACCCTTTTGAATCAAAGACTTTGCGAGCATGGCGAGCGTGGCTTGGCCAGTGCGCGCAATATAAAGCTTTGCTGGCGAGCTGGCATTGTTGAATGCTGTGTGCAATTTTTCAAGCTGGGCTTGTTGATTCATTGTTTTTTCGCTTACAAAAAAAGAAGATTTTTTTGGCACTGATAAGCCAAAAAAGGTTTTGAATACTAGCCTCTTTTAAAAAAGTAAGCAAGTATACAAAACCCGCAATAAAGATCTTGAAAATTTAGCGTAAACTAAAACTTTTGTTTTACATTTCGCTAAGCGCTTCTAAATCGTCCATAGTAAAGAGTTTTTCTAGTTCAAGCAAAATAAGCAGGCGTTCTTGCAGGTTTGCTACTCCGCTGATGTATTCTGAATCAAGCCCTGCCACAACAGGTGGTGTTGGCTCAACAGCGTTTTCAGGAATACGCAAAACCTCTGAAACAGAATCAACAACAAAGCCCACAACAACTTGGCTAAGCTTTACAACAATAATGCGTGTATTTGCATCATAGGCACGATTTTTCATACCAAAACGACTGCGCAAGTCAATAATGGGAATAACTTTGCCACGCAAATTGATAACACCTTCAACAAATTTTGGCGTTCTTGGAACCTTGGTGATTTCCATGGTTCGAATGATTTCCTGCACTGCCAAAATATTTACACCAAACTCTTCACCCTGAATACTAAAAGTAACAAGCTGTAAGAGAGCGTCTTCTTTTCTTTGCAAACCGTCCATAGCGTGGCACTCCTTTTAATTGCAAAATTCGTCAAACTCAAAGAAGCATAGACTTCTTGAGAATATACAAATAGAAATACTCTATTTTTCAAAATAATACAAGAGAAATAGTTGTGACTTTCAAAATAGTCGCAAAGATTTTTTCACCTTTCTATTTTTTCTTTGAGCTTTAAGCCATTGACAGAAAGAGGGAAAAGGGTATAGTAATTGTAAGTAGATATTTACCATTCAAGGCTTATATTTTTACACGAACACTTTACAAAGAGAGTTTATGTATGTTTTTTGATCTTATTGTCAACGCCTTGCACTCTTCTTTTGCAGCTTATGTCGGCGTTGGCGCTATTTTTGTGTATTTTGTTGTTATTATAGCTACGGCTCTGTACCGCATCAAAAAAGCTGACCATATGCATCATTAATAGATGACGCTTGGTCGCACGTCCTGTGCGACACAAGCTAGAGCAAGCGTCGTCTGCGCTGGAAGCAAGTTCCAGCTTGCCTTAGGCTTGCTCCGCTGCGCGGCTAGCCCACTTCCTGTGGGCTTGATGACGCTTGGTTTTTTACGCTTTTAAGAGCTTTCTTTGAGAGAGTTGTCTATCCCAGTGAAGTTTTGGGGATTTTCTTTGAGAAGAGCTTTTCTTGGCACACGACTTGTTCTACTATTGATAAGTTGTCTTTTATTATTGTGCGAGGGAGATTATGGGCTTATGGGGGGGAGGATATGCTTCGCATATATCTCCCCC
>CAYJIB010000072.1:0-9229 GCA_964370125.1 uncultured Desulfovibrionaceae bacterium
TGTCTTGCTGTAAAAGCAAGGAAAGATTTCTAGTCAGCCTTAGGTGGTGTCGACACGAGATGTTTTTTTGAACGGATACTTTTAAACCAGAAAAAAAAGCAAAAAGGCGCTCTTCATTTTGACTTTTTTCAATAAACCTTTAACAGATTAACTTGTCTTATTTTCACTAAAAATACATTATATAAGGATAGTCCATGGGCATACTTTCAGCATCAAACGCCTTAACTCGTTTTCGCCTCTTAGAAGCCGTTCCAAAAGATTTCTGGACAGGTTTTCTTGATAAATTACAACAATTTGCCTTCATTGACATTGACGACAATTCGCTTGAACGCAGCTTTGGCTGGGTGGCTTTTGACCATATGCTTGACACAAAATGGACTTCTGCCCCACCAGACAAAGGGGCTTATATGACCTTTTCTTTGCGTCTTGATACACGTCGCCTGTCTTCTGCTGTTTTAAAAAAACATATGCTCATAGCCATGCAGGCAGAAAGTGAAAAAAATGAAGCCCAAGGCAAGCGTTTTATCAGCCGTGAACGCCGCATTGAAATCAAGGACAATGTCAAACTTTCTCTTATGCGAAAAGTCTTGCCTGTGCCCGCTGTTTTTGATGTCGTTTGGGCGACAGATACAGGGCTTATCTATCTTGCTTCAACGCATAAGGCCATTATTGACCTTTTTGAAGGTTATTTTGCCCAAAGCTTTGAATTGCACATTGAACAGTTAAATCCCTACACTTCAGCGGCTAGCATGATAGATGAAAAAGATCTTATCCTTCTTGATAAACTCGAACAAAGTGTTTTTATTTAACATTGCTACAAATAAACTTTTTATGAGAGATAAAAATGCAAGACAACGATTTTCCACAACACGGCGCAGAAAGCTTAAGCCTTGAAAGCATCCTTGGTCAAGAATTCCTTACATGGCTTTGGTTTTGTTCTGAAATGCGCCCTACTCTCTTTGTTGACAGCGAAAAAAGACCTTTTAACCTTTCAATGGAACAAAGCATTGTCGTACAAGGGGGTGAAGGGGCTTCAAGAGAAACCGCCACCGTTTCAGGCGCCTCATCAAAGCTGCGTGAGGCAAGACTTGGCCTTAAAACAGGCAAGAAAGTCACAAAGGCCAAACTCTTTTTTGAGCAAGACTCTCTCTATTGGCAATGCGTCTTAAAGGCCGAAGATTTTGCCCTTTCAGCCTTCAAAACACCAAAAATCGAAAAGCAAGAAGACGATGACCCAGACGCCCTTTTCTTGGAAAAAATGTACTTGATCGAAAGAGGCTTTGATTTGCTTGACAGCCTCTACGCCCTCTTCATAAAAAAACGCTTAAACAAAGCAGAATGGCAAGAAGAATGCCAAGAAATACGTACTTGGATACGTGAAGAGGCAAATGACTGATGCTTTCTTCGTCTTTTTTCATACGTTTTGGAAAGAAAACGCTTTGGATGCTCTTGGTCTTTTTTGGCATAACCATTGTCAGCTTTGCCGTCATTCATCTTGCGCCTGGCTCTCCAACCGATATGCAAACCACCTTAAACCCCCTCGCAGGCGAAGCCGCAAGGGCAAGACTTGAAGAACTCTATGGCATAAACAAGCCCCTTACCGAACAATATATTGACTGGCTTAGCCGCCTTATCCGCTTTGACTTTGGCAATTCCATGTCTGCAGACGCCCGCCCCGTTATGGAAAAAATCATGGAACGCCTGCCCCTTACCCTGGGCATTAATCTTATCGCCCTCTTTCTTACACTCTTTTTGGCTATTCCCTTAGGGATAATTTCGGCTTGGAAGCAAAATTCCTTGCTTGACCGATGTGTGACCGTCTTTGTCTTTGTTGGCTTTGCTATGCCCGGCTTTTGGCTAGCCCTGCTTCTTATGGTCTTTTTTGGCCTTGACCACGCTCTCTTGCCTATTTCTGGAATAACTTCTTTAAATTACAGTCAATTAAGCACTTTTGGAAAGGCCCTTGACATTATGAAGCACCTGATCTTGCCGATCAGCGTCATTGTCTTTGGCAGCCTCGCTTCTTTGTCTCGCTTTATGCGGTCGTCTATGCTTGAAGTCTTGCGCCAAGATTATATTTTGACAGCCAAGGCAAAAGGCCTTCCTACACGCTTGGTACTTTTTCGCCACGCTTTGCGAAACGCTCTTTTGCCCATTATCACCATTCTTGGTCTCTCGATTCCCGGCCTCATTGGCGGCTCTGTGATTATTGAGAGCATCTTTGCCCTGCCCGGCCTTGGCCAGCTCTTTTACCTTGCGGTTATGGCAAGAGATTATCCTCTTATTATGGGTAACTTGGTGCTAGGCGCCCTGCTCACTCTTTTTGGCAATGTTCTCGCCGATACGGCCTATGCCATGGTTGACCCCCGCATTCGTGTGCAGGGCGGAGCAAGAAATTGAGGATGACAATGAACTATTCAAGACGATTTTTTTCTAAAAATGCCCTTTTTTTTCTTGGTATTGGCATTGTTGCCACAATGTCTTTAATCGCTATTTTTGCGCCCTTTATTGCCCCTTATGACCCTAGAACTCTGCATTTACAAGATATTTTGATGCCACCTTCAAAGGAATTTTGGCTTGGCACTGACGCTCTTGGGCGAGATGTCTTTTCTCGTCTTGTGTATGGGGCAAGGGTGTCTTTGTGGGTGGGCTTTGTGTCTGTGGGTATTTCTGTCAGTATTGGCCTTGTACTTGGTCTTTTGGCTGGAACTTTTTCTGGCCTTGTTGATGAATGTATTATGCGTTTTGTTGATATAATGCTTTGTTTTCCTTCATTTTTCCTTATTCTTGCCGTCATTGCTTTCTTAGAGCCAAGCCTTATCACTATCATGGTGGTCATTGGCTTGACTTCTTGGATGGGGGTGACGCGTCTTGTGCGGGCAGAAGTCCTTTCTTTGCGTGAAAGAGATTTCATTGCTGCAGCGAGGCTTGCGGGAATTTCAACAAGGCGTTTGATCTTTGTGCATATCCTCCCTAATGCCCTTGCCCCTGTGCTCGTTTCTGCGACACTTGGCATTGCCGGCGCTATCTTGGTAGAATCTTCTTTAAGTTTTTTGGGCCTTGGTGTGCAAGCGCCAAATCCCAGCTGGGGAAATATGTTGCTTGAGGGTAAGGACGTTTTAGAAATTGCCCCTTGGATGTCTGTTGTGCCTGGCCTTGCGATTTTGTGCACTGTGCTTGGCTATAATCTGCTTGGAGAAGCTTTACGAGACAAGCTTGATCCACGCTTGCAATCATGAGAAGTCTATGCTTGAACTTTTAGCTATAAAACACGTTGCCCTAATTGACGACATGCGCCTTGAATTTTCACAAGGCATGAATGTGCTTACTGGCGAAACAGGCGCAGGAAAATCCTTTATATTAAAAGCTTTATCTTTTCTTATGGGCGACAAACTGGGCACCGACATGGTTCGCCCCGGCCATGAAAGAGCGCAGGTTGAGGCTCTCTTTGCCTTGCCTTCTGGTGATGTCATCATTCGCCGTGAGCTTATGGCCGAAAGCGGGCGCAGCCGCCTCTATATCAATGATCAATTAAGCTCGCAAGAGACTATTCGTGCTTTAAAAGAAGAATTGATTGTCTACACAAGCCAGCACGGCCAACAACGTCTTTTGCAATCTGCCTATCAGGCCTCACTCATTGACGATTGGATGGAAAAATCTGAATTACTCCAGAACTTTAAGCTAGCCTTACAAGAATATAACGGCGTCGTGCGCAAGCAAGAGGAGCTTGTCGCCAAAGTTCATGATTTGACCGACAAAAAAGAACTTTTTGAAATGCAGCTTGAAAAAATCAAGGCAGTAGATCCTTATGAGGGTGAAGAAGAAGAGCTTGAAGAGGCCAGGGCAAGGGCCCGTCTCTTAGAAAAGCAAAATGCCAAATATGATCAGGCTTTACAATGCCTATATGGCAATGATTCGCTTATTGACCGCATGGGCGAGCTTGCAAGACTTGTTGGCAAGCTTGCAGAAGATGACGAAGGCATGAGCGAGTATGCAGAAGGTCTCTCATCAAGTCGTGATCTTTTACTTGATCTTTCGACTCAGCTTCATAAAAGGCCTGCTTCTGATGATTTTGACAGCAAAAATATCGACATTGACGCTATTGAATCGAGGCTGTATGCCCTTGCTAAGCTCAAAAGGTCTTTGAATCGTACCATGCCAGAAATCTTGGCCTTTCAAGAAAGTATTGAGGCCAATTTGTCTTTTCTTGATGCTTGTGGCCTTGAAGAGGCGCAACTCAAAAAAGCCAATGATGCCGCAAGAGAACATTTGGCTACTTTGCTTGAAAGCCTAAACAGCGAAAGGCTTTTAGCAGCAGAATCTTTTACCAAGGCACTTGAGACTGTCTTGCATACTTTGGGTTTTTCTGAGCATGTTCGGGTATTTGTGAATGAAGAAGAGCATGAACTTTGCCCCCCTGCCCCATCTGGCAAGCCTTGCATTGAAAAAAGGCTTTCTTTTCTTTGGGCACCAAATCCCGGGCAGACACCACAGCGCCTTGATCGTATCGCCTCTGGTGGTGAACTTTCACGTTTTATGCTGGCGGTTGTGTCTTTACAACACAAAAACAGTCACGCGACCTTGATTTTTGATGAGGTTGACGCGGGTGTTGGCGGGATTACGCTGAACCGTGTGGCAGAGGTTTTATACGAGCTTGCTTCGCATCGACAAATGCTCTTGGTGACTCATTGGCCACAGCTTGCTACACAGGCGAAAAGACACTTTTACGTATATAAAACGGTTGTTGAGGGCAGCACCTATACTCGTTGTGAAGAGCTAGTTGGCGAGAAAAGGGAGAGAGAGCTTCAACGTATGGCAGGGATTGAATAAGTTTTTTGCTTTATTTTGATGGATTTTTTGAGAGGGTGTTGTCGTTTTATATTGCTTTTTCATGCCTTATAAGTATCTTCTTTTTCGTGTGAGAGGGATTAGGGGCTTATGGTGGGGAAGATATTCGCCTCGCAAGTTTAAATTAAAAGTTGCTTGAGCCAATAAAGTTGCTTTTTAAATAAAGACTTGCGAGGCTCATATATTTTCTCCCTAGGCCTCTAAGCCCCCTCGAACACAAACAAAAGATACTTTTAATAGCGAAAAAACTATGTGAAATGGCAACTTCTTCTCAAAGAAAAAGCCCATTCCAAAAACCTAAAGCTCAAAAGCCTAAGTTTCGAATAACTCTTATCCATTAATCGTGCTGACATCAAGCAAGGTCACATTATTGGCCTTTAAAATATCAATAGCCTCATCGATGCGATCAAAGCGGAAAATCATCGTAGCAGAGCCGCCGCTGCATTGTACAAAGGCGTACATATATTCAACATTGATAGTGTGGTCTGCAAACAAAGACAAAATAGAGTGTAAGCTTCCCGGGCTATCGCTCACACAAGCGGCAACAACTTCTGTCGTACCCACAGTAAAACCAGCTTGTTTTAAGACTTCCTTTGCCTTTTGCGTATCACAAACAATAAGGCGTAAAATGCCAAAATCAGAAGTATCTGCCAAAGACAAAGCCCGTAGATTGATGTTTGCTTCTGCAAGCGCTTGGGTTACAGCCGCAAGGCGGCCTGCCTTATTCTCAAGAAAAATGGAAAGTTGTTCTACCTTCATTCTGACTTCTCCCCTATGAAAAGTTTCAATATTTTCAAATATTTAATGCACTTACAAAAAACATTTTAACAATTATTCTTTATCCGCAAGGCTGACTTTTTCTGCTTTTTTAGGTGTGATATCGATTTCATCAGCTTCCACAGTAGCTTTTTTGAAGTTGCGGATAGCACGACCGAGTCCGCTCCCTACTTCTGGAAGCTTCCTCGCCCCAAAAATCACCAAAACAATAAGCAAAATAACAAGAAGCTCTGTCGCCCCAATTCCAAACATATCGCCTCCATAGTCTTCTATAGAAATCGCTTTGCAAAAATTCACATACAAAATCTAAAAGATACTGTATTGTAAGGTAAAACAAAAGCAAGGTCAAGCAGGCTTTTTGACAGGCTTATTTATAGCCCTTCGTTTTCAGCGAGCTATAAGGCGCTGTGGTAAAAGACGTGAAATATTACGTCTACCATCTAAAACCGCAAGTACCCACACCTCTTTTTCCAAAATTCGATAAAAAATTCGCCAAGGCTGACATTGTAATTCACGAAAAACCGTAATCCCCTCAGACAAAAGCTCTTGAGGATATTTACCTCTTTCTGCTAAGTTTTTAAGCGAAAATATTGCTTCTTCTAACTTCCCTACGCAAGTTTCAGCCAAATCAAAGCCTTCTGTTGCTAAAATATATTCATAAATGCCAATAATATCGACAGAAGCTTCTGGCGCAATAAAAACGCTATGACCTGTCCTCATACCTTGCCTTATCCTGTGCCATACGCTCTCGTAAGTCTTTGAAGAGTTCTTCTGCAAGTATACCCTGTCCTTCCTCCATACTTTTATTACTCATCGAAAGAATTTTAAGCAAGGCCAAGCTTTCTTGCATCGCATCATATTCTTTAACACCAACAAGCACAGCGCAGGCTTCTCCATTTTGCGTAATAACCATAGGCCCAGAACAATTCACTTGCTCAAGCACTTTACCCGTATTAGCTTTTACATAGCTTATCGGTCGAATATCTTTAGCTAATTGCATATAAACTCCTTTTGTGGTGCTAAATATAGACTGAATTAAGCACTTTGTCAAGTGGTAAAAACGCAAAAAAAGGGAAGCCTCAGCTTCCCTCAACAGTTCAAAAAAAAGAAAAAATAAACTATACCAAACGTTTGATATGATCAAAGCGATCACCAGGCAAGAGGTCAACTGGCGCAATATCAATACTCGTATACGCACCAAAAAGGCCTCTTTGCGCAAGGCGTACTGCCGCTCTTGCATAAGACACCATAATTTGCGAAGTCAAAGCAGGATTGTCAATACGCATATCAAAGCTCAAACGCTGATTTGAACGAAGGCCAGAAGCCCCAAGGCGCTCCATAAGCAAGCCATGAGAATCGTCAGCAACAAAAGCCATCTCTTCTTGGCTTACAGCCTTTACTTCTAATGGATCAGAGGCAAAATATGGATCGGCCTTTAAGCTCGCACTCACGGCCTCCAAAGTCGCACCACCTTCCAAAACAACATAGACCAAACGAGCATGACGCCCGCCGCCAACAGGAATGGTAATAGAAGTCGCATCGGCAACACCTGCATGACTTCTTGCCGCTACAGAATGCCCCATAGAACGCCCACGCCCAAAATTGGTAAAGGTCGTGCCAACAGGAACCATAGCTTCAAAAAGCGCACGCATAACAGAATCTGTACCCGGGTCCCAACCAACAGCCGTTACAGCAACAGCCTTACCGTCCTTTGAAAAAGCGTCCAAATCTTTTACCAAGGGCGCAATCTCTTCATGGATGTCAAAACTGTCAATAACACAAAAGCCCTGTTTCAAAAAACCCTCAGCGTCTTTTGGAACATTGCGAGAAGGTGTCGCCAAAAGCACAACATCAGGACGCCCCTTCGCCTTTATCAAATCCTCCATACTCGCAAAATCAGGAACACCACGCAAATCATTAGGATTCTTCCCAAGCGAAGCCGCACGGCGAATGACACCCAAACATTCAAAATCTGGCGCAATCTCTAAAGACTCAATAGCGCAACGCCCAATATTCCCAAGACCCAAAACAGCAGCAGTATACATATTTTTCCCTTATAATTTAAGCGTTTATTGAAGGTGTCTTTTGTAAAATTTCACAAAAAACACAGACCACATTCATACAATCTACACATTAAACAAAAAGTGCATCACATCGCCATCACAAACAACATATTCCTTGCCCTCTTTTCGCAAAAGACCTGCCGCACGGCAAGCCGCTTCCGATCCATGAGCAATAAAATCATCGTAAGCAATGACCTCAGCACGAATAAAACCTTTTTCAAAATCAGTATGAATAACACTCGCAGCCTTTGGCGCCTTAAAACCACGCTCAATAGTCCAAGCCCTTACCTCCTTCTCGCCAACCGTAAAATACGAACACAAGTCCAATACCTCATAGCTCTTACGGATAACTTGAACAAGACCGCTCTGCTCTATCCCATAACTCGACAAAAGCTCAAGCTGCTCCGCCTCATCAAGACCCTGCAACTCTTCCTCCAAACGAGCACAAATACACACAAGCCCCCTGCCACGACCGCTCGCATAAGCCTCAAGAGCCGCTAAATGCGCATTCTCTTCGCCCTGCAAAGTCGACTCGTCTACATTGGCACAATACAAAATTGTCTTTGCCGTCAAAAGGCCAAGCTCACGCCAACAAGTCGCAAAAATGTCCTCATCCCTCGAAACAAAAGTCGCCGCCAAATTGCCCTCATTCAAATGAACAAGCAAATCCTCACACAAAGACAATACAGGGCGAATATCCTTGTCATGCTTCGCAAGCCTCTGCAAACGCTCAATACGACGACTAACACTCTCAATATCCGCAAGCAACAATTCCGTCTCTATAGTCTCAACATCACGCAAAGGATCAACACCGCCGTCAACATGCGTAATGTTCTCATCGTCAAAACAACGGACAACCTCAATAATAGCCGCACACTCACGAATATTGCCCAAAAATTGATTGCCCAAACCCTCACCCTTACTCGCACCTCGAACAAGACCAGCAATGTCTATAAAATCAACCGTCGTCTGAATAGTCTTCTGAGGCTTCGCTAAACTCGACAAAGCCCCTAAACGCTCATCAGGCACAGGAACAGTCGCCTTGTTCGGCTCTATAGTACAAAATGGATAATTCGCAGACTCCGCATTCTGAGCCCTCGTCAATGCATTAAACAATGTCGACTTGCCAACATTCGGCAAACCCACAATCCCAATATTCAAAGCCATAAATCCCTCTTGAGATAATTTATTTTTTTCTTGGGGGAAATGATTTCCCCCAAACCCCCTCAATTGGCGGCTTATTTTGCGATTTCACGCACTCCCTTCGGGAGTACGCAAAATCGCAAAATAAGCCGCCATAGAGAGAAGTTTAGAGAATTCCCAAAAAATTCTTTAAAATTTAAATGACCTAATAAACACTTTTTTTCAAAAGTTCAAAAACTAAGTCCTGTATTCCCAAACAAACCGAGCAGGCCGTAGCCTGCGGTGTCTTTCGACCTAGTTTTGCTCGAAGAGAGCCTTTCACCAATTCAAATTCCCTACTATTCATACTTATTGGGGTTTCCAAAGGGACTCAGTCCCTTTGAACATTTGGCCGCTCA
>CAYJIB010000073.1:0-9064 GCA_964370125.1 uncultured Desulfovibrionaceae bacterium
ATGTATTGAATAAAAACTGGACTCAGTAAAAGCATTTGTTTGCAAGTGCTTTGTTAGCACGGCGAAAAATCACATTTGCAATAAAAACCTAGCACGCACTTTGTGTCTTGACAAGTGTTTTTTTGCGTTTTTCAAAAAATATTTTACAGGAATAAATGTTGCAAAAAAAATAAAGGCAGTCTCAAGCGAGACTGCCTTTTTGTTGAAAAATTATGAAGGGCGAGTTATCCTTTCAAAACTTCCGTTTCAACATAGATTTTAAGGTCGACGCTATCATCACCGGTGTATGTGTAGTATTCAAAGCCTTCAATGTCGACACTAGGCTCAGCTAAATCCCAATCTTTGCCCAAGCTGACTTTGCCGTTTTTAAGGGTGATATTGTAATCGCTAAACTTCATGTTGGCAATGTTTGTTTCGTCCATGCCTACAATAATCATCTCTGTGTTCACAATCTTGCCTTTGTCGTACATTGTGCTGATTGCTGCAAGGTCAGCTTCATTGCTCACAAAGAGGGTGTCAAGGTCGTCTCCACCATCAATGAGCACGTCGTTAACATCTGCAAGAATACGGTCATTGCCTGTACCGCCATAAATCTCATCTCTCCCATCACCGCCAAAGAAGATGTCTTTGTCAGCGCCACCGTACATAATATCATTGCCAGCGCCACCATGCAATTCGTCTATGCCAGAGCCACCAAAGAGATAGTCCGCACCAAGGCTGCCAAAGAGTTTATCATCGCCGCCAAGGCCGATCAAGACATTGGTATTGGACTCGCCTTCTGAACTATCGTCAGAATTTGCGTACAAGGTATCATCGCCGTCAGACTTGCTGTCTTCCATGCTGTCAATTACATCCAAAAGCTCTTGGACATTGGTGCCGTCTTTAAGTGCTGATTGGAATTCTTTCACTAAAGCATTGCCAATAAGCGCAGCTGCTTCATCAAGCCCAAAAGCAGTCGCAAGTTTGCCAATACTGCTTTCGTCTCCATCACCGATAAGGACATCGGCGCCAATACCACCAAGCATAATATCATTGCCGCTGCCGCCAACCAATTTGTCAGCGCCGTCGCCGCCATACAATTCGTCTTTATCTGCTCCGCCAAGCAAATAATCGTTACCGGCATCGCCTTTTAAAATATCTTTGCCCTTACCGCCATAGAGCGTGTCATGACCATAACCACCTTCTAAGGTGTCGTCGCCGTCATCACCTTTCAAGATGTCATCGCCAGCTTCGCCATACAATTTATCGTCGTGATCACCACCTTCTAAGGTGTCAGCGCCGTCACCGCCATAAAGCATGTCGTTGCCTTGGCCGCCATAGAGCTCATCATCACCAGCTTCGCCGTACAAGGTGTCGCCGCCCTTGTTTCCATAGAGCTTGTCATTGTCTTGGCCGCCATAAAGCATGTCACTGCCTTTGCCACCAGACAAGCTGTCGTCGCCCCTGCCACCATAAAGGCGGTCATCACCGTCTTCACCGTTGAGAATGTCGTCGCCACGCTGGCCGTACATCAAGTCATTGCCGGCCTTGCCATATAGGGTGCTGCCGACTTCTTCGCCTTGGTTTGTATACGAAAGAAGCCATTCGGGATGGTTTTGCAAGAAGTCCATGGCTTGTGGAATCGTAAGCTGCTCTATACCCAAAAGACCTGATTTCTTTTCAATCAGATTTATGAGTTTTTCTGCAGTTAATCCGTCAACAAAAACATTTTCATACTTTCCTACAGAATCGCTGGCACTGCTTGCAAAGTTGTCATTGACGCCACCTTTGTCTGTGTAAATTTCATAATTTGTTGGTGTTTTGGTGGTGGTTGTAGTGATTGTATTGGCAGCATCATCGCTAACTGGTTCACCTACAACGATATCAGTAAAGGTGATTGTTGTAGGCGTCTCGGCATCATTGTTAGCAAGGCCTTCAAAAAACCATTCTTGATTGCCAGCATAGTTGGTAAGTGTTATGCCACCTGCTGTAAGCATAACAACATCGCCTTCGACTAGAACTTCGCCATCTTCGCTTGACCATGCACCGTCTTTGTAGGTGAATGTAGCACCAGCAAAGGTGAGTTCGCCATTGCTTGTGATTTCCATGATTACAAGGCCTTTAAGGTCTTCGCCATCTGGAGTCATTTGCAGGCCTTTGCTTGTCGGATCCCCATTTTCGGTCAGCGAGATTTCCTCTGGGTCATCCACAAGGTTTTCATCTTCATTATCTTCATTGTCTTCATTGTCTTCATTGTCTTCATTGTCTTCATTATCTTCACTATCTTCTTCATCTTCTTCTTCGTCATCTGGAGTCGGAGTCGGTGTTGGAGTTGGGCTGCTATCGTCGTCGCCCTCGTCACCACCACCAGCAGGCGCAGCAGTTCTTCCTGTTGGTCTGCCTGGGTCGCTATCGTCGCCGCCGCCAGCGTCATCGTCTCCAGTAGGTGGGGTATCTTCGCCGCCTACTCCGCCTGCGAGGTCGCCAGCTTCACCAGGGTTAACACCGTCACCGCCAGCATCGTTGCCGCCCTGTGGAGCAGGTCCAAGAGCAGGTTGCAATTCTTTTTCAAGGCCAGCAAAAAGGTCATCACCGTCAATAAGGCTTTCTTCAAAGACGAAATCCGGCAAATTGTCAGAATTAAAGTTGACATAAAAGCCCTCTATAACAATGGAGCTTCCATCATTAAAGGTCAATACCAAATTGTCGCCTTCCTTGCTAAAAATAGCGGCAGTTAGAGGAAAATCAAGAGCGAATGCTAGGTTTTCAACACCTTCGCCTTTAGGCGCAGGAACGATAAGTCTTTGGCCGGCTAGAGGTTTGGTGATTTCAACTTTCATGACGTTCTCCTGTAAGGGTGTTTACCCAAAAATTATATAATATGTATTGAATAAAAACTGGACTCAGTAAAAGCATTTGTTTGCAAGTGCTTTGTTCGCACAGCGAAAAATCACACTGGCAACAAAAACCTAGCACACGCTTTGTGTTTTGGCAAGTGTTTTTTTTGCATTTTTAAAAAAAACGCATGCGAAAAGATCTTTCTTCTTGCTTTTCAAAGTCTTATCGCTTTTTTTGTCTCATGCTCATGTTAGGGCAGAGTGAGCAAAAAAACTGTTTTGCCTTTCAGCGTATACAGCCTGTTGTATTTTCAAAAGAGCGGTGCTAACAATATGTAAAAATATTGGTAGCCGGCCCTGAAAAATATTTCTTTGCTTCCATAGAATTGCCAGAAAATCGTATTTTGTACTCATTTTTCTGGCAATTTTATTAGGGCAATTTGGCTAAAAATTTTTCAAGCTCAAGTGCTTAGCAAGTTTTTCAGTGCTGACCAGTGAAATAAAAAGGCTGCCGAATTGTTTCGACAGCCTTTTTATTATTCGCTGAGAATGTGTGTTGTGTTTTTATGAAGCGCTTCCTGATGACAATTTTTCAACCAAGAGGGTCAATTCTTCATCCCCAGCATTGTAGACATATCGATCATAATCAGCATAGCTTTGATCTGCTTCAAGACTCCAAACATTGTCATCAAGCTCAATATTTCCTTTCTTAAAGCTGATTCCGATATCTTCAAAGTTCATTTCGGCAATATTGATGCCCTCTATCGTAGCGCTTTCTGATTCGCCTTCTATTTGGCCAAAAAGAATCATTTCTATATTGTCCGCACTGCCTTTGTCACGCATTTCTAACAAGTCGGTGAGGTCGTCTTTGTCTACAATAAGCAGGTCATTGCCGATTCCACCGTCAATAAGCTTGTCTTCGGTATCTGCCAAGATACGATCGTTTCCAGCGCCAGCAAAAATAGAATCTGCGCCTTCGCCACCGTCAAGGTAGTCGCTACCAGAACCGCCAAAGAGGTAGTCATCGCCTAAGCTGCCAAAGAGGTCGTCATCGCCACCAAGACCAAGCAAGGTGTCGCTGTCGAGTGCCGAGCTGGAATCGCCTTCACCGTCAAAGGCATAGAGCAGGTCATCGCTGTCAGAATGGCTCTCAAGTTCTTCAATGATGTCGAAAAGTTCTTGCTTTTCAGCTTCTTCGCCTTGCTGAAGAGTTTTAATGATTTCAGATGCAAGGGCGTCTCCGACGAGTGAAGAGGCGTCATCTTTGCCTAGGGCAGCAGCGAGTGCTTCCATGTTCTCTTCGCTTCTGTCGCCAATGAGCAAGTCGTTTTCTTCAGCAGCAAACAAGTGCGGATAATTTTTTACATAATCAAAGATTTGTTTTTTGTTGAGTATAAGCAAGCCACCTGACTGTTCTTCAATCAGCTCTTTTGCTTCTGTTAAGCTCATGCTGTCCAAAAGGACATCATTTTTATTTGTTAGCTCTCTGCCAGGCTCTACAAATTTTCCGGGGTGAAAGTTTTTTTCAAGACGTATGGCATATATATCGTCATTGTCTTTAACGGTATACTGTATTTTGTTTTCGTCTTCAGCAAGTTTGCCTTTTACATACCAAATTGTCCCGCCATTGTTGACAAGAGTCATGTCACTTGCGCTAAGCGTCCACTTGCCATTTTCGGTGACCTTGACTGTAGCGCCAGCATCAGAAGAAGTCCATTTTCCGTCTACAAAGGTAAATGTAGCTCCAGAAAATGTCATACTTGTATAGGCGACATTGTCACTGCCTTCGGCGTCAAGAATCATGCCGCCAGAAAACTTCTTTTTATTGAGAAACGACAAAGATATTTCAGTTTCGTGAAGGACAGGCCCTGTGCCATCCTCTGAGGGAACAGAAATGGCGATCTTGTCATCAATTTGAAGCTTGCTTACTTCTGCTTTCATAAGCTACTCCTAATTAAAGGTAGTTATTTTAAAGATTTTATATAATGTATGCTTGGCTAAAAATAGCGGACAACAAAGACACTTACTTACAAAGGGCTTGCTTGTAAGCAAGTGTATATGGTGCAAGCCACAAAGCCAAAGAAAATCTAGCACAAGGCAGGCAAAAAGGCAAGCCTTTTTATCTTTTTAAAAAACAGGCGATGCATTCAGTTATTGTTTCTCAAAAATCAGCTTTCTCTTTCAAGAGCTTTCGACTAAAAATACGCTCCTTCCCTTCTTGCGCTTTTTTTAAAAAAAGGCTAGGCAAGAGCTATGCACGATGAAAAAAAGGGAGGCGATAGCAATGCACACTTCAAAATATATTTCAGCAGAAAAAGCCGTTCAGCTCGTCAAAAATAATGTCTGGATCGACTATTCTTTTTGCCTTGGGATGCCTTACACTTTAGACAAGGCCTTGGCTGCAAGGAAAGATACGCTTCACGGTGTCAAGGTTCGTGGGGGCATTGTTTTGCGTCCCTTGGCCATTCTTGAAGAAGACCCACAAGGGGAGCACTTTTCTTATCATAGTTGGCATTCAAGCGCTTATGAGCGGGCATTGGCCGACAAGGGCCTTTGTGACTATATTCCCCTCGCTTATCAAAATATGCCTTTTTTGTATGAAAAAATCTGTGATGTTGACGTGGCTTTTATCAGTGTTTGCCCTATGGATAAAGAGGGTTATTTTAACTTTTCGCTCACCAATTCTGCAACGCACAACATTATAAAAAAAGCCAAGCTTGTTGTTTTAGAAATCAACGAAAATCTCCCAAGCCTTGGCGGCAAAGAAAATGCTGTGCATATTTCTGAAGTAGATTATGTTGTTGAGGGGGAAAATCCGCCCTTGCCAACTCTGCCATCGCCTCCCGCCTCGCCAAGCGACTTGCTTATTGCCGAACACGTCCTTTCTCAAATCAGCGACGGTGCTGTTATTCAGCTAGGAATCGGCGCTTTGCCAAATGCCATTGGTGAGGCCATTGCAAATTCAAATCTGCAAAATCTTGGCGGCCACACAGAAATGCTTGTAGATTCTTACATGACCATGATGCAATCAGGCCGCATGAACAATCTTTCAAAAAGCTTTGATAAAGGAAAAACGGCCTTTACTTTTGGAGTTGGCACAAAAGAATTTTATGATTGGCTTGTAGAAAATCCAGATCTTTTTGCGCCGCACCCCGTTTCTTATACCAATAATGCCTCTATAATGAGCAAGCATGAGCAAATGATAAGCATTAACAGTTGCTTGCACATAGATCTCTTTGGGCAAATCAGCGCAGAAAGTGTAGGGAAAAGGCATATCAGCGGGAGCGGTGGTCAGCAAGATTTTTGCCTTGGCGCTATGCAATCAGCAAGGGGAAAAGGCTTTATTTGTTGTGCTTCTGCAAGAGAAAATCCAAAAACAGGCAAGCTTATCTCAAATATTGTGCCGTCTTTACAAGACTTTACCATCGTAACAAGCTCTCGAGCTGTGGTGCATTATTTTGCAACAGAATGGGGAATTGTTGAGCTTGCTGGCCAAGGACGCAAGGAAAGAGCAAGACGGATTATTTCTGTGGCGCATCCAGAATTTCGTGATGAACTGACAGAACAGGCTAGGGAAATTGGATTGAAGCTTTAAGTTTTTGTTTTAAGGGGATTTCTTCTCAAAGAAAAAAACAAAATTCCAAAAGCTAAATCCAAAAAAAACTTTCAAGCCTGTCTTGCTCTTTGTGCTGATTTAGTATATAAATTTTACAGAAATGATCAGATTTTTCCTGGTCTATAGACCAAAAAGTCTTAAACAGGCTTTTAAAAAATCTTTTCAAATCTCTATTTGGCAGGTTACTTCGCTTTTTGTTGTAAGGGTGAAGCTTTTAATATTTTCTAAAGAACGAGGTTTCTATTATGAGAGAAAAGAAAGATCGGAAGCAAAGATCAGTGAAGACTTTGGTAAATTTTGCTGTGCTTTGCCTTTTTGTGCTGAGCTTGGCTGCCCTTCCTGCTTTTGCGCAGACGGCGCCTACAGCGACATTGGTTACTTCATCAAAAGCGCTAAATGTTGGCGGAACACAAGCGAAAGCTGCCACGGTGGACGATCATGCAGAAATTTTTGATTTTACAAAAGCACAAGACCTCTACCCAAATTCAACGGTACTTTCAAAGAAGACTTTGAATGCGAGCAATAATGACGATCCTATCGAGGTAGGCGACAGAATTGTTTTCGAATGGACCCTTAGCGGCATTACTGAAGGTTCCCCACTTACGCAAGGCCTTATTCGAGATGTCTTCAAAATTGTTGGCACGAGCGATCCCGCTAAAAATATAGATCCTGATTTTTTTCCTTTTCATGATACTTTGAGGGACCCTTTGGGTCGTGGAAGCATTACTGTGGGTGAAGTCGGAAAATCATTTAGTGAGCCACTAGATGTAGCATCCGCTTCATTCGAAGCTGGCAAAGAATACAATATTTATTTGCCGATTGATGCTGAAACAGAGAACTTTACCCCAACTACTTCACTAGAGGATCAAGCCCCTGTAGAAAGCGTCGTTTCCATCTCACCTGTCCTTCTTGCTTGGAATGGCGCACCTGACGCTATCTCAAAAATTCAGCACGCTACAGTTGGCAAAGGCTATAATTACTACAGCATCAAAGCAGAAGAGTCAATTGTAGATGAAGACGCCCGAAACTACACACTTGACCCTCCAATTGAAGGCAAAGAAGTAAATTTTGTGCAAATGGTAAACATGACGACCGCCCTTGCCAATGATGAATCTGCTCTTAACAATGACGAAGTCCTTATCCTTAAAATGTCCTACAATGTAGGCGAGCTTGCTGAAATGAAAACTTTTAAGGATGTAAGTCTTGAAAATGCGTTTACTGATGCTACTATAAAACCTACACCCTTTGCAAAAGGCCAAACAACAAAAGAGATTAGCGCCTTAGAAGATGGCGAATGGGCTGCTTTTGTCGCAGGAAATACCACAAATCCAGAAGCGCTTGACGCAAAGCTAGACGACCCTGTCTATGACATTTATTTTGCGCGAGCTGTACAGCCTAAGGCTGGCTCTATATTGACTCGCATTGTTACGCCTGAATCAAAGAAAATCTATCCAGCAGAGAACTATGTTGCAACAAAGACTCATCAAGCTGACCCAAATGCAGACTATGTTGTCTATCTTGCTAAGACAGATTATGGCACAGACAGCCAAGATGTTGGTGTGCTTGACTATGGCTTTGTGCCAAACACCTATAGCCCAACTGGCCCAGTAAATGGCAGAGAGAGCATTTCTTTGGTGACAGACGCTACTGGTGTTACAGACGCTCAATTTGTGACCTATAAAGTTGATTTTAAAGTGCCAAATTTCACTCAATATCTTAACCTTGAGGCAAGAGTTGAAGACGTAAAGGTCGTAGCCTATGGCGATGACAAAACAAACTATGTCCTCCAAGACGCGAAGAGAGCGACAGCAGCAGGCCAGTATTGGGTAGAAAACACGGATTTTCCAGATCCGGGCACACCTCAAGCGAAAGATAAAGTGCTCGACGCTGATACGACCTACACCGTATACTATACTGTGGCTATTGACCAAACAAACAAAAAAGCGACAAGCAATGTGGCTGTCTTGACGAAGACGGCGCAAATTGCAAATGGAGCTTCAAGCGATAGCAGCAGGCCTCGTATTGACGCATTGGGCCTACGCGATTATGGTCAGCCTGGCTTTACTGGTGGAGCACCTACCGTTACGGCACGAGACAAAGACAGTGGCCTTCACATCGTTAAAGCAAGCGCATCTGCAGATTACAAAGCAGCAAATGACAATATCACGTATGAATCTGTTAGTGGCAATGCTGGTCCAATTCAAAGTTTCGCTTACAAAGGTTTTGGAGTTGGAGATACTTTTATCTTCACAAGGGACTTCACTTATGCTCTGCCAGCTGATGGCCAAACTGAATACGTAAATGACGACACTTTGCGTCTTGAGAAGTATGCCAATGAAACATATAGCACAAGATTTGAACTCATCGATACACCAGCCTTAGAAGATATTACTGCTTCAACTATTGATTCATATAATGGTAAATTCTGGGCTGTAAAGCATGTAAAAGATGATATTGATGTTAAAAAGGGCGATCCTTTTGAGGTTGGAGGATACTCTATTTACTATGTAATTACAGACAATGGTGATGGCGGTTTTGACCTTGATCCTGCAGATGGCGTAATTGCCGACCCCAACGGTCTTTATGCACAGCCTAACAACAGCAGCAACAGCAGCTCTGGTTGTTCTGTTGG
>CAYJIB010000074.1:0-5041 GCA_964370125.1 uncultured Desulfovibrionaceae bacterium
CCAAGATAATATTTAAAAAAACGCTGAAGTGAACAACACTTCAGCGTTTTTTTGTGGGAAACTTTAGATTGTTTTAAGCTGTTTTTGACACGAATATCAATGAACAAAAGCCGTCTCGTATAAAGAGGCGGCTTTTGTTTAATTTTCAATTTAAAGCTATGCAAAAAAAAGGGTTTTTTTGTTTTTTAGTGCTAACTTTTTTAATCAGTAATTAAAGGTAGTAAAGTTTATTCTTTAATCTCTTCCAAGCGTGGGATGCTCGCTGTGCTTTCAAAGAGTTCTGCTTCTGGTTCATACAAGCGCAAGATGCCGTTCCAACCTTCTTCTGTGGCAAGGCAATTTGTCTTGTTTTTTTCGCAATTCCCAAAGAAAACGGTATAGTTGCCGTCTTTTGATTTTTTTGCGCTTGCACTATTGATATTTGTTTCGCCAAATTTTGAGGTAAACATAAAGCCGTCTTTGTCATAGACCGTGATAGACCAGAAGCCCCGAACGGGCATTTCTGTAAAGCTGACCTTATAATCGGTATTTTGTTTTGGGGGATTGAAGTTAAAATACATGGCGTTCTTGCTTGGCAAGCCACCAAAACCGCCAGCTGTGCCCACCAAGAAGTAAATAGGATCGACTTCGCCTTTTTTGCCAAACATTCTTGTGGCATCGGGCGCGATTTTGAAGAGTTCTGTGAGCGATTTGTGTGTATTTTTATAGGCTTCCATGTCCCAATCTTTCACAAGAAAGGCCTTTGCGCTCTTTGCTTCTATTGTGTACTGTTCTTGGAGGGCGTTGACTTCTGCGATATCTTTGGTATTGTCTGCATCGACAAAGCTGCGCATGATGACAAAGGCATAGTTTGATCCGACATTTTCAGGGTTTAGCTCGTATGTGCCACCACCAAGCTCGACCATGCAGGTATAGCCATATTCGTTCATAACGGCGATGGAGAGATAGCGCTCTTTGACCTTGGGGACAGTAATAGTCGCCCCTTGGCTAACGTCAACAAGTGCAATGCTGTATAGGGTGTCACGATTCATGCGGATAATTGTTTGCTTATCAAGAGGGGTTGGGCTTTTGAAATGTATCCATTTGTTTACGCCCTCGGCGGCCTTGACGATGCGCCCGGCTGTAAGATTTGTTTCAACCTCGGCAAAGTTTTCGTAATTGACAGGCTCTTTGGCTTGTGAGTTGCAAGCTACAAGGAAACATGAGAGCAATAAGGTCAAAACTGTAAAGTGTTTTTTTATATGCATATGAAGTTCTCCTTTACCTCTTCTTCTTTCCCTTGTCTTTATTGTGGCTTGAGCGCAAGCGCACACGCATGGGGGCGTGTTTAATGGCAAAGAGGCGGCGCAAAGAATTTTCTAAGTATCTGGTATAGCTAGCAGAAACACGGTCGGCATCGCTCACAAAGAAGACAAAGGTTGGCGGATTGCTTTCTGCTTGGGTCAGATAGAAAAAATTCGGGCGAACACGGCGCACAACAGGGGGCTGGTGCCGCTCTAAGACTTCTTGGATAGCTCGGTTAAGCTGGCCTGTGCTTATGCGGGTATTGCATTCTTCACGGATTTGCTTGGCAAGGGGAATGATTTCTTCAAGGCCTATGCCGTGCATAGCAGAAATATAGAGGACAGGGACGTGCGGCGTAAATTCAAGCAGAGACTTGAATTCTTTGGCAAAGGCCAAACGGTCTTTTTTGCGCACCAAGTCGATTTTGTTGACGAGGATACAAAAGGGGCATTTGCGTTCGTTAAGCAGGTCAATAAGCCTTTTATCTTGTGTGGTTATGCCCTCTAAAGCGTCGATGACATAGAGGGTGACTTGTGCCTTGGTTGTGCTTTTGATCGAGGCATTGACGGCAAAACGCTCGACCTCGTCGGTGATGCGAGTGCGTCTGCGCACGCCCGCTGTATCGATGAACATAAAAGACTCGCCATCCTGCTCAAAGGCCACATCGACACTGTCTTGTGTTGTGCCAGCAATGTCGCTGACAATCATGCGATTGTTGCCTATCATGGCGTTGACGAGGGAGGATTTTCCAGAATTTGGACGGCCAAGCATGGCAAGACGCAAGACCTTGTCTTTGTCATCGCTTTCTGGGTGAGGCTCTATAGGCAAAAGATCTGAAAGCTCTTCTTCAAGGGCTCGCACATTGTGGCCGTGTTCGGCAGAAATCGCAAGAGTAGGAAAGCCCAAGGAATGGAAATCGGCAAGCATGATGTCTTCTTTTTCCAAGCCGTCGACTTTATTAACGGCAACAATGGTGGGCTTGTTGAGCTTGCGAATGTGGGCGGCGATGTGTTCATCAAAAGGATGTAAGCCTTCTCGCCCGTCAACAATGAGGCACAAGGCATCGGCTTCTTCGAGGGCTGCGCTAAATTGCGCAAAGAGATCTTCTTCAAAACCTTCCAAAGCCTTCGGGCCAGAAAGCACGGCGGCATTGCTGCCAAGGGTTACCCCGCCTGTGTCGATAAGCGTAAAACGCTGGCCATTTCTTGGGCGCACAAAGCCCTCTATGCGGTCACGAGTGACGCCGGGCCTGTCGTGTGTGATAGCTCTGTTGCTGCGAATAAGTCTATTAAAAATAGTGGACTTGCCGACATTTGGACGGCCTAAGAGGGCGACTTTGTACATAATTTCTTTCTTATATGTGGGAGAAAATTCTCCAAAAAAGGTGTTGTTAAAAAGCTTAGTTTAAATGTCTGCATAATTCAATAAGGCATGGATTGCCGCGTCGCTTCGCTCTTCGCAATGACCTGTTATTATTGCGAAAGTCACTGCAAGCACAGCGAAGCAACCACCCAAGGGGCGCACAAAGTGCGTTTATTTTAGGCGAAGAATGAGCCTTACATAAATGGACAACAAGGCATCCATGCTTTTTGTCTATTTATGGCATTATGCAGAGGCCTTTATCTTGGTTCAATGACCTCAAGCCCACCCATATAAGGCACAAGCTTCTTTGGCAAAACAATAGAACCGTCTTTTTGTTGACCATTTTCTAAAATAGCCACAAGGCTTCTGCCAGTAGGCAAGCCAGAACCGTTAAGTGTGTGGAGGAATTGACTTTTCCCGCCTTTGGGGCGATAGCGAATATTGGCCCTTCTTGCCTGAAAATCTTCACAATTTGAACAAGAAGAAATTTCACGATAGG
The DNA here is from genome assembly GCA_964370125.1 of uncultured Desulfovibrionaceae bacterium. GTDB lineage: Bacteria > Desulfobacterota > Desulfovibrionia > Desulfovibrionales > Desulfovibrionaceae > CAYJIB01. The sequence continues at coordinate 3,146 of CAYJIB010000074.1, forward strand.
TATTTTGCCCAGGCAACCAAACTTCAATATCATAAGTCTTTGCCGCCGCAAAACCCATATCGCCCGTACACAAAACCACTGTGCGGAAAGGCAATTCTAAAGATTCTAAAAGCCTTTCTGCCGTTTGACGCATGTCTTCAAGGGCGGCATAAGAATCGTCTGGGTGGGCAAAGGTGACCATCTCGACTTTATTGAATTGATGCTGGCGGATAAGGCCTCTTGTGTCCTTGCCATAGGCGCCAGCTTCTGAACGAAAACAAGGACTTAGCGCACAGTAACGCAAGGGAAGGGCTTCTTCTTCGAGCACTTCATCGGCATAGAGATTGGTGATGGGCACTTCTGAAGTCGGGATAAGGAAATAATCCCAATCGGCAATATGGAAGAGATCTTCGGCAAATTTTGGCAGCTGGCCTGTGCCTGTCATGGTCTTTCTGTTGGCAAGCAGAGGCACCATCACCTCAATGCGTCCTTCCTTCGCATGGACATCGAGATAATAATTGGACAAAGCCCGCTCAAGGCGTGCTGCCCAAGACATTGAAACTGTAAAGCGGCTTCCCGCAAGCTTTGCGCCTCTTTCAAAATCAAGGCCGCAAAGATTTATGCCAAGCTCGGCATGGTCTTTGACGGGGAAGGGGAAGGCAGGGCTTTCGCCTTTGCGCAAGACTTCAACATTGTCTTCTTCGCTTGTGCCTTGTGGTACAGAAGAGTGAGGAATATTAGGCAAAGACAGCATGAAGTCGTCCATTTCCTTACGCACTTCGCTAACAGAGGCATCGAGAAGGCCTATTTTATTGTTGACCACAGTCACTTGCTCAATAAGTTCACTGGCGTCTTCGCCCGCTTTTTTGCGTTTGCCCACTTCAGCGGAAAGGCGGTTTCTGTCGGCATTTAAGGCTTCAAGTTCAGAAAGAAGATTACGCCTTTTTGTGTCAAGCTTGTTAAAGTCTTCCATTGAAAGATTTGCGCCACGGCTGTCAAAGGCTTTTTGGACTGTTTCTGGTTCTTTTTGAAGAAGTTTTAAGTTGAGCATGGATTGTCCTTATATGACGAAATTGAGTTAAGAAAATATGAGGAAAAATACAACAGAAAAAGCGACAAAGAGGGCTTAGTGTTCGGGGAAACGCTCAGCGATCACTCTAAAAGATTCTTCATGACGCAAAAAGACCTCTAAGATATTTGGGTCAAAATGTGTGCCCATACCTGCTGACATAATGGCTAAGACCTGATCAGGCGACATGGCGTCTTTATAGACTCTTTTGCAAGAAAGGGCGTCATACACATCAACAATAGCCATAAGTCGCCCAGAGACGGGAATTTCTTCGCCAACAAGACCACGTGGATAGCCAGAGCCGTCCCATTTTTCGTGGTGAGTATAGGCTATTTCTGCGCCAAGGCCAAGAAAGGTATTTGTGCCGATATGTTTTTCTGCTTGTGTTAGGGTTTCATAGCCAAGCACGGTGTGCGTTTTCATGATTTCAAACTCTTCTTCTGTTAGCCTGCCTGGTTTAAGCAGGATCGTGTCAGGAATACCTACTTTGCCGACATCGTGCATAGGCGCACAGTCAAAAAAGAGCTGAATGGTGTCGTCTGAAAATTCCCATTGCAGAGGCGAAGTTTCTCGTAAGAGTTCTGCCAAATGCTTGATATAATGTTTAGTGCGCTGAATGTGGCTGCCTGTTTCTTTGTCTCTCGTTTCTGCAAGGCTTGCAAGAGCCTCAATAGTGGCAGAACGAGATTGAAAAAGCTCTTGTGTGCGTTCAATAACAAGGTCGTTTAAGTGGTCATTGCGTTTTTTTAGTGCCAAGTGATTGGCAACACGGGCTTGCACAAGTCGTGGGCTGTAGGGCTTTGTGATAAAGTCAACAGCCCCAAGATCAAGGCCTTTTGCCTCATCGC
>CAYJIB010000074.1:5051-8981 GCA_964370125.1 uncultured Desulfovibrionaceae bacterium
AAGATGATGGGAATATGTTCAGTGACCTCAGAAGCTTTAAGGCGAGCACACACCTCATAGCCGTCAATGCCTGGCATCATGATGTCGAGCAAGATGATGTCGGGATGGGGCAGGGTATTGGCAATCTTAATGGCCAGCTCGCCATTTGTGGCTACACGAATGGTGTAGTCATTGCGCAAGAGTTGGTCAAGGATTTGAATATTTTCTATGGTGTCGTCTACAACAAGGACAATAGCTTTTTGTGGTGTCATGGAAGATCTCGTTGGTCAGTAATTAAGGATAGTTAAAAAAAATTTTTTTATATTGTTTCAGCTTATATTGCGTATTCTTTTGTTTTATTTTTAAAAACTGTATGCTTTTTTGGTTTAGGACAGTTTTTATAATTGTGCTTACTTCTAGGTAGAAATGAATAAGGCTTTGTCAAGCTGATTTCTTCTCAAAAGCAATCTTTCTAACAGCCCTTTATTCTGAATCAACAACACGAGCTTGCAACCAAATAAGAGCGTCAATTTCATCACCGACTTTGGGTGTGATATTGTGGCAGATTTTTTCTGGTGCATAAAGGATAAAGCGCAAGGGATTTTCTGTATTTAAGCCAAGCTCTATGCCAAGCACATAGATGAGTTCATCGGCAAATTGACAAGTGTCGACTGTGCTTATGGGGCAACGCATTTGGTAATTGCCAGGAAAATCAGAAGGAATAAGAATGCGCTCTCCACGCAAATCAATAGAAAGCTGTGGGGCTTCATGGCGGCTTGAACCGGGATTTTCTTCTAACCAGCTAGCGATATAATTTTCAAAAAGCGGGCCTTTTGTGACATGCATATCGTCAAGCAAGCCACGGCGAAGCGCACTGGCTAGACCAGAAACAACAAAGCTTTGGCGCACACCTGGAGTTAAGTCTTGCTTGTCTCTAAAATAAAGAGGATTATAAAAACACAGGGCTTGCTTGTCTTCATTGCGAAAAGCCGTAAAGTAAGCCTCTACACCGCTAGACCAAGGCTTCACTTCATCTACGGTAAGGTCATTTGCAAAGCCTTCAAGCAGAGGCGTGCAGGTCTTTGTGTCGAGTTTGCCTTCTGGCTTTCCTTGGACGGTAATGCCCGCACGGAAAGGCGCGTCTTTTGGCCAAGCGATAAGCATGGTTTCTTGCTTGTCGGTCTTTACTTGCCAAGCTTCACGAGTGAGCCCTTCTTTGACAACATAGGGAATCATTACAGGCAGTTCAATCTTAGGGTCTTTCATAACTGTTTGCCACAAATGTCCCAAAGCCTCAAATTGTTTTTGCATAAATCGCCTCTTTTTGGCCTGTGGCCATGTCTTCTGGAATGTATAGATTTTAAGGGTTTACCCTTTTTATGTTTTCGTTAAGTAATTTAGCATGAAGTTATAGGCTTGGACAAGTCTTTTTTTTGCCTAAAAAAGTAAGTAATTTGTAAAATTTTTTTTCTTATTTTTTAAAAAAATACTTAAAAGCTCAAAGAGTTCTTGTCATTTTTCTAAAAGTTGTATAATGTAAAAGGGAGTTTGGTTTTTGTTATCAGTTTTATCGCTGCTTTGTGTTAACTTTGACAAGGGGAATTCTTATGAAGATCAGGTCTGCGTTTTTTGGCTCAAGTTTTTTGGTTACGCTTATGATAATCGCGTCGTTTTATTTCCTCTATACGGCGAGCAATGCTTTTACCGAAATTCAAGTGGTTAACGAAAACAACGATACCTTGATTGAATTATCGCAAGAGCTTCGAGATTCTTCTGAAGGGCTTACCAACAATGTGCGACTCTATGTGGCAAACAATGACGCATCTTTTAAGGCGGCTTATGACGAAATTGTTGCTATTCGGGCTGGCAAATCGCCTCGCCCAAATAATAGCAATATTGCACCTGGTGAGAGGGTGGCCTTGCTCGATTTGCTCAGAAAATACGGTCTTAGCAATGAAGAATTTGCCTTGCTTCAAGAATCAAACAATCTTTCAAATACCCTTATCGGTATTGAAGTTGAAGCTATGAACGCCATGCAAGGAAAATTTAAAGACAGTAGCGGAAATTACACAATAAATGCCGCACCTGATCAGCAAATGGCTATAGAATTGGTCTTTGGAGCAAGGTATAGAAGTGAAGCCGCAAAGATCATGGCCCCCATCGACAAGTTTTTTTCTAAATTAGAAGCAAGAACAAACACCCTTGCCAAGGGTGTGACCGATAGTTTTATTTCGGCCGAGTACACTGCTATGGCTTGTATGGGCGCTGCTATTGTCCTGGCACTTTTATCTTATATCTTTATCCGTCAAGCGGTGGTCAAACCCATTGAAGCCTCAACAGCTTTTGCAAAAGAAGTGAGCCAAGGGAATTTAACGGCAACTCTCAACATAAACAAAAAAGACGAGATCGGCCAGCTTGTTGACGCTATTCGCACCATTCTTGTCACCGTCAACACGATTGTGGATGAAATTTCTACGACCTCAAACAAAATTTCTACTGGTGAATTTAATGCAACTGCTGATGAAGTAAAGTTTAGCGGTGGCTTCAAAACACTTATTGCTTCCGTAAATCGTCTTACAAAGTCGTATCAAGAATTGCTTGACGATATGTCGGCTAGCATTTTTACGGCAGACAATAACAATCAAATCATCTACATGAACAAAACAGCCCAAAAAGCCTTGGGTGTGACCGATGTGATAGGGAAAAATTGCGGATCTTTCTTTAATTCTCCAGCTTGTGGTAATGAGCTCTGCTTAGGACGTAGTTCTATGCAAAAAGGCGAACTTGTTAATGCCGTTGCCCCTTGTCTTGTCAATGGAAAAACCGTACATTATGACGTATTTGCCACCCCTCTTTTTGATGAAAATAACAAAGCGGTTGGATATGTTGAGTTTCTTAATGATATTACAAAAGTTCAAGAACAAGGCGAAGCCATTAAAGAAATGTCTGTGCGTGCTATAGAAATAGCCACTCGTGTGGCCTCTGCCTCTGAAGAGCTTTCTGCACAGACCGACCTTATTGTCGAAGGCTCAAATTTCCAACGTGAAAGTATTGAGCGGACAAGTACAGCCATGACAGAAATGAACGCCTCTGTGCAAGAAGTCGCGCACAATGCCTCAAGCACAGCCGAACAAAGCAATGCCGTACTTGAAAAAGCACAAGAAGGCATTACAACCATTGGCAAGATGTCTGAGGCTATGCTTTCTTTGACGGGTTCTGCTGATAATTTGACCGGCAATATGGAAAAGCTTGATCAGCTTTCAAACGGCATTGGCAGCATCATTAACGTGATTACTGATATCGCCGACCAAACAAATCTTCTTGCCCTTAATGCCGCCATTGAGGCCGCAAGAGCTGGCGAAGCTGGCCGTGGTTTTGCTGTTGTTGCTGATGAAGTGAGAAAGCTTGCTGAAAAAACCATGGACGCCACTCGTGAAGTAAGCAGCAGTGTGCGCTCTATTCAGGCTTCAAGCACAGCCAACCAAGAAGAAGTAAAACTTGTGGTTCAGCAAATTTCACAAACTTCTGAATTCGCAAAACAATCTGAGAATTCTTTGCAAGAAATCGCTTCTGTTACAAGCCTTAATACAAACATGATTCACCAAATTGCAAACGCTGCCAGCGAGCAGACTTCTGTTTCTGAAGGCATTTCACAAGCCATGGGCGATATTAACGAAGTGGTAGCAAAAAATGCCGAGGCCATTCTTCAATCTGCTGATGCCATTCGTGAGCTTGCCGAACAAGCCCAAGAATTGCAAGAGACGATGAGCAGGGTGTAGAATTAGGTTTAGACTTTGGGGATAGGGGTTATTTCTGTGAAGATTTGCAAGCAGAGTTTAGTTTTTTTAAGGGACTTTCTTCGAGAGGAAGTTTTCTATCCCTATGAAGGTTTTTATGACTTTAGGTTTTTAAGGGATTTTCTTCGAGAAAAAGTTGTCTATCCTTGTGAGG
>CAYJIB010000075.1:0-8974 GCA_964370125.1 uncultured Desulfovibrionaceae bacterium
AAAAGACCGCCGTGTTTTGCGCCACGGCGGTCTTTCGTCATGTGTGTTAGGGTGTATAGGGTGGCCAAGGTTACCCTTGGCCTTGTTCCTAGAATTAGCCGATAAGCTGCATTGCCATTTGTGGCATGCTGTTTGCTTGACCAAGCATACCAACGGCGGCTTGGGTTAGGGTTTGGTTTCTTACAAAGTTTGTCATTTCGCTTGTTACGTCTACGTCAGAAATACGGGATTCAGAGGCCTGGATGTTCTGTCTTTGGACTGTCAAGTTGTCAACAGTTGCAGAGAGACGGTTTTGCAAAGCACCGATGTTTGCACGGATTTTGTCTTTTTTCACGATAGCGTCATCGATTGCGCCCAAGGCTTTTTGAGCATTTTCTTGAGTGCGGATGCTGTTGCCCGGTGTGATGTCTGCATAAGAGAGACCAACAGCGTGGCGCATAATCGTGTCATAGGTGGTGAAGTCGTGAGCTGCATCACGCTTTGTTCCAGCTGCGCCAACGGTTTCAGCGACAGGCACGTCAAAGGCTTCAACTTCGGTTAATATAAAGGTGTCATCGGCAGGGCTGATTGTGCCGTTTGTTTGCACCGTACCCAAGATGTTCTCATCGATACCCAATGAACTGGCAGCAAAGGTCAAGAATTCTTTCTTTGTGTCGTTTTCATTCTCTTTTACAGCAATGTGAGCGGCATAAGCAGTGTCGAGCATATCGACTGTGATTGCTCCAGCACCCTCACCTTCGGCAAGTGCGCCTACGGCGGCTGCAAGGTTTGCTACACCGGCGTATTCACCTGTTGTGCTCCAAGCACCTACATCTGTTTTGATGTCGGCATCAGTGTACTTGTTGTCATCACCAATTTTTGGTGTACCGGCGCTTAAGCCAAGGCCAAGAGCAGAAGCGGTTGTTTCTTGAATTTGAATGTCATAATAGTCTTCAGTCGCGTCATTGCCTGTACCAAAGTGGATACGCACTGCGCCAGTAGAGGTTGTTTTGCTACCGTCATGAACACCAGAGAGATTACCGTCAAGAAGTTTAATGTTGTTAAAGTCTGTAGCTTCAGAAATACGGGTGATTTCGTCGGCCATCGCCTGATACTCGTCATCAATAATGCCTCTTTGCACATCGTCATACGTACCCGTTGCTGCTTGTTCAGCAAGTTCTTTCATACGAATGAGTTTTTCGTCGACTACGCCGAGGGCGCCGTCAGCTGTTTGCAAAAGAGAGATACCGTCGTTGGCGTTTCTGATACCTTGTTGCAATGAGGTGATTTCAGAACGCATGATCTCACGAACAGCAAGACCAGCGGCGTCGTCAGCAGCGCCCATAACACGCAAGCCAGAAGAAAGGCGTTGTACAGACTTGTCCATACTTGCGTAGTGAGCGTTCAAATTGTTACCAGCACCATAAGCCATCAAGTTATTATTGATTACTAAAGACATGACATTCCTCCATGAATGCGTAAAAAGTGAGTACATGCGCAGAAACACTTTCTGCTTTTCGCTTGCACGCTTTAAAAAGAGCGTAAGGGCAAACTAAGGGGGCAGCTTCCTTGCTTTCCCGCCTATGCACAGCTTATCGGCACTATAGAGAAGAACTTTAGGGGATTTTAATTTTTTTTTGATTTTTTACGTATTCGGCAGTTTTGAATTGTCTAAATCTTTTCAAGTAAGGCGAGAAACGAGCCTTAGGGATAGCGACAGCCTGATGGAAATCATTTCCCCCAAGAAAAAAAGAAAAAAGAAGTAAAAAAGGAAAATGTTAACGTCCTGCCATTTCGAGGGCGTTAAAGGCGATGACAAGTTCTTGGTGAGCGGGGCTTGGCGGTTTTGGCAATTGCTTTGTGCGAATGACGGCATTGACTGCCGAGGCGTCAAAATCTGCTCGCCCAGATGATTGTTCGATAGAGGCTGTTTGCACAAGGCCATTTGCGTCAAGTACGACACGTACGTGTACGATCAAGTTTTCACGAGAATAGGTTGGCATACTCCAATTTGGGCGCACAGCAAGAATAACCATGCCCGTATAGACATCATAGAGTCCGCCACCACCGGGGCCATCACCGACTCCGCCACCGCCGCCGATGGGTCTATTGCTGGCTGCGGCTTCGCCCTCTAAGGAAGCAAGGGCGCCTGCTATGGGCGAGACGGGGGCTTTAGCCGCTTGACTTGTCCCTGTTTGTTTGGCCGCATCAGCAAGAGCGTTTTGCAAGGATTCTTTAGGCGAAATAAGGGGTTTTTGCGTGGCGGCTTTTGGGGCTTCTTTTGGCTTTGTGTCCGCTTTTTGGGCTATTGGCTTTGCTTCGGCTTTGGGCTCTGGCTTGGCTTCTGGTCTTGGCTCTGGCTTAGCTTTTTCTGGGGCTTTTTGTGGACTTTCTTTCTTGGGTGGGCTTTTTTCAGCGGGGCTTTCTTTTTTTGCTGGAGCTTCTTTTTTTGGTTCTTTGACTTGTATCGCTTCTGTTTTTGGAGCGGGTTTTGGTTCAGTTTTTTGAGGCACTTCTTGTTTTTTTGGTTCAGGCGTATTTACGGCGGCCGTGCTGGCTTCTTTTGGCGGGGCAGTTGTTTTTTGTGTGTGGCCAAGTACGGGGGATGGCAAATTGTCGCCTCCGGGCGCGCCCATGGTCAGGCTGATTTGCATAAATTGCCTGTTTAGGTTCACAGGTGGGCTTGATGGCCAAAGCAAAATAAGAGCGATAAGACCTATATGCAAGAGACATGAAAGGCCATAAGAAAGGGGTGAAAGAGGGGAGGTGGCAGATTTTTTCTGCATTTAGTTCTTTTCCGAAGTTTTTTCTGGTTCTACATATTGCGCCAAAATACCGAGGTTTGCGATGCCTGCACCACGAATACGCCCCATAACCTCAACAACAAGACCATAAGGCACCTTGGTGTCGGCCTGTAAAAAGAGCTGTTTGTTGGTGTTTTTGACGAGTAAAGTCAGCTTGTCTTCAAGCTCGTCAAGGTTTACGTCATAGGTATCGAGAAAGAGATTGCCTTCATTGTTGATGGTCAGCACCATATTTTCGGCATCTGTTGGTAAATTGTCGACATAGGTCGTTGTGGGTAGATTGACTTCAAGGCCTTCTGTCATCATGGGGGCTGTAATGATGAAGATGACCAGCAAAACCAACATAACGTCGACAAGGGGTGTGACGTTAATATCAGAAACAAAACGGCGCTTGCCGCCTCCAACTGAAGCTCCCATAGCTTTTCCTTTAATTAAAAATACGTGATATTTACTTTGCTAGCGTCTGCCTTGATTGGCATTGAGTTCACGCTGAACACGATTAAGAAACATTGAGGCAAAATTGACAAGCTGGCCTTCAAGGAAATCAAGACGCCCTTGAAAAGTGTTGTAGCCAATGGTTGCAGGAATAGCGACAAAAAGACCAAAGGCTGTTGCGATAAGGGCTTCTGAAATGCCGGGGGCAACCGTTGCGAGTGAAGCCGACTTCATTGCGCCAATGGCATGAAATGTTTCCATAATTCCCCACACGGTGCCGAGCAGGCCGATAAAAGGGGCGGTATTTGCGGCTGTGGCGAGATAAGAAATCGAGGCATTGAGCTTTGCACTTTCTTCAGCAACACCTTGGCGCAAAGAGCGACGCACATTGTCGACAATGATTTTTTCTTCATTGCCCATTTCTTTGGACAAATTAAATTCTGTCACGCCTTCATTGGCAATATTGTAAAGGGGAGAGCTGCTGTCGCCGCCAAGGGCCAAGATGGCCTCACGAATGTCTTTTGCCCTGCTAAAAACATTGATGCCGTGCAAAGCTTTATTTGTTGCCCTTTTGATGGCGAGCCATTTTTGAAAAATCATGCCTAAAGAGATGACACTCATAAGAACAAGAATGACAATGACAGCCTTGCCTACAAAAGAGGCGTGCTCTATCAGCATGATAAAATCCATATTCATAGGCGCTTCCTTATTGCTATTGAATGGGGGAAATTGTCTGTAAATGCAAAGGCTTGCAGGAAGTTTGCATTGTCTTCTTTGCAAGTTTGTGTACTTCTTTTTACAGTATTTTTTAGAAAATCGCAAGTGATTTTTTTGAAAAAGTCTAGATTTTAAAGGCTGATAGAGAATAAGGCGCTCTTTTTACGAAGATTCTAATCAAAAAAAGTATTAGTAATGAGAACTATTTACTTGACAAGTTTGCAAATAGGTTTTATCTTGGCTGTGTAGAGTTGACTAGTATGTTAGTTTTAGTCTTTTCATGGACTCAAGATACAATTTTTTAAGGATTTAATCACAATGAAACAGAAAGCAAAGTTGCGCATGACCAAGCAGCGCATGGTTATTATGGATGAATTGCGCAAGATGCACAATCACCCGACAGCAGATGAGATTTATACCAAGGTTCGTGTGCGCCTGCCCAATATCAGCCTTGGCACCGTGTACCGCAATTTGGATTATTTTGTTTCTTCTGGTGCGGTGCTTAAGCTTGAATATGGCGAATCAACACGGCGTTTTGACGCTGTGACAACACCGCATCAGCATATCAGATGCTTGCGTTGTGGCTATATTGCTGACGTTGATCAATGCCTTGTTCCCGAACATTTGCAATTTGTTACTGTGCCAAACTTTACAGTTACAGCCGCGCGCATTGACTTTGACGGTGTGTGCCATGAATGCCTTAGCAAAGAGCAACAATGCCGCCTAGCGGGCTGTTAATTTTTTTCTGGCTCGACTGCCCGGCTTTGAGTCAAAATTAAAAAAAGTGCTTCACGCTTTTTCCTTATAAAGATACGCGCACTTAAGATATGCATCAAAAGAAATTTTGGCGCGTTTCTTGAGTGCGCTCGTCATTTCAAGGTAAAAATTCTAGGCTTATTTCGTTGAAACTGAAAAAGATATTTTCATACCTTTTTCGACATCGACCATTGATTCTAGGTATTTTCATTTCGCTTCACAGGAAGTCACTGGAAAAAGTTGTACAGGTCTTGTACAAAACGTATCCACCACAAAAAAAGCCTTACAACTTTCGCTGTAAGGCTTTGATTTCACTGGCTCCCCGGGACGGACTTGAACCGCCAACCTAGTGATTAACAGTCACCCGCTCTGCCGATTGAGCCACCGGGGAGTGTCGCACTTAGATGGTGCAAAGAGGAAATTACTAAAACGAGGGGGATTAGTCAAGGCTTTTTTTGCATTTTTCGAAAATTTTTATAAGTCTATAGAATAAATCGCCTTTAGCAATTCAAACTACCTTCAATTTCCATTGTTTAGCTTTCGCCAGAGGCACTGCTTTTAGTTTTTTGTGCTATTTCAAAAAGGTTCGAAGCCTAAGTTTGTGCTCCCCATCAACAGAGCAGGCCGTAGCCTGCGGCATCCTTCGACCTAGCGTCTTTTGGCCGCTCATTTGGCAGTATGTATGCAAATGGAAGCAAGTTCCATTTGCCTGCCTGCATTCGCTCAAAGCTCGCTACCGCGAGCGACTGCCGTCGGCTATAAGGAAGGCCTTTCTGCTTTGGTTAATTCTCAACAACTACGCCCTCAACAAGCCAGTCCATTGTGAGCAATTCTTCATCGCTAAGGCTTTTCCCTTTTGGCACTCGCACCTTACCTGATTGGTCTTTGATGGGGCCAGAAAAGACGATATTTTTTTCGGTCATGAGTCTTGAGCGAGCGGCTTCAACTGCGATTCGCACTTCGTCAGGAACTTTTTTATTAAAGGGCGCAAGGCCTACTGCATTTGTTTCAATGCCGTACCAATTTGCGCTGTGTTGCCATCTGTCGTTTTTGACCTTGTCTATGATGTTTAGATAAATAGGAAGCCAGTTCCAAATAGGTGCGGTCAAATGCACATTTGGCGCCTTACTGGCCATATTTGTATGATAACCGATAGAGTATATGCCGACTTCTTCTGCCACTTCTTGTGTTGCCGAAGAGTCTTGGTGTTGCGCTAAAATGTCGCAACCTTTTTCCACAAGAATCATAGCCGCCGCCTTTTCTTTTGCGGGATCATACCAAGATTTCGTCCATTCAACATAGACTTTGGCTTTTGGATTGATTGTTTGCACGCCAAGCGTAAAGGCATTGATTCCGCGAATGACCTCAGCGATTGGAAAGGCCGCAACATAGCCTATCTTGCCATCTTTTGACATAGATCCTGCTACAATTCCCGCTAGATAGCGAGCTTGGTACATCCTGCCCATATAGCTGGTAACATCGTCAGCGATCTTAAAATCTGCCGTATTCATGAAATACACATCAGGATATTTTTTTGCAAGTTTCCCTACGGCTTCCATAAAGCCAAATGATGTAGCAAAGACGATTTTCGCCCCTTTTGCGACCATGTCTTCCATAACTTTTTCAGCCTCTTTTGGGGAAACCTCAGCCGCAAAAAGTGTCTTGACGTGCGGCAAATTGTCAAGAAAACGGCGAGCAATTTCATGAGAAAAAGACCAGCCTTCTTCGTTCAATTCTGCATTATAGACAAAGCCAACAGTAATTTCATCACGATCTAGGGCAAAAGCCGGCATGACAAAAAAACTCATCACAAAAGAAAAGAAACAAAGAGTAAGGCAAACAAATTTACGCATACAACCTCCAAATGCTCTTGTGCAAAAAATACCACAAATAATACGTTTTTAAGGCAGGCGAGCATTCCTTTGAAAGCATTTTGCCTCACTTTGTAATTTTTTGCAATCCATTTATGAGGGAATCTTTATCTTGCCATAGACAAGGGCAATCCACATTTTTGGGGCGAGAGTTTTTATACGTTTTGGTAGATTTTGTTCTAATGTTTTTACACCTTAAATTTCATAGGTTTACAGCCTGGTCTTCAGTAGTTTTGCCTTTTTTCTTTTTATGTTTCTGTTTAAATTGTACAAAAATGTATGTTTTTTTAAAAAGGTTTCCGCTCAAAAACAGCTTAGGTATTGAAATATATGGCAAATTTTTATGTGGTACAGCCATTGCTATTACAAGTCAACACTCAAGAAAGGGAGATTTTTTTATGAACTACACAGACATTGGATTTATGCTTATCTGTGCGGCAATGGTGATGGTGATGACGCCGGCTTTGGCTTTGTTTTATGGCGGTCTTGTCAGGGCAAAGAATATTTTATCAACAAGCATGCACAGCTATATTTTGATGGGCATTATACCTGTTTTGTGGGCTATTCTTGGTTATTCTTTGGCTTTTGGGCCAGATCAATTTGGCCTTATTGGGGATTTTTCTTTTGTTATGCTCAACAATGTAGGTATTGAGGGCGGCCCTGTTGACAATATCCCACATCTTTTGTTTATGATTTTCCAATGTATGTTTGCTGTGTTGACTATTGCGTTGATTTCGGGTGCTTATGCTGAAAGGATACGTTTTTCGGCCATGCTTTTGATTTCTGTATTGTGGTTATTTTTGGTTTATTCCCCGATGGCGCATTGGGTTTGGGGCGGCGGCTGGCTTTTTGAGCTTGGCGCTGTTGACTTTGCGGGCGGTGCTGTTGTGCACATGGCTTCTGCTGCTGCGGCCCTTGCAATTGCGCAAAAGCTTGGTTTTCGTAAGGCATCAATAGACGCCCCAACGCCACACAATCTCCCGCTTACTTTGCTTGGTGCTGGTCTTCTTTGGTTTGGTTGGTTTGGTTTTAATGCGGGTTCTGCTTTGGCGGCAAATGAGCTTGCTGTTCATGCCTTTGTCACAACACAGCTTGCCGCCGCTGCGGGTGTTGTTGGTTGGATAATTGTTGAATGGTGGAGAACGGGCAAGCCAACAACGCTTGGCGCGGCTTCTGGTGCTTTGGCGGGTCTTGTTGCTATTACGCCTGCGGCTGGTTTTGTGCCGATTTCTTCATCAATTCTTATCGGTTTGATTGGCGGTTTTGTTTGTTATCTTGGTATTTTTGTAAAAGAAAAGTTTAAGTTTGACGATGTCTTAGACGTTGTTGGTATTCATGGCATAGGCGGAACTTGGGGGGCTTTTGCCACAGGTGTTTTTGCTGAAGAGAGTATCAATGGCGTAAGCGGCATTTTGTATGGCGATGTCAATCAATTATGGGTGCAGGTTGTTTCTATTTTTGCGACATGGATTTTTGTGTATATTATGACGATGATAATCTTATTTGTTGTGGACAAGATTGTAAAAATCAGAGTTGACGAAAAGTCTGAGATCATTGGTCTTGACATTAGCGAACACAATGAACACGCCTATAAAATATAACAGTCAATAAAGGAAAATATCATGAAAAAAATAGAAGCGATTATTCGGACAAGCCAATTACAAAGTGTTATTGATGCCCTAATCAGTAATGAAATCCACGGCTTAACCTGCACAAATGTCCAAGGCTTTGGTCGTCAACACGGGCATAAAGAAGTGTATCGAGCCAATACTGTTGTGACGCATTTTGTGGAGAAGGTGAAGATTGAGATTGTTGTGCCTGCAGAAAAGCTTGAAAGCCTCATCGATATTGTTGTGAACAGTGCCAAGACAGACGAAGTCGGCGATGGCAAGATCTTTATCTACGATGTTGAAAGGGCTGTGAGAATTCGTACTGGCGAGGTCAATTCTGCGGCGATTTAAGAGAGCTCTTTAGTCGGCACTGAAAAAAGGCATGGATGCTCTGCTGTCCATGCCTTTCTTTTTTTCGATACACCACGGGTCATTGTATGGACAACAGAGCGTTCAAAAATGCGAAATGAGCATACTCTTGCCACCAAAGACGGCTCAAAAAAGTAAGATGCCAAATAGGCAAGCAAGACAGCAGAGCGTTCAAAAATGCGAAATGAGCATACTCTTGCCACCAAAGACGGCTCAAAAAGTATCAGATACGAGGAAGACGCAATTTTTTTCGTAGCGGAGTGTGCTCTTTGGCACATGACCGAAGAAAAAACTGCGTCTGACAAAGTAGATGATGCTTTTTCAGCCGTCTTTTAGAATTTGTATTCAAAATTTGCGTTGACCCCAATACTCTTTCTTCCGCCAGCGTTTCCTGTAACTTCACCAGAGATCGCAAAGCGTTCCCAGTCTTTTC
>CAYJIB010000076.1:0-8971 GCA_964370125.1 uncultured Desulfovibrionaceae bacterium
AGAGCAGGCGGAAGCCTGCGGCAGTCTTCGACCAGCGTCTTTTGGCCGCTCATTTGGCAGTATGTATGCAAATGGAAGCAAGTTCCATTTGCCTGCCTGCATTCGCTCAAAGCCCGCTACCGCGGGCGACTGCCGTCGGCTATAAGGAAGGGCTTTTGCCTCCCGCTCAACAGAGCAGGCCGTAGCCTGCGAAAGTCTTCTCCCTCGCTTTGTTCGAAGAGAGGCTTTTGTGCTTGGATTAAGTCTCAATATATCCTAGTTTGGGGTTTCAAAAGGGGGTCACCCCCTTTTGTCGCCGAAGGCATTGCCTTTCAGCGCCGCAGGCAAAAAGCACCGGAGGCACTGCCTTTCTTGCCTTTACCAATCTTTTTTGCGTTGTTCTTCGAGGGCTTTTGCTTGTTCTTCAAAGGACGCAAAGCCTGATTGGTGCAGGGCGTCTTCTACTGTTTGGTTCCAGTTCCAGGCGGCGTAGATGACGGCTTTGTGGAAGGTTTGGCGGAACTTTTGCAGTGTATTTCTTGCGGCATTTTCGCGGTTTGAGCCACGGGCGTCACGCAGGTTTGTTAAGAGGCTTTCGTATTGGCTGTCGTACCATGCACGGATATCTTGTGCTGTCATATCTTTTTTCGTGCCTTTTGTGAGGCCTTCTTTTTCGATGAGTGTGCGCCAGGTGTTTTGGTGTTGTTCTGAGAGCCATTTTCCGAGGTCAGCTGCTTGGATATTTTGTGCTTCTATGGCGGCGACATCTCTTTTTGTGGCGGCATAGGTGTCTGGCACAACGGAGGCTGAGACGATGCCGACGATGCTTATGAGGCCACGCAAGATGAGGCTATTTGCGACACCTTGTCCACAGAAGCCGACTTTTTTGCCGACTTTTTGTCCTGTGAAGATGGTCACGAGGATAGCCCATACGACGGCTGGATCTTCTTCGTCGTAGATGTGTGAGAGAGAGGCATTGTCTCTGTCTGTGGCGAGCACCATTTGCGTCATGTCGTTTGAGCCTATTGAGAAGCCGTCAAATTCTTCAATGAATTGTCTGGCGAGAATGGCGTTTGATGGCAATTCTGACATGAGGATGATTTTCAAATCGTCTTTACCGCTGTAGACATCGTGCACGGTTTTTAGATAGGTGCGCATGGATCTGGCTTCTTCTAGGGTGCGTACAAAGGGGAGCATGAGCTGGAGGTTTGTGCCACCGTAGGAGCGGGCGAGTTTGAAGGCTTCGATTTCCCAATCGTGTAGGGCACGGGATACGCCACGGTAGCCGAGCATTGGATTGTCTTCATCGGCTTCAAAGAGCAGGCCCCCGAGCAGGTTTTTGTACTCGTTTGATTTGAAGTCTGTTGTTCTGTAGACAATGGGTTTTTGGTAGAAGGCCATAGCGAAGAGGGCGAGGCCTTGTGAGAGGGTGTTTATGTAGTGTTCACGGCCGGTTTTTGCGCCACGAGCGCGAATGAGTGTGCCGATTTCTGCGGGGATATTTGTGACTTCTTCGATTTCTTTGGCGAGACCGCAACGGGCGGCAACGTCTTGGCGTACGGCTTCGATGCGTCCAAGAAGGTCTACAACTTTTGGAAGGACGGAGACGATGAGACTTGTGTCACGCCATTCGGCTTCGATTTTTGTGCGTTTTGCTTGATTTTCAGGGCTTGGCGCACCGAGGTTTTGTAGGGCTTCGTGATAGCCCATGATGTATTTGACATGCTCGTTGACACAGCTTGTGGTTTCGAGTTCGTTCATGTATTGCTGGGCTTTTTCTGTGAAGGTAGTAAGTTTTTTCTCAAGCTCACGAATGCGGGCGGCGTCTGGCTCTTCGCTTTGGCTTTGCGCTTGTTCGATTTCTTCTGTAAGGCCTGTGATTTGGCCAACATAGTCACGCAGGCGAATGTCAAGGCGAACGAGGCCGGCGTCTAATTGTTCACGTACGGTTTTACGAAGTTTTTCTTCGTATTCAGCGAGTTTTGCTTTGACCACACCTTCGAGTTCGTTATTGTCAAAGGCTTCAAGGGCGGCTGGGTGAACGCTGACATTGCCGAGCATAAATTCTGCACGCAAGAGGCCGACTTCAAAGTCAGGCACATTGCGAAGGCGAGAGAGGAACATCGATTGACCGACATCGGCAAGGACAAGGCCGATCTTTGTTCTTGTCGTGGGGATGCTTGTGACGTCAAGTTCTGCGCCGACTTCTTCAAGGGGCAAGAGGCCACGATAAACACAGCCATTTGTGCCGTCAACGGTGATGACTTCGCCGTCAAGGGCTTGTAAGGCAGACATATTTTGAATGCCGATAACGGCAGGAATGCCCAGTTCTCTTGAGGTGATGGCTGCGTGAGAGGTGTCACCGCCAACATCAGCGAGCAGGGCAGAGGCCACACGCATACCCGGGACCATGTCTGGGTCGGTGCGTTCTGCAGCTAAGATGTCGCCTTTATTGATTTTATTGAGTTCGAGGGCAGAGCGCAAGAAACGGACAGTGCCTTGACCTGCACCACGAGAAGCGCCATTTCCTGAGAGCAAGACTTCGGCATTTGCAAGGGCTTTTGTGTCGACTTCATAGCGACGCATAAAGATGGTGTTTGGGGCTTTTTCGAGCTCTTCGTTCCAGCGGGTTTCTGGGCGAGCTTGCACAAACCACAAAGAACCTTTGGCATCGATACAAAATTCTGTGTCCATGATCATATCGTCATAAAGCTTTGAAATAGCGCGAACGCCTTTGGCGATTTGTTCTGCTTGAGGCATGGAAAGGGCCCAAAGGCTGGCTTCTTTGTGCGGTACTTCGACTTTTTTTGTGCCGCCTGCTTCGTCATAGACGATTTTGACATTTTTGTGACCCATGGTGCGAAGGACAACTTCGCTACCGTCATCACGGGTGAAGACATAGAGTTTGTCGGGGGTGACCATACCGCCAACAACGGCTTCGCCAAGACCGTAGCTGACATCGATGCTGACAAGGTCATTGCGATCGGTGCCACGGCAACCTGTGGCTGTGTCGGCGCTAAAGGCTGTGCCTGAGACGACAGGATTGATCATGCGCATGATACAGACAGAGAGGGCGGTGTTTTCAATGGCCCATTCATTTTTTGCGTTTATAGCAAAGCTTTCGTCACCGCTGGCTTCTGAGAGGGCAAGGGCGTCAGTGATGGCTTCACGGCGATAGATCATTGAGCGCAAATTGTAGGCAGAGGCACAGTCCCAGTGATAGGCGAGCACAACGGCATCTTCGCCAACCATGTTGAGATAGGTGTCTTGCAGGCCGGCAAAGGCTTTTTTCCTAGAATCTTCACCAGCGGCAGAAGAGCGAACGGCAACAGGTACATTGTCTTCTTCGGCGTCACGGCAAATAGCGCGGTAGGCTTCTCTGACAGCTTCGGCAACATTTTCTGGGAGTGGTGCAGAAAGGATAGCGACTTGTACAAGGACAGAGCGTTTTCTTAATTGGTCAATGCTTTCTTGAGAAAAGGCAAAGCCGTCAACAACATTGTTGATGAAAGAGCGTAAGCGCAAGTTTGTGCCTTCTGTCAGGCTTTCTGCTGCTTTGCGGACATCAAGGGCCACTTTGCGAACAAAATGCGGCAAGAATTCGTGATTTTCTGCTACTTCGGGAGAAGACCATTCGATGCGTGAATAGGCTTCATCTACCATGTCTCGTACAAGTTTGGCATTGACCTTACAAGTGTCTAAGACTTCTGCAAAGGCTATTGCAGAGATAGCCCGAAATTGGGGAATGCGCACATGCGGGTTTGTGTCGATGATAGCTGTATTGTAGTTTTTACCACCAACGAGAAGTTCCGCTGGTTCTCCAAGAGAAATAATATCAGCACCGTTTAATACAAATTGCTTTGTTATTGCGTCCACAATGTCCTGCCTTATTGTTTGTAGGTATTATTTTTAAAGTCGTATACTGCCAAAAACAATTTTTTGCTCAACACCATCACAAAGAAGGCGCAAAGCCCCGTCCGCATCAAGACCTAAAAATAGACCCCGAAGCGGCTTATCTGCATTGCCGTCATCTATTGTAACCGTCTGCCCGATAAAGGGCATATAGGCCATGATAGCTTGCGGCCAATCTTCATTGCTGTTTATCGCCCTAGTGTAACAAATCCTGAGCAAATACACAAGAGCTTGCATGAGGGTCAAAAAAGACAAATTTTTCACCTCTTTTTTGCAAGAAAGAGGAAGAAGACCCGCCGCAAAGGCATGATCTTTTCGTAAAAGTTCGTCATTTGGAAAATTTTTGAGGTTTAGGCCAAAGCCAGCAAGGACGATGCCTTGTCTTTCTTCAATAAGAATACCGCCTACTTTGCGCCATTTGCCTTCTTCGTCTTTGGCGATAAGGTCATTTGGCCATTTTATCTTGCAGGCTATGCCCAAACAGTCTAAAGCCCTGCAAAGAAGCAAGGCCATAACAAGGGCAGCTAAGTCTTTATCAAAAGGGGCTTCGTTTGGCAAGTGTAAAGAGAGGTGGATATTGCCTTCATATGAATGCCATTGTCTGCGTGTTTGCCCTCTTCCTGCCCCTTGGCGCATGGCATGAACAGCTGACCATACAGGCAAGAGGTCTTTTGCGGCTAAGGTATGGGCAACATCAAGGCTTGAAGAAACTTCGCCGCACATATATAAGGATATATCTTTATCGGCAATCTTCTTTGCCTTGTCTTGTAAGAAATTTTGCAAAAAAAATTCTTCGTCTTGCAAGAAAGGCTCTTGCAGAGAGGCAAAAGGCAAATCTTCTTTGTTAAGGTGAACAAGTTTTTTTTGTAAAAGAAGGGCTTCTCCATCAATGTAGATAATGTTTGGCATGAAATTCCTTTGAAATTTGTTTGCAGAAAAGTATCACAAGAGCATGAAAAAATTGAAAATCCTCAGATTTAAGGGCATAAAATATAAAAGACTTGCCAAGTCCTTGCATTAAGGCTAGCATGGCACAATGTTTGCTCATGACCGACAAGTGCTTTTTCCCTACACTCAAACTGTGCAAGTAGCTCTTTTGCTCGCTCTTTTGTCTTTGCTGACAGCTTGCCCAAGACCGACGGTACTGTATACTTCCTCTGTCGATACCCTCATAGCACAAGGACAAAAGGCAGAAAGCATGGGCAATATCAGAGACGCTAAAATCGCCTATACAGAAGCCGCCAAAATCTCTGGGCGTGGCTATATGTACCTTGGCAATATGGCCTATAAAGAGGGGAACTTTGCAGAGGCTGAAAAGGAATACCGCAAAGCCCTCTTTGATACAAAAAACAGCGCTACCCTCTATAACAATCTCGCTTGGAGCCTTATTCGCCAAAAACACAAATTGAACGAAGCTGAAGAATTTGCCATGCTGGCTGTGCAACGCTCAAGCGATGAAAATCTTGCCATCACATGGGAAACCTTAAATACTGTCAGAGCCATGAAGAGCGAAGCAGGCACAAAACTCCCCAACACAAAATTTTCTGCTCCAAAAAGCCAAGACTTGCCCCAAAATACGCCATCATCGCAAAATACACAAGACAATGCCGCTATGAAAGCTCTACAAGAACTACAAAAACCGCTTAAGCAAGAAGGCAATGCCGCCCAAGAAGCCTTGTATGAATTGCAAAGTCCGCCACAAGACAATGCCGCCACAAAGGCCATTCAAGAGCTTAACGAACAATCGCAAAAGGACAAGCTATGAACCTGCTTATTACAGGTGGCTGTGGCTTCATAGGCACCAACTTTATCCGACTGCTTTTAGCAGAAAAACCCGAATGGACTGTTGTCAATCTTGATGCACTGACCTATGCAGGCAATCCGCACAATCTTGACGACCTTTACGATTGCGACACGATAGACAATTTTTCAAAAAGACACAACTCCCATTTTGTGCACGGCGATATTGCCGACAAAGGCTTGGTTGAAAAAATTCTTACAGAGCATGACATCAGCCATATTGTTAACTTTGCCGCAGAAAGCCATGTCGACAGATCGATTATTGACGCAAGCCCCTTTATCCATACAAATATCCTTGGCACTCAAGTCTTGCTCGACGCCGCAAGGAAAAAAGGCGGCTGTCGTTTTGTGCAGGTCTCAACAGATGAAGTTTATGGCTCTTTGGGGAAGGACGGCTTATTTCGTGAAGAAGACCCCCTAAAACCCAATAGCCCCTATGCCGCCTCAAAGGCTTCAGCTGACCTTCTCGTGCGGGCCGCAAACAAAACCTTTGATATGGATACGGTCATCACCCGCTGTTCAAACAACTACGGGCCTTATCAGTTCCCTGAAAAATTTATCCCCCTGTGCATCACCCGCTCTTTGCGCGATGAAAAGCTCCCCATTTATGGAGACGGCTTGCAAGTGCGTGATTGGATTCATGTCGAAGATCATTGTCGTGGCATTTTACTGGCCTTAGAAAAAGGCCTTTCAGGAAAGATTTACAATTTTGGCGCAAATACAGAACGTACAAATCTTGAGCTTGTTACAAGTATTCTTCATCTTCTCAACAAACCAACAAGCCTTATCAGCCATGTCGCCGACAGACTAGGGCATGATCGTCGTTATGCCATCGACTTTAGCTCTGCACAAAAAGAGCTTGGCTATCAGCCAAAATGGAATTTTGAAGACGGACTCAAACACTGTATAGAATGGTATCTCAACAATCCTAAGTGGGTCGAAAATGTTACAAGCGGAGCTTACCGTACATTTTGCAAGACCTTATACGGAGACTCTTTATGAGCGAACAAATCTCTCACCCGCCCCTCACAATCTTGGTACTTGGCGGCAAAGGCCTGCTTGGCCAAGCCATAATTAAGGCCATAGAACCCAGCCAGCATATAGGTATCGCTATCAGCCGAGAACAGGGCGATCTTGCAGATCCCAATGTCCTCTCAAGCCTGCTTGAAAGATTTCGGCCAGACAGAGTTGTCAACGCTGTCGGCTGGACAGATGTTGACGGAGCAGAAGAGGCCCCCGAAAAAGCCATGCACATCAATAGAGGTGTGCCCGCCGCGCTCAATTCTGTGCTCAAAGGCACAAACATTCATCTCACCCATTTCAGCTCTGATTTTGTCTTTAATGGGCGCTCTGAAAAGCCTTATACCGTTGAAGACACAGCAGATCCTCTTTCAGTCTACGGCAAAACAAAGCTTGCAGGCGAAAAAGCCTTTTCCTCACTTGACCCAGAAAATGTCGCCATCATTCGTACAGCGTGGCTTTTTGGGCATGGCAAAAAAAACTTTGTCAAAACCATTTTAAACAAGGCTGAAGAAGAGTCCATAGTCAATGTTGTTCATGATCAAGTCGGTTCGCCAAGCTTTACAAAAGACGTCGCCGAAGCCTCTTTAGATATCATCGAAAAACCCTTTTCTGGCCTCTTTCATCTTGTCAACAGCGGCATCGCCTCTTGGTGTGAACTTGCCGCCGAAGCCGTGCGAATTGCCCACGTTCACTGCACTGTCAATGCCATAAGCAACAACGATTGGCCGCAAAAAGCCAAAAGGCCTGCCTATTCCGTCCTTGATACCTCACGCTATACCGAGCTGACAGGCAAGACCATGCGCCCTTGGCCAAAGGCCCTGCAAGAATACATTTTTAAGGAAATGGCCGAAAAAGGACAATCATGAACAATAAATCACAAAACTTCAAACTCTGGGTCAATGTCGGTGAGCTCTCTGGAGATATGCAAGCCGCAAGCCTCATAAAAGCCCTAAAAAAAGACTGGCCAAGCCTTGACCTTTGCGGTATGGGCGGCCCGCACCTTGCCGAATGCGGACAAAGAAATATCATTGACATCGACAAACTCTCTGTCATGGGTATTTTCGAAGTTGTTTCTGTTATCCCCAAATTTTTTGCCATACTCAAAGACATAGAAAAAAAGCTCAAAGAAGAAAGGCCGCAAGCCATTCTCTTGGTCGACGCTCCAGAACTCAGCTTTCGTGTCGCAAAAATAGCGCACAAACTCGACATCCCCGTTTATTATTTTATTCCCCCAAAAGTCTGGGCATGGCGCTGTGGAAGAGTGCATTTCTTGCAAAAATATGTCAAAAAATTGCTCTGCATCTTGCCCTTTGAAAAAGATTTTTATAAAAAACACGGCCTAGAAGCAGAATATGTCGGCAATCCCCTTGTCGACCTCGTAAATTACGAAAATATTAAAGACATAGAGCCAATCAAAGGACGCATTGGCCTCATGCCCGGAAGCAGGAAGAAAGAAGTCGAAAAACTTCTCCCCCTCTTTGCCGAAGTCGCCGCCATCATGCACAAAGAGCGTCCCTCCCTCGAATTTCACTGCCTACAAGCACAGTCCATCGAAAAAGAAACATTGCTCAAGCTCTGGGCCGCAAGATTTCCAGACGGAAGAGCCCTTCCCCTACATATATATGATGATGAACAAGACCGCTATGCCTTCATGCGCTCTTGCCAATGTATGCTCGCCGCCTCTGGCACCGCAACGCTCGAAACAGCACTCGCAGGCGTCCCCACCCTCGTCGCCTACAAAATGACAGGACTCCCCTCATGGCTCTTGCGACGTGTGATACAAGTGCCATACGCCGCCCTGCCAAATATTATCCTACAAAAAGAACTCTTCCCAGAGTTCCTACAAGAAAAAGCAGACTCACAACTCATGGCGGGCCACCTAAAAGTCTGGCTCGCAGACGATACCAAACTCGACCCCATCTACGCCGGCATGAATACCGTACGAGAACTCTGCGGCGAGCCCGGAGCTGCCACCAAAGCGGCAAATATTTTAAAGCAATGCCTCCGGCGGTGAAAGGCAGAAAAACAGAAAGGCAGAAAGGCAGAAAGGCAATGCCTTCGGCGACAAAAGGGGGTGACCCCCTTTTGAAACCCCAATAAGTATACATTGAGGGTAAATTGAATTGGCGAAAGTTATTCTTTGAACAAAACAAGGTCGAAGACTACCGCAGGCTGCCGCCTGCTCGCTTAAGTAGGGAGGCAAAAGGCCTTCCTTATAGCCGACGGCAGTCGCTCGCGGTAGCGAGCTTTGAGCGAA
>CAYJIB010000077.1:0-8931 GCA_964370125.1 uncultured Desulfovibrionaceae bacterium
TTTGCCTAAAAGGTTTTCAATTTCAAATGCTTAGTGTCTTTTTCAGTGCCGCCTTATTAAGCATAGACAAAGACTAAAACACAAGAAAAAAAGCAGGACACGCCGTGTATACAAACATACATACGTGACCAGCTTTTTGCTTTGATGCTAAAAATTGCCCTTCTCTGTTAAGCCCTTGTTACGCTGCCGCAAGTGCGTCCTTATCCAATACAATCGGACGCTTTCTTTGCATCAAGAACACAAGAACAACAGCAACAAGCCCAAAGGCATAGCCCCAATATCTTTGTTCAAATGGCATGAAGAAGCCTGTGATAAAGAAAGGATTTAAGAAAACAATCGTGCCAAAAAGCAAGAGCAGGGCTTCAAAGATGTTGTTTCTATTGACAAACCAACCCTGAACAAGCGAAGCAAAACACACACAGCCAAGCACGGTCATAATAAAGATGAAAAAGGCAAGGGGAATTGAATCAATGCCCCACAAGATAAGGTCGTGATTAAAGAAGAACATCACTGGCAAGATGGCCGTGCGAATGTCGTACAAAAAGCCTTGAATACCCGTAGCTATTGGTGAAGCTTCCGCAATGGCCGCACCCGCATAAGCCGCAAGGCCTACAGGCGGTGTATCGTCAGCCAAGATGCCAAAATAAAAACAATATAAATGCGCCGACATAAGGGGCACAGCAAGGGTCAGGCCATGAATTTCTACATTGGCCGCAAGACGCACAAGGACAGGCGCTGTTAAAGAAGCCATGATGATATAGTTGGCCGTCGTCGGAAGACCCATACCCAAAAGAAGGCTTGCAATCGCTGTAATAAAGAGCAAGAGAGCGATATTGCCCATTGAAAGCACTTCAATAAAGGACGTGATCTGCTGCCCAAGGCCCAAGGAAATACAACCCACAATAATGCCTGCACAAGCTGTAGCTAAGGCCACACCTGCCATATTGTTGGCCCCTGCAGACAAAGACTCTATCCACTGTTTTAGCGATTCTTTTGTCGCCGCCCAGACAGATTGCCCTGCAAGAGCCGCACAGATAATCGGGTGACCTATCATGATGACAGAAAGCACAAGGATCGCACGAAAGACCGACAATTCTGCCGAATGCTGTAAAATGACCAATTCATACAAAAGCATAAGAATGGGAATCAAAAAATGCCAACCTTCACGCAAGGTTTCTGTGAGCGAAGGCAAGAGCGACTTTGGCAAGCCCTGCATTCCTAGCTTACAAGCCTCAACATGCGTAATCCATAAAAGGGCCATATACGAAGCAAAGGCAGGCACAGCCGCCGCCTTGGCCACTTCGATATAAGGGACATTGACATATTCGGCAATAATAAAGGCCGCCGCCCCCATAACAGGTGGTGCTAGCTGCCCATTTGTTGAAGCCGCTACCTCAATGGCCGCCGCTTTCGTTGCGGGATAGCCCATCTGCTTCATAAGGGGAATGGTAAAAGTGCCTGTCGTCACAACATTGGCAATGCTCGAACCAGAAATCATGCCTGTAAGACCAGAACCAACAACGGCCGCCTTGGCCGCGCCGCCCTTATAACGCCCAAGACCCACAAGGGCAAGTCGGATAAAAAACTCCCCTCCCCCTGCTCGTTCAAGCATCGTTCCAAAAAGCACAAAAAGAAAGACGACTGTCGAAGAAACGTGCAAAGGCACACCATAAATGCCCTCGGTGTCCATAGTCATTTGCGAAATAAAGCGAGAGATAGAAGCCCCTTTAAAGGCCATAATGTCTGGCAAATAAGGACCTGAAAAAACATAGGCAATAAAAACCATAGCGATAGCAGGAAGAGTTGGTCCAATCACACGTCTTGTACCTTCAAGAAGAAGCACAACAAGCATAAAGCCAATCACCACATCTCTTGGCAAGGGAATGCCCGAGCGTGAAGCTATGCCAACATAATCAAAAATCACATAAGAAGCTGAAAATGCAGCTAAAATTGCAAAAAGATAGTCAAGGGGACTTGTCTTATACAACAAAGCCGAAAGGCCTTTGTGTTCTTCGTCCGGTCTTTTTGATTTAAGAAAAGGAATATTCAAATAAACAAGACTTATGCCAAAAGCTAAGTGAAGAGCTCGAATAAAGATAGAGTCGATAAGCAAAAAGCCCGCTGAGGCCATTTGAAACAAAGACCAGGCAAGGCCAATAAACAAAATCAAATAGCCTGTAAAGCCAGTACGCTCGCTACCGCCCAATTCTTGTTCAATTTCAAGCATTTTTTGATGATAGCGACAAGGCTTAGAGGCTTGTTCTTCTTTTTGTTGCATGATGTCTCCCTTAGCAAGATTTCAGATTGAGTCGAGAGCCTCTAAAAAGGCAATGTATTGAAATATTTTACGATATGATACAGATTTTCACCAGCAAAAGGGCAAGACTGTGTATCAAAAGAATGTTCGTAGCAGTAGGCGAAAGCAAAAAGTGCTGAAGCTCATAAGAAAAAAGAGGGGGGCCTGTTGAGGGCTTCCCCCTCTTTGTAGAAAGTGAAGACAGACTTATTTAATCAAGCCAACTTCTTTGTAGTATTTTTGGGCACCTGGGTGAAGAGGTGCGGTTAAGCCTTCGAGCATACCTTCTTTTGTAAGGTTAGCAAGAGCTGGGTGAAGGGTGCGCAATTCTTCGATATTTTCAAAGACTGCTTTGGTAAGATTGTATACAACTTCGTCAGCCACTTTTGCATTGGTGACAAGGGTCGCCTTCATGCTTACAGTGGGGATCTTGCCGTCTTTTGAATTGGTGGCTTCTGGATAGTGAGCCATGTCAATGTAGCCTACATTGTAGTAGGGGAATTTTTGGGCAAGGGCAGGAATTTCAGGAATAGCAACGATGCGAGCTTTGCGCAGACCAGCTGTGGATTCCTTAATGTTTCCATTTGGATGGCCAACAGTGTAGAAGAAACCGTCAAGACGGCCGTCTTGCATCATGCGTGGAGCGTCAGCGGCTTTGATACCTTCTGCTTTGAAATCTTTTTGGTAATCGATTTTCAAGGCTTCAAAAATATCGATAGCGTTTTGGCGGTTACCAGAACCTGGATTACCGATATTGATGACTTTTCCTTTTACGTCTTCAAGCTTTTTAATGCCAGAATCTTCGGCAACGATGAAGGTAACCATTTCTGGTGCGAGAGAGAAAACAGCACGCAAATCTTTGATCGGCTTGCCATCCCACTCAGAAAGGCCTTCGTAGGCTTGATATTGACGGTCAGCTTGGGCGATACCAAAATCAAGGTCGCCTGTTGAGACAGCATTGATATTGAAAACAGAGGCACCTGTGGCTTCTGCTGTGGCTTTGATACCAAATTTGTCTTGACGCTCGTTAAGGATTTTTGCGATAGCGCCACCGGTTGGATAGTACACACCGGTGATACCACCTGTTCCGATAGTGACAAAGGTTGTTTTTGCTTGTGCAAGGCTAGCGGAGACAAGTGTCAAGCTAGCAACAAGCGCCACGGCCAAAAATGATGAAATAAAGCGTTTTCCCATAGTGTTCTCCTGTTTTAGTTTATGATTCTCAAAGCTAGCACAAAATGCCTTTTTTTGCAAGGACAGCTGCTTTATGTAATTTTTTGACAAAAAAAGCCATTATTTCAGTCCATTTCATAATCTTTGTTTTTATGAACACTTTTATAAAGCGCTTTTTCTTCCGCTTGAAAATAAGTAGAAAATCATTGCTTTGGCACTTTTATTCATGTTAATTTTCTTTTGCATCAATTCAATTTCTATGACCAAGGATTTGAACGCGATTTTGCTGTCAAGGCTATAACAACATTTTTACATACCTTATAAGGAAGGTGTATCATGACGGTGTATGAAGCGGAATGTTTGGTGAAAAAACTCTTTATCGCTACCGACGGCAGATTTTGGGACAAGGTTGAAAAACTTTTTACTGAAGAACTGTATCTGGATTATCAAACCTTTAATGGCGACAGTCCAGCTATTGTCAAGGCAGAAGATATTGTCTATGCTTGGTCTTCTTTCCTCCCTGGTTTTGACTATACACATCACCAAATAGGCAATATGCTTACAAAAATCACAGATGACAAGGCCGAGGTCTTTTGTTATGGCACAACCACCCTTTTTATGAATGCGGCCAAAGAAAAGTTCCTTACAATCGTTGGTAGCTATACTTTTGATATCGTAGCCGTTGAAGGAATGCTGAAAATTAAGGGCATGGTCTTTAATTTTAAGTTTAAAATTGGCAATGCAGGCCTTACAGAACTTGCAAGGAAAAAAGTTGCAGAAAGAACAGCCTAAAATTTTGTAAAAATAAAATAATAAGCAAACAAAGCTGGAAAAGGCGTAAAAAATGCCTTTTTCAGCTTTGTTTTTTCTTCCAAAAGCCAAAAAAAATAAAAAAATTCTCAACATTCGCTCACTTTTTTTGACATTCTGCAAAAATGCCCTATCTATATGATTGTCAATAGAAAAAAAAAGTCGTATACTCAAAAAAGACGTTGCAGGGAAAGCACAATGCTCAAGTTTTTTTGAGCCTTGGCTCTCTGCTTTTTGGAGGAATATCTTGAATCAATTTTCGCGAAACTTGGTGATCTGGGGCATTATTTCTTTGGCCTTGATTGTTGTTTTTAACATCTTTTCAGCGCCACAAAGCACCACAGACACAAGCATGACCTATAATGAGTTTTTGCAGCTGGCAGAAAGTGGCACTATAGTTGATGTAGTAATCCAGGGCAAAGAAATTACTGGTAAAGGCCTTGATGGAAAGGAATATTCCATCTATGCCCCCAATGACCCCGCCTTAGTTGAAAAACTTTTGCAAAAAAATGTGGCGGTAACAGCAAAGCCCCTTGAGACTTCACCTTGGTACATGACCTTGCTCATGTCGTGGTTCCCCATGCTCTTGCTTATTGGCGTGTGGATTTTCTTTATGCGACAAATGCAGGGCGGTGCTGGAAAGGCCATGTCTTTTGGGCGCTCTCGTGCCAGAATGCTCAATCAAGAACAAAAACGTGTGACTTTTGCCGATGTTGCTGGCGTTGAAGAAGCCAAGGACGAATTGAGCGAAGTTGTTGAATTTTTGTCCGATCCCAAAAAATTCACTCGCCTTGGCGGGCGTATCCCCAAGGGCGTCTTGCTTGTTGGCCCTCCAGGGACAGGAAAAACCCTCTTAGCAAGGGCCGTTGCTGGCGAGGCAGGCGTGCCTTTCTTTTCTATTTCTGGTTCAGACTTTGTAGAAATGTTTGTTGGTGTTGGTGCTTCTCGTGTGCGAGATCTCTTCATTCAGGGCAAGAAAAACGCGCCTTGCCTTATCTTTATAGATGAGATCGACGCTGTTGGGCGCCAAAGAGGCGCTGGTCTTGGCGGTGGACACGATGAAAGAGAGCAAACACTCAACCAGCTTCTTGTTGAAATGGACGGCTTTGAGTCAAACGAAGGTGTTATCCTCATTGCGGCAACAAACCGCCCAGACGTGCTTGACCCTGCCCTTTTGCGCCCTGGCCGCTTTGACAGACAGGTCGTTGTCTCAACCCCCGACCTTAAAGGGCGTTTGCAGATCCTTGAAGTGCACACCCGCAGGACACCGCTTGATAAAGACATTGACCTAAACGTCATCGCCAGAGGAACACCGGGCTTTTCTGGTGCGGCCCTTGAAAACTTGGTCAACGAAGCGGCCTTGCAAGCGGCAAGATACAATCAAGAAAGTATCACAATGCGAGACTTTGAATACGCCAAAGACAAAGTCCTTATGGGCAAAGAGCGTCGCAGTATGATCTTGTCTGATGAAGACAAGCGTATCACCGCCTATCACGAAGCGGGACACGCTCTTGTTGCTCGCCTCTTGCCAAAGGCCGATCCTGTCCACAAGGTGACCATTATCCCTCGTGGGCGTGCTCTTGGTGTGACCATGCAATTGCCTGAAATGGATCGCCATTCGTACTCAAAAGACTATTTGCTCAGCAATCTTAAAGTGCTTTTAGCCGGCCGAGTAGCCGAAGAAATCGTCTTTGGTAGCATCACAACGGGTGCCAGCAATGATATTGAAAGAGCCACAGGCATGGCCAGAAAGATGGTCTGCGAATGGGGCATGAGCGATATTATCGGCCC
This sequence comes from uncultured Desulfovibrionaceae bacterium, assembly GCA_964370125.1. Taxonomy (GTDB): domain Bacteria; phylum Desulfobacterota; class Desulfovibrionia; order Desulfovibrionales; family Desulfovibrionaceae; genus CAYJIB01. Next base: position 6,071 of record CAYJIB010000077.1, read on the forward strand.
GATGGCTGTTGGCGAGAGCAATCAAGAAGTCTTTATGGGGCGTGATTTTGCAAGTTCTCGCAATTTTAGCGAAGACACAGCTCGCATAGTTGATGGCGAAGTCAAAAAGCTTGTCCTTGACTCTCGTGACGCTTCCCGCGCCTTGCTTGAAGAACACATTGATGTCCTCAATGCCTTAGCCGACGCCTTGCTTGAAAGAGAAACCCTTGTGGGTGACGATATTGATTTGCTCATCAAGGGCGAAGCTTTACCGCCTTTTTCTCCTGATGACAAAAAAAGCAGTGCAAAGAGCGAAGAGCCTGTAAAAGAAGCTCAAGAAGCCCCTAGCAATGACACCTTTGTTTTTGATGACAAAGAAAATGAAGAAGGCAAAAAAGACAATTCGGACACTGACAGGCAATAAGCAATGACTGAAGATAGGCCAAAAGAGACTTGGCGACTTCGTGGGGGCCTTGCACTTTCAGCTGAATTTGTGGCAGAAAATGCACAAAAGGCTTCGCAAGAGCTTTTCCCCTATTGCCTCATGGGCATAGTCAATGCAACTGCAGATTCTTTTTATGATGGGGGGCGCTATGCGCCCTCTTGTCAAAATGAAGGCCAAGCTTGTCCAAAACAAGAACAAGAGGAAAATCTTAACAAAGCGGCACTCATTAAACGTGAAGCGCTTTTTGATTACAATAACGCGGCTATCAAGCAAGCCTTGCGCCTTTATGACGAAGGGGCTTTGATTGTCGATATTGGTGGCGAGTCCACCCGCCCCCATGCGACAGAAGTCTCTGCAAAAGAAGAGTGGCAACGCATCGAGCCTGTTATTAAAGGCGTACTTAAAGCTCGCCCAAAAGCCCTTGTTTCTGTGGACACAAAGAAGGCCTCTGTAGCCGAAAAAGCCTTGCTCGCCGGTGCGCATTGCATCAACGATGTTTCGGCCTGCCTCTATGAACCTGCCCTGCTTGAGATTGTTGCCGACAAAAAGCCCGGCTATGTTCTTATGCACAATACAGGCCCAGCAAGCAATCTTCTTGAAGCCGAAAAAGCAAACAATCTCGAAAGCTACCTTCTGCATTTTTTTGAAGAGCAGCTAAGTCGTTTAGTAAAAGCAGGCCTGCCAGAAGAACACATCATGCTTGACCCTGGCATCGGTTTTGGAACAAATACAGCCTTGGCCCTTGAGATGTTGCGCCTGACGCCAAGACTAAGGCAATTTGGCCGCCCCTTACTTCTTGGCCTTTCGATGAAGTCTTTCTTAGGGGATTTCTTTGGAGCAAGCCTTCATGAAAGAGGCCCTTGGACAAACTTGGCCACCGCTCTTTTTGCCACAAAAGGCATTTATTGGCACAGGGTGCACGATGTAAAAAATTGCGCAAAGGCTTTGAGCTTTGTGCGAGAGATGAACAAGGCTTAGTCGGCACAAAAAGGCAATAAGCCTTTGAAATACAAAAACTTATCTACGGAGCAACAAAGTGAAAGCTTTATTTGGCACTGACGGCCTAAGAGGCAAGGTCAATACCTATCCCATGACGGCCGACATTATTTTGCGCCTTGGTTTGGCAGCGGGGAGTTATTTTACTTCTCACACAAAAAAACCCCATCAAGGCAAGCGGCCTCGTGTGGTTATTGGCAAAGACACCCGCCTTTCTGGTTATGTCTTTGAAAATGCCTTAGCTTCTGGCCTTCTTGCTATGGGTGTGGACGTGTATCTTGTTGGCCCTTTGCCAACGCCTGCCATTTCTTTTCTCACAAGCAATATGCGGGCGGATTTTGGCGTGGTTATTTCTGCTTCACACAATGCTTTTGAAGACAATGGCATCAAATTTTTTGACGCAGAAGGCTATAAAATCCCAAGCGAAGCCGAAGATGCCATCACAAAAATGGTCTTAAATCCAGACACCGAATGGCTCTACCCTGCCTCCGCAAATACCGGCCGTGCCTACAAAATCGATGACGCTCCAGGGCGTTATATTGTGTATTTAAAAAATTCCTTTCCTGCCGATATGGACTTAAGCGGCCTTCGTGTGGTCATCGACTGCGCACACGGTGCCAATTATAAAGTCGCCCCCTTAGCCCTTGAGGAACTTGGCGCTGATGTCATCAGTATGAACATCAAGCCAAATGGGCACAATATCAATTATCAATGCGGCTCGCTCTACCCACAGGCTGTTGCCGCCAAGGTGCTTGAAACCCGTGCAGATATTGGCATTGCTCTTGATGGCGATGCCGATCGCCTTATCGTTGTTGACGAAAAAGGCCTTGTCCTTGATGGTGACCAGATCATGGCCATGTGCGCTGATGACATGATGAAGCAAGGAAAGCTCGCAAATAAAACCCTTGTTGCGACACACATGAGCAATATTGCCCTTGATATTTTTATGAAAGAGCGCAAGGGAAAGCTTATCCGCACTGATGTTGGCGACAGGCATGTTGTTGAGGCTATGCGCAAGCACGGCGCAATGCTTGGTGGCGAGCAGTCGGGGCATATTATTTTTAAGCAATACGGCACAACGGGCGATGGCCTTTTAGCGGCTTTGCAGATTTTGCGCATTATGCGTGAGAAAAATGCGCCTCTTTCACAACTTGCGGGGCAATTACGTCTTTATCCGCAAGAGCTTATCAATGTGCATGTTGAGCGCAAGAAGCCTTTTGAAGAATGTGATGAACTTATGGCGTGTAAGAATAAAATTGAAAAAGCTTTGGCTGGCCGTGGGCGTGTGCTTTTGCGTTATTCTGGGACGGAATTTCTTTGTCGCATTATGGTTGAGGGCGAGGACGCACAGCAGGTGCGGGCTTATGCTAAGGAACTTGCTAGTACCGCTGAGCGGGTATTAAAATAGTCGGCAGTTGAAAAAGCAGCGTCTGCGGCGTTA
>CAYJIB010000078.1:0-8865 GCA_964370125.1 uncultured Desulfovibrionaceae bacterium
TTTTTCAGCTTCGACTATCTAAGGTATAAAAGAGAGCGCTATGAAGACAAAGAAGACAAGACTTGGCAAGTTATTGCGAATAGAATTTTCAGGGCGCTTAGACGCCACAAGGGCAAGGCTCTTTGAAGAAACGCTTGAGCCCTGCTTTGATGAAAAGCAAGAAAAGGTCATTGTTGATTTTTCAGGGCTTGAGTATATAAGTTCAGCCGGCCTGCGAAGTATTTTGATTGTTGAAAAAAGGCGACACAATGACGCGCCCAACATGCAGATCGTCTTTTGCTCGCTTCAGACTGTGGTAGATGAAATTTTTGACATATCAGGCTTTAAGACAATCTTGCACATTGTTGATACATTTGAAGAAGCCAAGCAAGTTTTTTTAGGTTAAGCGCATGAAATATTTTAACAATTTTGAAAAATGAAAAAAGCTTTTTCCCTTAGTTTTCTGGCAATATTTAGCATTATGCTGTGCCCTTTCTCTTATGCAAATGAATCCCGCATTCTTTTGCAAGAAGTAGAGGTGGATTATGTTTTGCCCAAAGCTGTCCACAGCCTGCAGAAAAAAAAATCACAGCCAATAAGCTTGCCAACAACTTCACCAAGAACCTTGCCAGCCAGCCTTCACAGCGAGCAATCTCTCTCAAAACCAACACATTCTTTGCCCCAAAATGCCCAAAGTCTGCACAATACAGCTTCGGTGTCTGCCTCAGCATCTGCCCTAGCGTCTGGGGCACATTCTTCTGCCACGCAAAGCAATCACCGCCTTGCGTATAAAGACGTTTACGCCCTCTCGCCTTATGCAAAATATTTGTACAGGGGGTCGCAGGCCTCTCTTTATTTGCACGAAAATTTCTTGCCTTGGCAATATTTTATCGTCAAAGCCTCACAAAAATACGCCTTGCGGCCTGAACTTATTGCAGCGGTCATTAAGGCCGAATCAGATTTTGACGCTGATGTGGTGTCTCCAAAGGGCGCACAAGGCCTTATGCAAATCATGCCTGCCACACAAGACTATCTGAACTTGCACGAACCTTTTGACCCCGAAGGCAATATCATGGCGGGTTCGGCCTATTTGCGTGAGCAGCTCGACTATTTTGGCTCTGAAGAGCTCGCCCTTGCGGCCTATAATGCTGGCCCGGGAAGGGTGATACAATATAAAGGCATTCCGCCCTTTAAAGAAACACAAAACTATATCGACAAGGTTTTGCAATTCAAAGAAAGCTATATGCGGCTCTTGCAAGGCCTCGGATATGAAGAATATAAAGAATAAACTTCGATGATCTTGGTACAGCTTCTGCAAAAAAGTAAAAAAGACGTCGACTAAAGAAAAAATGCCAACAAAGTTTGCAAATCACTCACCGATAACTGCTTGGGGGTAGGTATATGTCACCAATGAATATAGAGAGAAGTCAAACGACAGAACAAGAAGCCAAACTTGAGAAAAAATTGCTTGAAGAAACAAGGGCAAAGCCAGAAGCAAGAAGTCCTGAAGCCAGCACGAGCACAACAAGCATTTTAGAGCAAGAAGACAAAGAAGCCTTGACCACTGAAACCACACACGCATTTGACAGCAGCCAAGAGGCTCTTGACGAAGCGACCTTACGCTTATTGCAATCAAAAACAGGCCTGTCAAAAACCTTAAATAGCCTGAAAAAAAATCTCAAGGCACAGTCTATTTCTGAAGAAACAAGCTTGACCTTGTGCGTCTTGCTTAAAGAATGTTTAAGCTCGCAAACACAAGACAAAAAAGCAGAAAGCTATGCGCGTTTGGCAGCAAATGTTGATGTGCTTATAGAGAGCGGTTTTTCGCCAGATCATTCGCCCATTGAGGCCTTGCAACAAGTGCTCGAGATTGGGAGAAGCTTTAGCACACACAGCTTTGACCCAAAAGAAACGCAAAAACTCTTCTTTGATCTTGAATCCTATGTTTTGTCGACCTTAGAATACGACATCAAGGCCGATGTTTCAAAAGAACAAAAAGAAGATTTTTATCTTAGCGCACTCTTGCTTAGCCACAAAAAAGACGAAAGCCTTCACAGCTTTAAGGAAGAAATACGGCAAGTTTTACGCTTATTTAATTATTCGCCCATCGCCATAAAGATATTGCAAAAAGAAACAACAAGCCAAGATTTTTCGAGATTGCTTGTGGCAAAGCGTGAACTTAATGCTGAACTTACGAAAGAAAATGCACAAAAGTTTGCAAAAGCCCTAGACCTTATTTGTATGCCGCATCAGCAAATACGAAATAAAGTCTTGGCGGCAAAGCTTTCTGCCTTAGAAGGGGCTGATGAAGGCCTTAAAAATGAAATTGAACTGTTGCACAATTATCGAGCAAATTGCTTTGACATTATGCAGTATTTGCCCAAAGGCCATGCCCAGCGTAAAAACTTTATGGTTGTAAGCTATTTTGATTTATTGCAAATAATCAAAAATTATTCTGATCCTGACTGCAAGAAAATCCCAGATATTTTGCTCTGTGCGACCTATCTTTCTTGTGCGCAAGAGGCCTTGCAAGAAAATACAGCAAGGGCCTTAAGCCATGAGAAACTTCTAAAAAAGCTTCCAGAACAGTGGAAGAACGACATTGCCCCCCTTTGTGACTATTTCTCACAAGGCATCACCAGTTCAGAACAAGTACACAAGGCCGAACAAATTTTGGGCGCAACGGCACTTGGTAGAAGAGCTCGTAAATCCCTGGCCAAAAAAATAACAGAATATCGCTCTGACGGCGCCTCACAACTTGCAGAAGAACACATGCGAGCAATAGCGGGGAGGCTTCTTTGAACAAAGGCAACAGCCTATAAATCTGTGGACGAAATCCTTCCGCTTTTGCACGAAAAATTGGGCCTTCAGATACAAAATGTCGATGAAGTCGCACAAAGCCTTCATGTCTTTCACACATCAAAAGACACACAGGAAACAAGATTGCAGCTTACCTTTGCCGAGATGACAAGGGCGCAAGGGGCGACCTCATGGCTATATAATGATAGCCTTGCCCCAAAAAAGACACGAGGCGAAACACTCGCTTATACAACGCTCTATTTGCAAAGGCTTTTGAGCAAATCGGTCACCGATTTGTCTGACTCCGATCTGGCTTTTATTGGCGCCAGTCGAGAAGAGGTGAGCACAAATGAAGAGCTGATCAACTTTGTAGAAAACACTTGGGAAAATACAGGTCAAGCCGATTGGGCAACAGGCCTTATGCTCGCTTCATATATCAAGGCAAAGGCTGGTGAGCCTTCAGCTATTGAGTTCAATAGATTGCAGCTTGAAGCTATCGCTATGATAGAAGATCAATCGAGCATGACACCTTCTTTTACGGGTACTTTCTTGGAAAACTTAGAAATCATACAGCGTGATTTAAAAGTTCGACTGTGTGAAGGACGCAGCAGAAGAGCCCTCCATGCCAAGAGCGATGTCCCAGGGCAAATACTCAAAGACCTGATAAAGCAGTACATCGTCTGCACGAGAAAGGAAGGTGTTGATGCAGACAGCACAAATTATATCGTAGATATTGACGGTTTTCGACTCAGCACACACAGCAGAGACCCCGAAGCCTTGCGCAAAGGTATCCTCGCTATCTTAAACGGGAGCCGCTTAGACGTCTCTGATTATTGGCATCACGATTATTTGTGTCCAGTAGACACAGCCCACGCCGCCATGATGTATTGTCATGATACAGAGCTTGACAGCGATAAGCGTCTTGAAGAGATAGCGAGCAGGGCCCTTGGAAAAGGTGTTGTTCGTGATCAAATCTTGTTTAAGATAGGTCATGATTTTGTGCACACTGTCGGCGCAGAAGACAAAAGGCAAGACAGGCTCAGCGAAGGCATAAAAAGCATTGTTAAGCCTTTGTTAAAAAATTCACTCTTTAATCAATATTTGCTCCCCCTTGCTCTTCTAGAAGCGCAGAGAAAGTGCAATATTGCTGATCTTGAAAGCTTTTTTTCAGACGCCAAGCTTGACCCCAAAGACAGACATCTCGCCCTTATCAATGCTTTCAAAACTTTTGGGGCAAAGCACATGGACGCCGCTGTTCTTGCTGAAGGCGCGCAATATTTTTATGATTCTCTTCACCCTTTTGTTGTCTCGATGTTGAGTGCGACAACGAGCAAAAGCCTTTCTGTATATTCTTTATATACACGATTTAAGAGGTTTTTGAGCATAGAAACAGAAGAAAGAATTGATGCCTTAAAGCACTATGTCGCAAACGATGTGACAACGATTTTGCAAGACCTGCCAAACAATACCAGCTTTACTTTTTCGCATACGGCAAAGGCGTCTGCGCCCATTTCAGCGGGGATTGCTTCAGCAAATATCAGTCTCGCCAAGCAAGACGGCCTTAGCTTGTGGCGCAATGAGAAGGGCGTGGCTTGTTTGAGTATAAGCGAAACATATATGCAGACAAATGCGGCCAAGGGGCGTTTTGGTTTACTTACACTTGGCGCAGAATTTGGTGTTGATGGAGAGCAAGGCCTTGTCTTAGAATTTGAAGACGATGCGGCCTGTGCAGAATTTGTGTCTCTATTTATCACAGACACCGCAAAGAAAGCCGACCTGCAATTGAGCTCAAGAGTAAGCTTTGGCAAGGGCATTGCCATAAGAGAAAAGCTTAGCGCCACAGCTGCAAAAAAACTGGATATTGTTGGAATGCTCAGCGGCAAAGAGCCGGGTGATGAGAGCGGTCTTGCTATAGGCATCGGGCCTTTATCAATGAATGCAGGCCTAGAGCTGAGTGGCGCTATTGCCTATAATAGGTCTGTAAAAAACAGACACTTTATTACACAAACAAGCGCAAGCTTTAAACGCAAGATAAGCGGATCGGCTTCAGAAAAAATACAGTCAGATGTTCTCAGCCTTGTCGAAACGGATATGCAGATCACTGCGCAAGCAAAGACGGCTGTCCCTGGAGGAAAAAAAGCCCCTCAAACAGATATGGGATTTCCAGGGGGCCTAAGCAATACGCTTTCCGTCCAAAAAGTCACGACATCTGGAGTCAGCGCAAGCTGGCAAAGTGAATTTGCAGTGCAACAAAAAAGCACTATCATAAGAAGCTTGGACAGGAAAACTTTATTGAGAGCAAGATACAGCAGCAGCAGAAGCTTTGCCTCAAAAACAAGTATTGACGATATCAGGGAATATTTGAGCTTTGTTGGAATTACAGATAAAGAAATGATAGAAAAAATCTGTGAATCTGTTCAGTCACTTAATGGCAAGGGCTTTAGCCTTGAACTTGTACACAGAATGAAAGAGGGCGTACTTGCGGCCTTGATGAATGAAGAAAAACAGAGTAGAGTCAAGGCTGCAATGGATACGGCAGAGAATTATTATTTTGAAAAAGCCTTTATCCGTGTTGGTTCTCAAGAGACATTTTCAAGCTTGCAAAGTCCGGTATTGCCCATTTTTACTCGTGAAAAAAGGGGCAGAAAAGAAACGACAAGCACAGTGTCATAAGCACAGTGTTATAGGCACAGTGTCGTAAAGCAATCTCAAGAAGGTGAGCAAGCAGAGACTTTTTTCTGCTTGCTTAAAAAAACGTGAAATTTTTTGCGGCTACAATTCAATAAAGAAGTGAAAAATGAAAACTTACGGACGAGTACAGACTTGGTTGCAAGACCTGCACAGCTATCAACTGCCGCCCCTTGACGAAAGAGGCTTAAGCCGCACGGTGATAAATGACACAATCATTTTGCACATACTTGCGGCCCCAAGCCCTGGCCCGCTAAGCGCAGATTCACTCTTTTTTTATGTGCCGCTTGCGAGCACTGCTGGCATTGGTGAAGCAAATTTAGAAAAAGTCCTGTACTTTGTGGGCGAAAAAAATATGATGGGGGCCTTGCCAACGGGCTTTCGTTTGGCTCTTAACCAAGAAACAGGCTTTTTCTGGTTGGTAGGACAATTTTTTACAGAGCACATGGACGCAAAGGATTTTGAAACTTGCGTCAAACAATGCCTTTTTTATGGCGAAGAGCTTTTTGCGCAGCTTGACGCTCTTTTGGAAGGCGCTGATATTGATGACAATACAGAAAATCTGCCTTTGAACAATCTCGATATTTTTTGGGCTTAGTTTTTTTGCCTTTATGCATTACTTTTTGCTCCTGCATAGCTTGCTGTGCAGGGGCTTTTTATGTTTTTGTCGAAAGCTCTATATTCTTTCTAATCCTTACAATATTTTGGCCGTCCTTGTATTCATAGCTGATTTCGTCCATGATTTGCTTGATTATGTGTACGCCAAGCCCGCCGATTTCTCTTTCTTCGGCAGACAAGCTTGTGTTCGGGCTTTTGGCATCTAAAGGATTGTAGGCTATGCCTTTGTCTATAAAACTTATGACAATCTGCAAAGGTTGTTTGATAATTTCCATCTGCACAGTGACAGGACCAATATCTGGCGCATAAGCGTATCTGGCGATATTTGAAACAATCTCATCAATAGCGATATTGATGTGCATTTGTTCTTTTGCAGGGCAGTCGTGCTGCTCTAGCAATTCATTCACAAAGTCGTTTATTTTTTCAATATTTTCGTTGACGGCGTCAAGATGTATTTCCTTGGGATGAATTTCCTTAAGCTCAGGTCTTCCATGAAAATGAAGGTACAGCATTGTTATGTCATCAAATTGTGGCGCCCCTTTGGCAAATTTGCTAACATCTTCAATGACTTGGCTACAAAGCTCTTGGACGCTTGCCTCGCTATATTTATTGAGCAAATCTTGCAATCTTTGTTCGCCATAGAATTCTTTATCTGTCGTAATGGCCTCTGTGATGCCATCGGTATAGAGAAAGATCTTATCGCCAGGTTCAAGCTGTAGACTGTGTTTTTGATAAAGGATACCTTCCATGCCGCCAAGGGCGAGCTTAGGCTTGCTCTTTAGAGCTACAAAATCACCGCCCTTGCTCTTGATCAGCGGCGGATTGTGCCCAGCATTGACAAAATCAAGCTGGCCTGTTCTTACATCAAGCAGTCCAAGCCAAGCTGTTACAAACATTTCAGCTTCATTGCTTTCACAAAGCTTTTCATTGGTAAGGGTAAAAATATCATCAAGGGCACAAGTTTGTTCGGCAAAGCTTTTGATGAGTGTTTTTGCCGTCATCATAAACATTGCCGCGGGTATGCCTTTTCCAGAAACATCAGCAATCAAAAAGGCCAAGCGGTTTTCATCTATAAAGTAAAAATCGTAAAAATCCCCGCCCACTTCCTTTGCCGTGTGCATGGAGGCAAAGATGTCAAATTCTGCTCTGTGAGGATAGGGAGGAAACAAGCTTGGGAGTGATGAAGTTTGTATAAGTCGTGCAAATTCAAGCTCTTGATCAATGCGGGCTTTTGCTTCGGCAATATAGCCCTTGAGGCTTGATACGGTGGCATTGATATCATCAGAAAGGGCAGCAAATTCGTGATTTGAGCGAACATTGACCGTCTCGTTCAAATTTCCTGCACTGATTTTTGTGAGCGAGCGATTGATCTTTTTGATATTGTCGATGACCAAGTGCTTAATAAGAAAATAAATGAAGAAAAAGACCATGCCAAAGACAACAATTTGAATGAAAGTCGTAAGGTAGACTGAAATATTCCGTGAAAGTTCAACGTCTTCAACAGGGATAATGGCGATAATTGAGTACCAGTCGGAGCTAGTATAGAGTATATAATGCGGGGTCTCGCTAATAATAGCGGTTGACATGGTGTTTTGCTCAATTTTTTTCAAATTAAGGCCGACTTCTGCCAATGTTTTGCCATAGTTTTTAATACCAGAGCTGATAATGGTGTCATTGTTGTCAGCGATAATGATATGCCCATTTTGCCCGACATGCCTAAACTGTGTCAAAGAATCTATATAGTGGTAGAGGTAAGTCTGTAAGCTTTCGGCATCATAAGCAATTTGCACAAAAAAAGCGTCGTCATGCAGAGGAAAAGTCGTGTAGTGTTTTTTGTGTTCAGAGGGATTGGGCAAAGGCTTTTGAGGCTTGTCCTTTGTTCTTACATCCAAAAGAGGCAAAGAAGACGCAGAATGCGGCTCTGTTGAATAGACAATAGAGCCTTCTTTATTCATGATATGTATTTCTGCAAGCCTAAATTGCTCTTTTATTGTATTCAGTCTTTCATTGTTTATTGTGTCTAAGTCGTTGATTATTTGAACTATTTCTTGGGCAAGGGCGCTAGGGCTTTGTTTTGCCTTGTCGACAATATCTTGCTTCACATCTTCAATATGAATGGTGAGCAAGCGTTCTGTAAAATCGACAGTATATTGTGTTTGTAGTGACCAAGTAAAAAGCATGAGCAAGCTCAATGTGCAAGCTAAGGACAGGGCAAGCCATTGCTCAAGGCTTTGTACAATTTTCTTGTGTTTTTTCCCTGTGTAGTTCTTTTTTTTCGTAGAATTAAAAGACACAGTAAAAAGGATGCAGGCCGGCACAATGGTATTGATAAGGATCATAGGCAGGGTGTATATTTCCATGCCTATAAAGGCCAAGTGGATATTTGCTGTGCTTGTGAGCAGAATAAGAATGACGTGTAAGACCTCAATAAGTAAGGCAATAAAGAGGCCGTGATACCACTTTGCAAGCTTATTATCAAATAAATACACACGAGAAGCCGCCCCGAAAAAGCCAGCGAAAAGGCATATCAAAGCCGATACTGTTTGTGTGTCAAGAATTGTAAGGTATCTGTGGATCGCCGCGACAAAACCAGCGATGATGCCTGCTGGGCCCCCGATTATAAGAGCGGCTGTAAGGACAAGACCGTCACGAGCGCTGATGATCTCGCCGCCAATATCAATGCTAAAGTGCGTATTGAGGGCCGCTAAAATCCCAAAAAGAAGGCCGAAAGCAATTTGTGAGAAGGCCTTAGGGACTCTTGAAGAAGACGTCATCTTGAAG
>CAYJIB010000079.1:0-4460 GCA_964370125.1 uncultured Desulfovibrionaceae bacterium
TTTTCAAACTTCTTTTAAAAATGCTTTGAGTATGACTTTTAGGCCGATGCCTGGGAAGTGTACTCGGCATTTATCTGGGGGGATGTGTGCTACGATTTTTCCTTTTCCGAAGACGGCGTGTTGGCAGAAGCCGCAATTTTCTTGCGAGTTTTTTTGTTGGGCATTTTCGAAATCGTCTGTGTTTTCGGCATCTTGTTCGTCATCATAGTCTGTGTGAGAGTTGTTTTTTTGTGTGTTTGGGAAATTGTTTGTCCAGCGGAAGTCTGCTTTTTCTTCAAAGTTTTTGTGTGTGGTGTTGATTTTTTGTGTGGATTGTCCAAAAGGTGGGGGGCTTTCTTGGCGGCGCATGAGGCCTCCGTAGACTTCTTGCCACATTTCGTAGGCTGAGCTGGGCAGGTCTTGAATGAAGGCGCTGGAATTTGCGGGCATGGCGCTTTTTATTTTTCGGTCATAGACGCTGAGGGGGGCGGAGAGGAAGAGTTCGTATTGAGCACGTGTTACGGCGACGTACATGAGGCGTCTTTCTTCTTCAAAGTCGTCTGGTCGCATCATGGCGTGCCTGGAGGGGAAGCGATCTTCGACGAGGTCGAGCACTATTACGGCTTTCCATTCTAGGCCTTTTGCTGAGTGGATTGTTGAGAGTACGAGGCTTTTGCGCCCGTCATCGTCGTCTTCGTGTCCTTCTTCGGGGCTATCGAGCGAGACATCTGCGACAAAGCTTTGCATATCGGCATAGCCTGTGGCGATTTGTGCGAGGGCTTCGAGGCCTTGCATACGCCTTGGGTAATCGTCGGGGAAGAGGAAGGGCAGGCGTTTTTCGTAGTGTTCAATGACTGAGGCAAGGCTAAGTGAAAGGTCGCTTTCTTGTTGGCGGATATGGTCGATAAGGGCGATATCTGTTGCCATATCAGGAAATTTTTGTAGAAATTTATTAAGGGCTTTGTGGTCTTGTTTGCAGAGGCTTTCAAAAATTTTGTGTGCGGTTTTTGGACCTATGCCTTTGCAGAGGGCGGACACACGTTCAAAAGAGGGGCGGTCGAGTGGATTTATGCACAGGCGGATATAGGCTAGGACATCTTTGATGTGTGCGGCTTCGGAATAGCGCAGGCCTCCGTATTTGCGAAAGGGAATGTGCAGGCGGCCGAGTGCCACTTCAACATTGTAAGACTGATAGCCTGATCGAAAGAGGACGGCGATTTCACAGGGCTCGTAGGTGTGCAAGAGCTCTTCTACTTGTCTGGCGACGACTTGTGCTTGGCTTAAGTCTGACATTGGTCGGAGCAGGCGCACTTTTTTGCCACCAATTCTGTGGGTGAAGAGTTTTTTCCCATAGCCTTCTTTTGCTCGGCTCAAGATGGCATTGGCCACATCGAGGACGGGCTTATCGGAGCGATAATTTTCTTCAAGGCGAATAATGCGAGTATTGGGGAAATATCTTGGAAAGTCTAAGATATTTCGGACAGTTGCGCCTCTAAAGGCGTAGATTGACTGGGCATCGTCGCCAACGGCCATAACATTGGCACGTTCACCGGCTAAGAGCCGCACAATACGTGCCTGCACCATATTGGTGTCTTGATATTCATCGACCAAGAGGTGCGAAAATTCGTGTTGCATTTGCTGAGCGAGGGGCGGCAAGGTGGCTTGACCTTCGGCGTCAAGGCCTTGCAAGAGAGCTTCGCATTCAAAGAGCAGGTCATCATAATCGAGCAAATTGTGCGCTCTTCGGTAGTCTTTTGTGGTAGAGAAAAGGGAGTTTAGGGCTTCGGCGTGCGGCAAGAGGTGAACGCTTTCGGCATTAATAATGTCATAGAGATCTTTTTCTTTATTTCTTGCCTTGCTAAAAAGAGACAAAATGGCGGGTGATTTTGGGAAGGATCTGTCGCCTTTGGCAAGTCCCAATTCGTCTCGGCATTGCTTGAGAATGGCTGTGCTGTCGGCGCTGTCGAGAATTGTTACCGGGCCTTTTGCCCATGAGGGCGCGTAGCGGCGAAGCAGGCGATAGGCAAAGGCGTGAAAGGTTCCGCCGCAGACATCGTGCAGGCTTGCGTTCAGCAAATGACTTGCACGGTGGAGCATTTCTTGGCTGGCCTTTCTTGTGAAGGTGAGCAGCAAGAGCGAGCGAGCGGGAATACCCTGCTCGACAAGGTAGGCGAGGCGGTGAACGATGGTGCGTGTCTTGCCAGAGCCTGCCCCTGCGATGACCAAGAGAGGGCCATCAGCTGCGGTAACAGCCTCTAATTGGGCGGGATTTAAGTCTTTATGAAGGTTTTCCATAGTTTTTCTTTGGTGTTGAGCATAAAAAATCTTTAGCTTTTCGCTTCTTTCCATCTTGTGTCTGTGTCGGCGAGTATTGGCGTATCCCAAATTTCTAGCCCTGTTTGAAAGGCTTTGCGCATTTTCCACAGCTGGCTGTGTGTGCCAAAAACATAGACAATGTCATTACCGAGTAAGACATCTTCACCAAGTGGCGGAGCGATAATGTCCTCGCCTCGTTGAATGGCAATGATGCTGATACCAAATTGCCGCCGCACATCAAGCTCGATCAGGCTTTTATTGCAGACTTTTGAACCTTCTTCGATGGTGTAGACAAACATTTCAAGCTCGTTGGCGATATCGCCAATAGTCGTGATTGGCGCGCCATAAAGAGCCATTTGTCTGGCATTATTGTATTGTTCTTTGCGGTATTGTTTTGTAAATTCGTCAATGGTTTGGCGAGGTACGAGATAATAACTGAGTACACGAGAGAAAATTTCAATGGAGGTTTCAAAATCTTCGGGAACAACATCATTGGCTCCAAGGTCATACAAGGCATCGATTTCACCAAGGAAGCGTGTCCGCACAACAATATGAATGCTTTTTGACAAAGTTCTGGCTTGCGCAATGACAGATCTTACGGCCGTTGGATCTGAAATCGCCACAGCCACGACTCTTGCTTCTTGCATATTAAAATGCTCCAAGGTGGCAAGAGAAGAAGCGTCGCCATAAAAAATCGGTTCTGTGTCACGATAGCGGCGCACTGTTTCGGGATTCATCTCCAAAATACAATAAGAAATTTCGCATTGCTTGGCCGTATTGGCAAGATATTTCCCGCCAACGCCAAAGCCTACAATGATGAGATGATCTTTAAAGCTGGGCTTTTCACCTTCGCTCGTCTTTGTTTTTACTTTTTTCTTTTTGAATTTATTGGCAATTTTGGGCGCAAGGGCCATCATGACGGGTGTTAGGCTCATGGTAAAGATACTGGCCGCCAAAAAAATCTGATAGTCGCCTTCATCTAAGAGGTGGGCATTGAGGGCGGACTTTGCAAGCACAAAGGAAAACTCCCCTATCTGCGCAAGGCCCATAGCCACTAAGATAGCCACCCGAACAGGATAGCCTATTAAAATAACAGCAGGAATGGCGATAAAAACCTTTGCTACAATCAAAAAACAGGCAAAGAGAAAGACCTCATACATATGTTCAATAAAGAAGGACACATCAAGAAGCATTCCCACCGCAATAAAAAAGAGGCTTGTAAAGACGTCTTTAAAGGGCAAGACCCCTTCTATGGCGCTTAGGCTGTATTCTGATTCGGCGAGCAAAAGGCCTGCCAAGAAAGCCCCAAGAGCCAGCGAGAGGCCAAGTTTTGCTGTGCCAATACCAATGGCAAAGCACAAGGCTAGACTTGTCATGAGCAAGAGCTGTTTATTGCGTGTGCGCATGACTTGTTCCATGAGGCGTGGCACAATGAATTTTGCAAGAATCCAACCACCGCCCAAAATGACGACAGTGCTAGACAAAGAAACAAGCAGGTCTTCAAAATCCATGCTTGCCCCACCAGCAAGCAAGGGAATGGCAAGCATCATCGGCACAATGGCCATGTCTTGGAAAATGAGAATAGCCAAAGAAACTCTTCCTTGCGGAGAATCCATTTCGCCTCTTTGTTGTAAGAGGGAGAGCACGATGGCTGTCGAAGACAGAGTCGCTAAAAAGCCAAAGAGCAGGCCTTCTCTAAAGCCATAAACGAAGCTTGAGATGGCAAGAGTAAAGGCGACGGTAAGGGCAATTTGTGCCGCTCCGCCAACGAGAACAGGCTTTCTTAGGCGCCTCAGTTCTGCGCCAGAAAGCTCGATGCCAATGGTAAAGAGTAGGAGGACGATGCCTATTTCTGACATCAATTCAATTGTGTGAACATCATCGGCTATGCCGAGGACTGATGGCCCGCAAATCACACCCGTAAGCAAAAAGCCCACTATCGGCGGTATGCGAAACTTGTGACAGATGAGCAAAACCGCTATTGACAGCGAGAAAAAGGCTGTGAGTTCGGGGAGTAAGGGGATCATTTCCATAATTCAACCTTAGCACATACGCAGATCGTGGGCTGGGGCGGCGTCAAAATTCATTTTTGCTCCATGTCGTGCACCTTTTGTGCACTCACTCCGCAAAAACAAATTTTTCCTTGCCCCAGCCGCACGCTTTGC
>CAYJIB010000079.1:4560-8537 GCA_964370125.1 uncultured Desulfovibrionaceae bacterium
TTTTTACCACAAAAAACCTTATTTGCCCTTCACTGAAAGCATGGCAGAGCGCACAGTATTCTTCATAAGCAAAGCAATCGTCATCGGGCCAACACCGCCGGGGACAGGGGTGATTTTTCCTGCACGCTTAACAGCTTCATCAAAATCCACATCGCCCTTGAGTATGGCCTTGCCTGTTTCGGCATTCATGCCCACACGGTTTACGCCAACGTCAATGACCGTTGCGCCCTCTTTGATCCACTCAGCAGGCACAAGGCCAGGCACCCCCGCCGCAACAACCAAGATATCCGCACGTAAGCATTCTTCTTGCAAATTTTTTGTTCCAGTATGCGCCAAAGTGACCGTGGCATTGGCGCCTTGGCCCTTTTGCCCAAGCATCACAGCAAGAGGCTTGCCCACAATATTTGAACGCCCAACAACAGTCACATTCGCCCCAGCTGTTTGCACCTTGCCACGAATAAGCATCTCTTGAATGCCTGCCGGTGTACAAGGTAAAAAGCGCACAGCCTCACCGCCAAGCACCATGCGCCCAAGGTTTACTGGGTGAAAACCGTCAACATCTTTGTCAGGGTCAATGCTCTGAATAATTGCATCAGCATTTATATGCGCTGGCAAAGGCAACTGCACCAAAATGCCGTGAATAGACGGATCGGCATTGTACATGGCAATACGAGAAAGAAGCTCGGCCTCACTGATGCTTTCTGGCAAATTGTCTTGCACCTCATGAAAGCCTAGCTCAAGAGCCGTGCGGACTTTTAAACTGACATAGCTTAAAGAAGCAGGATTTTCCCCCACAAGAATGGTCACAAGACCGGGCTTTATGCCATGATTTTTTTCTAAAAATTCAACATCTCTGCGACATTCATCCAAAATTTCCGCACGCATTGCAAGGCCGTCTAGAAGTTCTGCCATATTCTCCCTCACTTTTTGTTACTGTAGTTATTTTCATCACCAAAGAATGAGCTATTCGACTAATTTCAAATCCTTTACCTGCAAATCAATAGAGGCCACCCCATTGTACATATTGATAGAAGGGCTAAAGGCCAATCGTATAAGCTTGCCCGCACAATTTGGTATATTGCTCGCCGCTCGCCAATATTTCGCCTGAAGCACAATGCCAGAATCCAGCTCTTGCACCGTCAAAGACACATGATTGCGCGCAGGGCCAAAAATACGTTTGTTTACAACACGCAAAGGCTTTGATGCAAAAACAGGCTCGGGATTGCCCATGCCAAAAGGCTGCAAAAGATCTAAAGACTTTAAAAAAGCAAAGTCCGAAGCTTCTTCAAAAGGAAGCTCTGCATCAATGCAAAGAGGCACCTTTATACATTCCTTTCCGCAAGCCTCTACAACAAGCTCTTCAAAACGATCTGCAAGATTTTGCAAATGATGCGGCATAAGGGTCAAGCCCGCTGCCTGCTTATGCCCCCCAAAGCGCACAAGCAAATCCGCACAAGATTCTAAAGCCTTATGCAAATCAAAGCCAGGCACAGAACGCCCAGAACCCTTTACATAGCCGCCGTATTCGCACAAAACAAGGCTTGGCCTTTGATACATTTCAACCAAACGAGAAGCCACAATGCCAACTATCCCCTGATGCCAATGCGGCGCAAAGACCACAAAGGCCGGTTTGTCTTTATTTCGCTCGCATTGCTCCTTGGCCTCGGCAAACATATTGTCTTCTTCTTCACGACGCTTTTTATTAAAAGCATCAAGCTGTTCTGCAAGAGGGCGGGCTTCTGCATGAGATTTTGCCTGCAAAAGTTCTAAAGCCTTCATGGCTTCGCCAAGTCGCCCAGCCGCATTGATACGTGGAGCTAAAGCAAAAACCACCTGGCTGGCCGTCAAAGCCGCTTTGGCTGAAAATTTTGCCACCTCTTTAAGGGCCGCAATGCCAGGTCTTTGTGCTTCTGTTAACTTCACAAGACCATTCTTGGCAATGATGCGATTTTGCCTGTCAAGGTGAACCATATCGGCTAAAGTGCCAAGGGCAACAAGGTCTAGCACCTCTCGCAAATCAAAGCGCTGATCTTCTTCATACAATCTGCAAAAAGCCCGCATAAGAAAAAAAGCCACACCAACCCCTGCCAAATTTGCGCATTCCCCTTCGGGGTCAAAGCGTGGATTGCAAAGAGCCTGTGCTTCGGGCAATTCTTCGGGCAAGGCGTGATGATCAGTAATAATGCACAAAAGCCCTTTTTGTCTTGCATAAGCGATGATCTCTTTATCGCTTATCCCGCAATCAACCGAGATAAGCACCTGAAATCCATCATCAATATATTCCTTTAATTTTTCAGCATTGAGACCATAGCCTTCATGTTCTCTGTGCGGAATATGCACGCAAACATTGCCCCCATGCGCAGAAAGCACTTGGTGCACAAGGCAAGAGGCCGTTATGCCATCGGCATCATAATCGCCCCAAACAAGCACTTTTTTCTTTTCGTGTACGGCTTCAAACAAAAGCTTAGCCCCTTCTTCTATGCCAAAAACATCATGCGAAGGCGCAAGAAAACGCAATTTTGGGCTAAGAAAGACATTGGCCTCATCTATGCTCACAAAACCTCTTTGCCAAAGCAAAAGGGCGACTGTTGGGTGCAGCTCTAAGTCTTCAGCCCAGCTGTATGGGGGCTTTTGCTTTGAGCTTTCAGGAAAAATCCAAGGGCGCATACTGTCTCTTTATGTATATTTTTGTCTTTGCTTTTGACAAACAAAAAGCTATAGTGTATTAATTCTTTATTAAATATATCATTGTTTTGTTCACCTGCCAAGACGTATTATGAGGCAAATTCTTGGTAGCTAGGCCAGATTGTTGAAACAAACTCTTTTTCTAAGGAAAAAATCATGAAAAAACAGATTTACTCTCGTGCTTCTCGGCGTTTTTTAAAAGCCTTGCTTGTGTGTGCTTCCCTTGGTCTTGTGGCTTGCGCAAGCAAAAAAGCGCAATTTCTTGACGTGCAAGATCTTTGGCTTACACCAGAGGGCAAGGTATGGACAGCTACAACTTTTAGCGACAAAGAAGCCCTTGCTGGCGAAGAATATGATGTGCATATTCGCTTGGTTAAAAACGAAGAAGGCCGTGGGATTTCTGGCTATGACGGCTGCAATGTCTTCTTTGGAAATTACACGACTGACAAAGACAATATCGTCACCTTTGGCCCCATAGCCACAACAAGGCGTGCTTGCAAACCTGACGCTGAACGTGAGGCGCAAGCCTTGGCCTTGTATCAAATGATGAATGGTCCAATAGAATTTGTACACGATTTTGACAATTTGACTTGGTGGAGAGAGGGCAAGCAGCTTGCCGCTTGGAAAAAAGGTGACGACCCCATGAAAAAATTGACACCAGAAGAAATTGAAGCCGCAAAGGTAAAACCAAGTCAAGCAGAATATTATAAGACACCTCCGGGCGATACAGTTATTGCTTGGTAAGTTTTTCAGACGCTTGACAGTTTTAACTTGAATGCAAAATGAACATTCCTTTAAGGTAAAGCTTAGAATTTGCTAATTATGAAGGCATAATCGGCAAAATAGTTCTTAGACTGTACACATGAAGATGTCTCGTCTTTTTAGTCATGCAAAACAGTCGACACTGAAAAAAAGCTTGCACTTTCGACAAAATGTACGAATACAAAAAAACACCTGAGCAATCAGGTGTTTTTTTTGTAATTTTCTTTGAATGGAAGTTAGCAATTCACTTTACTTATTTTATAAACTTTATTTGTCTTATGTTTATAGTACGTGGGGGAACAAAAGGTAAAGGGGGAGAAATATATGAGCCTCAAAAGAGTGAGACGAAGAGATGGCTAGTTTATTTTAATAAACCATTGATATATCTTCCCGCCCCCTTTGCCCCTCATCTCCCTCGAACGCAAATAGAAGATAGGTATAATCTATAAAAAAGTATTGTGAATCAATGACTTTCATTCAAAGAAAAGCTTCTAAGAAACGATACGCTTATTGCATGACATAAAGGCTGA
>CAYJIB010000080.1:0-8470 GCA_964370125.1 uncultured Desulfovibrionaceae bacterium
CTGCCTTTGGCCGCCGGAGGCACTGCCTTTGGCAAAAGTCTAGCCAGCGGAAGTTACTTTTTTTACAATCAAGCGATCTTCGCCATTGATTTTTTGGTCTGGCGTGAGGAGGCGGCCTTCACGAATGACAAGGGCTGTGCATTCCCTAAGTCCAAGGGCTAAGAAAAGGCGTTGAACGGTCTTTGCCTTGTGTCTGGGCATAACGATTTCTTGCTCTTCTGGCTGCAAAGTAATGTAAATATTTGGGATAATGTATTCTTTTTTCAAGGTAAATCCTTTACAAAATAGCTGTATTTTCAAGAAATATAAAAAAGCCGACTTTTTCAAATCGGCTTTTTTATACACTTATTTCTTTGTGATCTTAAAGTTCACAGGCCGCACCATGTTTTCTGGTTTTAAGAGTTCTTCAAGCTCAGCCTCGGTATAATGCCCTTCTTCTATGAGTAAATCTTTTACAGATTGCCCTGTTGCAAAGGCTTTTTTGGCAATACTCGCACAGACCTCATAGCCAAGGAAAGGCACAAGAGCTGTCACGATTCCGATAGAATTGAGCACCAGGTTGCGGCAATGATCAACATTGGCTGTTATGCCGTCGATACATTTATCAGCCAAAGTAAAGCAGGCATTGCGCAACATACTGATAGACTGAAAAAGGCTGTACGCTATGATTGGCTCCATCACATTGAGCTCGAGCTGGCCCGCTTCGGCAGCCATGGTCACGGTCACGTCATTGCCGATAACCTTAAAGGCCACTTGATTGACCACTTCTGGGATAACAGGATTGACTTTACCGGGCATGATAGAAGAACCCGGCGCTCTTGGCGGCAAATTGATTTCATTGAGGCCGCAACGAGGCCCGCTTGAAAGCAAGCGCAAGTCATTACAAATTTTTGAAAGCTTAACCGCAATGCGCTTTAGTATACCAGAAAGCTGCACATAGGCCCCTGTGTCTTGGGTGGCTTCGATCAGATCTTTTGCCAAAACAAGCTCTAAACCTGTGATGTCATAGAGTTTTTCTGTGGCAAGAGCGGCATAGCCAGGGATGGTATTTACGCCTGTTCCGATAGCTGTTGCGCCAAGATTGATTTCATGGATGAGCTTGACGGCTTCACGCGCTCTTTCTATGTCTTCAAAGACCATGACCGACCAGGCTCTAAATTCTTGTCCTAGGGTCATGGGGACGGCGTCTTGAAGCTGGGTACGCCCCATTTTGAGGATATGATCAAATTCTTTGGCCTTGGCTTCTAATGAAGCAAAAAGCTGATGCATTCCCCCGCGCATGGTGCGCAGTTCATAGCTAAGCGCAAGGCGAAAGGCTGTGGGATAGACATCATTTGTCGATTGCGACATATTGACATCGTCATTTGGGTGCAAAAATTGGTATTCGCCTTTTTCATGCCCCATAATTTCTAAGGCACGATTACAGATGACTTCGTTTGCGTTCATATTTGTAGAAGTGCCTGCTCCGCCTTGCACGCAATCTACGACAAATTCATCAAGCAAGCCACCCGCAATGATTTCATCGCAAGCAGCACAAATCGCACGGCATTTGTGCTCTGGCAAGAGTTCAAGCTCAAAGTTAGCTATGGCGCAGGCCTTTTTTACCTGTGCTAAGGCTTTAACAAGGCTTGGCACACGGCTGATAGGCTCGCCTGTAATTTGATAGGAATCAAGGGCTCGCATGGTTTGGCAACCATAATAGGCCGATTTTGGGACGGGCATCTCACCAAGACTGTCATGCTCTCTACGAACAGCTTCCATAATTTTCCTGCCTTTTGTTAAAATTGATAGGGAAAGGCACAAGGCTGTATAGGCTTTGGTGTTCAGTTTATGAGGCTTAAAAAACACTTTCTTGCTTTTTTTACTCTTAGGCTTTGTCTACCTTCACATGCCAAGGTTCAAAGCGCACACCCAGTAAATTGTCTTTTGGGTAGCGCAAAGTGATGTAACCACGCTTTGAAAGTTCTTTGAAAATTTTTGTTTCCATAAATTCTGTGGAAAAATTGCGCAAGCCAAAATTTCTTTGGCCAACATCAAAATCGCCTACTCCATGAAAAGAATAGCCTGGAGGCGCTAAAGAGCGAGAAGCAAGCGACAAATTGTAGTTATTGCTCTTTACCTTTGCCAAAAAAAGGTGGAATTGCTTGACTATCCCGCGGACACCGCTGGTGAGGACGACATCGGGTCCAAGAAGCATTTGGATTTCTTTCCAGGTTTTTTCTGCCGGCCCTTTGTAAATATAGTTGCCCATGCGAGGGATTTTGGTGACATTTTTTCTTTTGATTTGTGTTGTAAAGTCGGGCAGGGGCTTGGCGTCTTGAAAGCCGTAAAGTTTTGCGTCTGTGTGGAAAAGGCTTTCGAGATAGAGCAATTCTTTTCTTGCAAAAGAGCCGACGGGGGATTTATTTGCGTGGCGGCGAGCCTCGTCTATGCTTGTGAGGTAAAAAAAGCCGTGGCCGATATAGGCTTGTAGGTGAGAGAGGCGTTTGTACACCGAGTCGAGCAAGGCTTGCTGTGAGGGGTCGACAATAACGTCATCGGGAAAGCTTTGATCGTAGTGGCGCATCTTAAAAAGATAGTCACGCACAGCCGAGTCGTATTCAGAAAAATCTGTAATATCAATATCTTCATTTGAAAGAGAAGAAAGAGGCACAAGGTCGGGTTCAAGCGAATTTGCTGGCACAAGCTCAGTGCGAATGGGCTTGCCAACAGGACGAGCGAGCAGATCAAGCGGAGCGAGTTTCGCCCACAAGGCTGTGGTGCATAAGGCTGTCAAAAATTGTCGTTTGTTCACTCAAAAAACCGTCATGTTAATAAAGGTATTCAATATCTCTAAAAACTATTGTAAACAAAAAAGAAGATAAAAGCAAGAGGCCAAAATCGGCTTTGTTGCCATCTTTTAGGGAAGAGCTTTTTTCTAAAAAATCGAAGTTGATAAACGCATTTTCACGCGCTTTTCTTAAAAGGCACGCGTGCTCTCGATTTTCGTAAAGCTCGAAGACTCGCTTAACGAGAACACACCTTCGGATTGGTCAGAAGCAAGGCCAGTCTTATTTTATGTGACGAAGCTTTGTTTTATGCCAAGCCTTTGTCACTCAATTAAAAACCTTCGATAAAGGCGCTGTGTCTTTTGTAAGATTGACAGGCCTGTGCCATGCCTTTGATTGAGGGCTCATAGAGGAAGAAACCGCTTTCATGTCCGTGCATAATGAAAAAACCTTGTTCTTTGCCGACTGTGAGCTTTGAAATCGCTTTAGCAAGGTCAGTGGTTCCGTATTTGAGGGCGTCTTCGGTGTAGTCTTCTCCCCAAGCAAGGCCAAGAGCGTATACTCTTGGATTGTGGCCATGCACAACAACACGCACTTTTGGACAAGCCGCATACACAGCGGCGTGGCTTAAAGCCTCTGAAGAGGGCAATACAAGGCCTTGAGAGACAACACGATTACTTGTTCTGTAGGTTTCTTTCACCAAGGCATAACCATCAAAGCCAAGCACTTTGTGCCTGCCAGTTGCCGCACCAGATATAATAAAGGCCCCTGCGGGCAAAGAGTCATGCGAAGGCAAGCGCAAAGAAATATTTCCAAAGCCTATGCCTTGAAGGTTAATGCCCAAGAAATCCTTTTCGACAAGCTCGGTACGCAAGGCATCAAGCGCACGAAAATCTTTCATAAAATTTGCATCTTCAAAGAGATGAGAAGGAAGCGCTTCTTCTGTGTGTTCTACGGTATAATGTATAAGTTTGCTCATGGTCTTCACCTTTTTCAAGAAAGTATCACTTTTAAGAAAAGTGTCAACTTTTTGCCTTGAAGATGACTGGCGTCAAAGCTCCAAAGCTCTTCGCAATGCTTTGCGAAGAGCTTTTGAAATACTAAGTTTCTAGAGCTTCGTCAACTCCACGAGCCTCTTTATAGCGCTCTTTTGCGCTTTTTCTTTGTTGTTTTGCTTCTTCTAAAAGCTTATCGCGCCTTTTTTCAAAGGTGAGTGTTACTCGTAAAGTGGCGATACCAAAAGACAAAAGGCTTACAATAAGCAAGAGCATGCCCTGTATGTCCCAATGATCTTTGCGGATAATTTCTTGAAGACCAGAGAGGCCGGCAACATCTCCAAAGAAAAGAAGCCCCATAACCACCGCAATAGAAAGCACAGCACCAACAAGGAACATCCAGAAAAAAGAACGTCCTAAAATCAAGGCACAAAGGGTTGCGTCACGCACAATGCGCAATACGGTTAAGCGTTTTTCAAGCTGCTTGATAAAGTCATTTAGGTTAATGAGCTCTTCTTTTGACTGCCTAAAGGCTTGCGCTTCAAACAAATTTGAAGAGAAGAACCAATTGAGAATGCTTATAGATGAACGAAATAAACGGTTAAATTCTATAAGTGCTTTTGGAAAAGGAAACCACGAAGCCTCATCTCTGACAGCTTCAAGAGCGATGAGGGATTTTCCAAATTCTTCTCGCATTGCGGCAACGCATTTATCGATGTAGATTTGCATGGCATGATCTAGCTCTGCATAAGCTTTTGTCACGCCAAAATAGGCAACAAAATTGTGTTTTTCTGAAATATTTTTTATACGCTGCCATTCTTCAAAAAAGGGCTTTGTCGCTTGCTCGTCTTTATCAAACCACTCACCAAGCTTTTGGCCTATTCTTTCACCATTTTCTTTTTCAAGGGCATAACGAGGCAATATCTTCGCCCACAAAGGATAAAGCACGTCCACAAGGCTCAAATAACCTCGGTAGAGTTCTGGGTCGATTAAGAAACGGTTAAATACATAGGGATTTGTGTCTAACATTTCGCGAATGTCTTTTTTAGAAAGATCAACAAAACCTCTTTTTATGCAGCAAACCAAATAACGGTATTTTGCGTCAAGCCAATTGGGATTTTCTTTAGAAACCTCTCTGTATTTCATGCCCGCTTCGGTATATTCACCCTGTATTTCGTGCAAGCGTCCTTGCAAATAGCCGTGCCAAGCCTGCAAAAGACCGCCACCACTTATCCTCTCTGCCATGCGCCAAGATTCCATGGCTTGCTCATACCTTCCGCGCTCCATAGCGTAAAAACCAGACAAGCTGTGCAAATAAACATCTCGAGGATTTTGCCGTAAAGCTTCAGCTATGTCTTTGTCGAGAGGAAAAATTTCATGACTTGTGCTTTTTAAAAAGCGTACAAGCAAATCCCAGGCGGGGCTTTTGTCTTGCGAGCTAGCGCGCCTTGGCCTCTTTTTCTTTTTGGGCAAGATTTTTGCTCGCTCAAAAGAAACCTCTTCCTTCATGCGCATTCCTTTGGGCATAAAGTCTTCATTAGCTTCCCAAAGAGTAAAAATTACGCGGGCCTGCGATGCAAGATTTATTTCTAAGATTGACTGCATAAAAAGGCCAGGCTGGGTATTTATATCTTCAAATTGGCGATAACCAGCAATGCCCTTTTCCTCAAGGGTGCTCTCAATTTGGCGAAAAGATTCATTGGCCGTTGCCATATCAGTGCAAGCCAAAGCTTTCCACAAGTTTTGCGATTGCATAGGCTTGCTTCTTGCTGGGCACTCGAGGGGAGAATGGTTTTTTGCACCACAATAAAAACAAGGCTTTTCTTCGCTGCCCTTGATAAGTTGCCCAGCAATCAAAATGGGCATATTTTCTACAGAGATGGGCGGTGTTGAGCCCAAAGAAAGGGTTACCCAAGAGCTGACTGTCGTGGCGTTTGCAGAATATTCTAAGTCATTACGCTTAAAGGATTTCCCAAGCAAGAAGGCATTACGATATGTTACATAGAGCGTGTCTGGCATGACATCGTCCCAATGTAAGCCAACTCTGTCAAGCAGGCCAGCACTGTGCATATAATCGGTATGGTCGGCTATAACAGAAAGGCAAGGCCAATATTGTGATCCCCTTGGTTGTACATCATTAAAAAGCTCCAAAAGCTGCTGAACATAGGCGCGTAAATCTCGCAAAGACGCAATGCGGATAATAAAGACATTGCTCTCTAAAGAATATTTTAACTGCAAATTCAAGAGCATACGGCTAAAAAGCGAATGCATATACTTCCAGCCCTGTTCAAAGCCTTTGTCTAGTGGTTTTCCAAGAGGACGCAAAACAGCGTACCAGCCTTGAGTAGACTTATAGGGCAGGCTTGAATCGGCATTAAGCAAGGCAAAGCCAACAGGCGGCATGCCTGCTAGCGGCTTGCTAGAAGCAAAAGAAAGACCGGGGACAATATTTGCGGCTTCAATAACAGAAGGGTGCGCCCAAATTTGCAAGCCTGGCTCTGGGCTTATATTTTGCTTGGTAAAGAGCGGATCAAAAAGTACAAAAGTGTCTCTATCGACTGTTAAGTTAAAATACGCATCAAAAATTTCGACAAAAAGACTTGTCCGATTAAAAGTTCCCCACACTTTAAGACGGCCAAGAGCCAAGAGAACATCGTTTGTAAAAAAGAACCACAAGGCCTGATTGTCTGCAGAAGTCACGCAAGTCCCGCCGTATTCCTCAAGAATAGTCGGAACCATTTCTGGCAATTTGCCGTCCCAAACAAGCCACAAAGCTCGGCCTTTTGACGACATTTGCAAAGCTTTTTTGGTGCTTGGAATTTTAATTAAATCAGATAAAGCAGGCATAGGCAATTCTCAATTTTTTATTAGACAAAAAGCGAGAAAACAAAAGATAAAAGTTGGCTTTTTGTCTGTATTCTATTCTATCGGCTACTTTTCTTATTACTTTAGGCACTTTGCATCACTCTACACAAAATCCTTAATAAAAAGCTTTAAAGCGCTCTTTACTTTGTCGATATCAACCGTCGTATCCACACAAGGCCCAAAAGGGCAAACATTGGTCACAGCATAAACAGGCAAGGGAAAGGTATCTTGGATGCCGCTTGTCAAATCTCGCTCACAAGCTACTGCAATAATACACTTTGGTCTTAAATCTTTCACAATGCGCCTTGCAAGAGTTCCCCCCGTTGCAATAGCCACATGCACAGCAAAACCTTCTTCAATTTCGCAAAGATCCGCCAAAGAACATTTTTTACACCGTACGCATTTGTCGATAGAGCGAAGCAGGCGGATTCCGCAATCGCTCACCTGCAAACAATGCGGCAAAAGTACCAAGATTTCTTTTGCGGCATAGGTCTTTCCCTCTTTTTCTAGCAAAGTATTGTTTATATCAATAAAAAATCTTTGCACCTTGCCTCGAGAAAGACCAAGCAAAGCCCCTATTGTCTCAACAAAGGGCCATACAAGGCGAACAATAAAGCCACGAAAGAAATTCATTACCTATCCTTCAGATTGCAAAACTTCTGCAAATCCAAACGCTCCATAACCACGAGCAAAATCCGCTGCAGACATCTCACCCTTCCCAGAAGGGCGCAATCTCTTAATCAAATACAGGCCGTCAAGCACCTTAAAAGCAAGAGCGTCTTTATAAAGTCCAAGAAGGCTTCCACAAGCTTTTTCTTGCAGTTCTTCTTCATTAAAGGGCAAAGCTTCTGCCAAAGGAGCATCGTTCAAAGTATGACTTGCAAAAAAAGTGCCAAGCTCTAGCTTTACAGGCAAGGGCGCACGCCCCTCTAAATGCAAGACAGCTTGCGCCCCAGGCCAAGGCAAGACGCCCCGCATTTGCGCATGGACGGCACTTCCTTTTTGGGAAAAATCAATAAAACCATCAGCTTTTGTTAGTTTTGCGGCATGAGTGGCCTTGCTATCGTCTTGCACAATGCTTGGGGGCATGGCTTTGTTCATGGTCAAGTCTAAAAATTCTAGCAAAAGCTCTGCGCCAAGATCGGCAAGCTCTTCATGCAATGTGCCCGATGTATCGTCTTTGCCGATGACAAGGGCTTTTTGCAAGAGCATAGGGCCTGTGTCAAGGCCGGCTTCCATGCGCATAATGGTGATGCCAGTTGTGTTTTCACCTTGCATTATGGCTCTTTGGATTGGGGCGGCACCTCGGTATTTTGGCAAGAGTGAGGCGTGTACATTAAAGGGCCCAAGGCTTGGGATATCCAGTACTTTTTGCGGGAGAAGCAAGCCATAGGCCGCAACGAGCAAGAGGTCGGGCTTTAGATCGCTAAGGATTTTGACATCGGCTTCTTCACGGAAATTTATAGGCTGGTATACGGGCACACCAAGCTCATTTGCAGCTTCTTTAACGGCGCAGGGCTTGATGCTTTTTCCACGGCCAGAGGGTCTGTCGGGTTGGCAATAGGCAGCGATGAGGTCGACAGCCAGGCCTTGTTTTTTTGTCCATGTGTGGATATGCCGAAAGATTGTTGCCGCAAAGGGGGGTGTTCCCATGAAGACTAGGCGGAGGGGAGTCTTTGAAGTGTTCATTTTTTTCCTTTGGCTTATTTTATATTTTATAGTTATCTTCTATTGGGTACGAGGGGTATAGGGTTTGGGATATTTCTTTAATGGAAGTTACTGTGTCACATTACTTTGTTTTTTAATTGATAAGTTATCTTTTATTATTGTTCGAGGGGGGTT
>CAYJIB010000081.1:0-130 GCA_964370125.1 uncultured Desulfovibrionaceae bacterium
AAATATATGAGCCTCGCAAGTTTAGGTCAAAGAAATTCTCATCTTATCTCAATAAACTTTTAATATAAAACTTGCGAGGCGAGTATCGGGGGGGGGGGGGGGGGGGGGGGGGGGGGGGGGGGGGGGGGGG
>CAYJIB010000081.1:173-8260 GCA_964370125.1 uncultured Desulfovibrionaceae bacterium
CCCCTGTCCCCCCTCACACAAAAATATAAGATAAATAAAGTTAATATGATAACTGCCGTAAAATGGCAGCTTCCATTAAAACCCATTACCCTCCCCCAAAAAAAAGCAAAAAAAAGCCCAAAAACCAAAAAAAGCCCCCTTTCTTTCAAAAGGGGGCTTTTTTTATAATAAAGATTGTCTTCAATAAAGAAATCCAATCTCTCTATTTCTAGTACATGCCGTCCATACCCATGCCGCCCATGCCGCCCATGCCACCCATACCGGGCATAGCGTCTTTCTTTGGCTCAGGTTTTTCAGCGATAGCGCATTCGGTGGTAAGAAGCAAAGAAGCAACAGAAGCCGCATTTTGCAAAGCGATGCGGGTTACTTTCTTTGGATCGATTACACCGGCTTTGATAAGGTCTTCATATTCGCCGCTTGCAGCGTTAAAGCCAAAGCCGTCTTTCCCTTCACGCACTTTTTCAACAACAATAGAGCCTTCAAAGCCCGCATTGCTGGCGATTTGGCGAAGCGGCTCTTCAAGCGCACGGAAAACAATGTTGAGGCCAGAGGCTTCGTCGTCGTCAGCAGGCTTAATGCTCTCAAGCACTTTTGCAGAACGAACATAAGCCACACCGCCACCAGGCACGATGCCTTCTTCAACAGCGGCGCGAGTAGCGTTAAGCGCATCATCAACACGGTCTTTCTTTTCTTTCATTTCAACTTCAGTGGCCGCGCCAACTTGAATAACAGCAACGCCACCAACAAGCTTTGCAAGACGCTCTTGCAATTTTTCACGGTCATAATCAGAGCTTGTGTCTTCGATTTGCGCACGAATTTGCTTTACACGAGCTTTAATAGCGTCAGCAGAGCCAGCGCCGTCAACGATAGTGGTATTTTCTTTGTCAATAACCACACGCTTTGCTGTGCCAAGGGCGCTAAGGTCGATATTTTCGAGCTTTTCGCCACGATCTTCAAATACAGCTTCACCGCCAGTAAGAACTGCGATGTCTTCAAGCATAGCCTTTCTGCGCTCACCAAAGCCAGGGGCTTTTACTGCAACAACTTGCAAAGCACCACGGAGCTTGTTTACAACAAGAGTAGCGAGGGCTTCGCCTTCAACGTCTTCAGCAATGATAAGCAAGGGACGGTTTACTTTGGCCACTTGCTCAAGGACAGGCAAAAGGTCTTTCATGCCGCTGATTTTCTTTTCATTGCAAAGAATGAATGGATTGTCGAGTTCGCAAACCATTTTTTCGCCATTGGTGACAAAGTAAGGGGAAAGGTAACCACGATCAAACTTCATACCTTCAACAACGTCAAGGGTTGTCTCAAGGCCTTTGGCTTCTTCAACAGTGATAACGCCTTCTTTGCCAACTTTTGCCATAGCGTCAGCAATGATATTGCCGATGGTTGTGTCAGAGTTTGCGGAAATTGTACCGACTTGGGCGATTTCTTTTTGGTCACGAGTAGGCTTTGCGATGCTTGCGAGCTCTTCAACAATAGCGTCAACAGCTTTGTCGACACCACGCTTGATAGCCATGGGATTTCTGCCTGCGGCAACAAGCTTAACACCTTCACGGTAGATGGCTTGAGCAAGAACGGTTGCGGTAGTTGTTCCGTCACCAGCGATGTCGCTGGTTTTAGAAGCCACTTCTTTAACCATTTGCGCGCCCATATTTTCAAATCTTTCTTCAAGTTCAATTTCTTTAGCGACGCTAACGCCGTCTTTTGTGATAACAGGTGCACCAAAGGATTTTTCAATAACAACATTGCGTCCTTTTGGTCCAAGTGTCACCTTTACAGCATTGGCAAGCTTGTCAACACCAGCAGACAATCTTTCACGAGCTTTTACATCAAATAAAATTTCTTTAGCAGCCATGGGGTTTTCCTCCAAAATATCTTTCTAAAAAATAACTCATTAGGCAAAAAAGCCTGATTCGTTTCAATAAAAAAAGCAGAGGGCAAAGCTAGCAAGATTTTGCGCTTTTGCCCTTATGCCAAAAATGTCAAATTTATTCGATAATGGCGAGAATGTCGTCTTCACGCATGATCAAATGATCTTCGCCATCAAGCTTCACATCGGTTCCAGCGTATTTGCCAAAAAGCACAAGGTCACCAGCTTTTACGCACATAGCGACAAGGGCGCCTTTCTCATCACGCTTTCCTGGGCCAGCAGCGATAATCTGACCACGAGAAGGCTTTTCTTTGGCAGAATCAGGGATATAGAGACCGCCGGCAGTTTTTTCTTCTGATTCAATACGTTTTACAAGAACACGATCATGTAAAGGCTTTAAATTCATTGTTTTATTTCCTCCAAAT
The DNA here is from genome assembly GCA_964370125.1 of uncultured Desulfovibrionaceae bacterium. Classification (GTDB taxonomy): domain Bacteria; phylum Desulfobacterota; class Desulfovibrionia; order Desulfovibrionales; family Desulfovibrionaceae; genus CAYJIB01. The sequence continues at coordinate 2,475 of CAYJIB010000081.1, forward strand.
ACGAAATAAGCTACTTTAATTAAGAAGTCTCCATCATGCGCCGCTTGTCGCCTTGCACAAGGAGAATTTCACCACTTCGGGGCAAAAGGGTCTTTGCCATACACTGTTCATAAATAATCTGTTTTTTTCATTTGGGAAGGGTTTGTACGAAAAAAAAACAAAATTTTTCCACAAAAAAATTCTTTTTTCTTAAATTTTAGCTGATTATGGCCTTATTTGTGCGATATATATTCTTGCAGATTTTGACTTTCTCGTGTAAATTTAAATAATGAATACTCAAACTGCTCGTATTCTTTTTTCTTTGCGCTTTTGGCGACAGACTTTGCCTTTTTTCTTAGGCTTGGTCTTTTCGCTTATTTTGTGCCCATCTCCCTTTGCACAAAGCACTGATATTTCAAGCTTAATGCAAGAATCAAAACAGGCGGAAAGCCTCGCAAGCAATACCAAGACAGCTACAGAAATACAAGCTCTTGAAGAAGTTGAGCCTATTACTGATGCCAAAGCCCTTACAGATATTCATGCCCTTGAGGAAGTGAGGGCTACTAGCGATGCAGAACATTCTCCAGAGGGTATTCAAAGTGTTTCCTCTGAAGACCTTCAAGAAAATTCTTCAAGCGAAGAAGAGCCCGTCGCCGCTTGGGCTTTTCAAGCGACAGATATGCCGCCTTGGCAAAAAATTGAAGACGGGCTCGACATTGGTCTTTTCCCCGCAATAGACTCGCTTGGGGCTGCTGTCCATATTATTATGTTGCGTGTCTCGCCAAGTCAATTTGGCTTTGCTGTGTACGCAACATCGGCTTCAAAAGCTCAAGCGATGTCCCTTGGTGACTGGGCAGCGCAAAAAAATTTGCTTATCGCCATCAATGCCAGCATGTATTTGCCAGACGGCATAACAAGTACTGGCTATTTGCGTGTGCATGACCACCTAAACAATGCGCATATTGCAAAAAACTTTGGCGCATTCTTTGTGGCTGAGCCAAAAAATAGTGAAATAAACGATAGCCAAAGCACAAACGAAGCATCGCCAAAAACATTGCCAAAGACATTACCCGAAGCGCAGCTTCTTGACCGCCAATTTGACGATTGGGAAACAATCATCAATCAATACGAAATGGTCGTGCAAAATTATCGCATGACAAGCGCAGACGGTCGCCTTTTGTGGCAAAAAGGCGGGCCAAGGCATGCAATTTCAGCTCTTGGTCGTGCGACAGACGGCTCACTTCTCTTTATCCATTGCCGAGACCCTATTCTTGGCGTAGACTTTGCCTCACTCATGCTGAGCCTTCCTTATGAAATTGGTCCTGTCATGTATCTTGAGGGCGGAGCACAAGCCGGCCTTATGCTTCGTAGCCCAAATATGAACGCCGTCTGGCTTGGGCGTGATTATCTTGAATTTTGGGCACAAAACAATTCCATAGCCCAGCTTCCCAATGTGATTGGCGTGTACAGAAAGAACTCTTTTCAACAATGAGGCCTAATAATGAGTAAGCTTTATGTCTGTATGGTGGGCTTGCCCGCTCGTGGGAAAAGCCGCCTTGCAAAGCGCATTGCGCATGACCTTAACGGCCTTGGTGTACATACAGCGATTTTTAACAATGGCGACATGCGAAGGGAGCGTTTTGGCTGCTCAAGTGCCGAACCGTATTTTTTTTCAAAAAACAATGTTGAGGCCATGCAAGCAAGAAAGAGCATTGCCAGAGAAAATATGTTGCGTGCGCAAGAATGGCTGGCAACAAAGGGCGATGTTGCAATCTTGGACGCCACAAATGGCACTAGAGCGCAAAGAAATGCCCTCATGGGCGCCTTGCGTGATCACCCCATGCTCTTTATTGAATGCGTAAACGAAGACCCTGTCTTGCTCGAAGCCTCTATTTTGCGAAAAACCCGCTTGCCAGAATTTTCACACCTCACAGAAAAAGAAGCTTTAGAAAGTTTTTATGAGCGGATTGATTATTATGCTGAAGGCTATGAGCCTTTAGTCAGTGCGCCTTGTTGGATCCGGGTTGATCCCGTTAACTGTGAAATCCTTGCAGAAGCGCCAAGCAGCAGCATCCCTTATTATGCGGCTATCCGAAATATTGTTTCTTTGCGCTGGGTAAACAATTTGTACTTGGTGCGGCATGGCGAGACAGTGTATAATCAAGAAGGCCGCCTTGGAGGAAATGCCAACCTTACCGAAAAAGGCAAACAACAAGCGCAAGACTTGGCAAAGTATTTTTCAGGCATACACCTCCCCTTTCTTTTTACCTCAACAAAGGCACGAACGGCCCAAATGGCAGAGCCTTTATTGTCTACTCGCCAGTCGACCACTGTTACGGCTATGGCAGAATTTGACGAAATCAATGCCGGCATATGCGAAGAGATGACCTATGCAGCTGTTAAAGAGCAAATGCCAGAAGAATACAAAAAACGCAGCGCAGACAAATACACCTATGTCTATCCTCAAGGTGAAAGCTATGAGATGCTAAAAAAGCGTGTGGAGCGGGGCCTTCGCCGAGCTATGTATATGGCTGGCGACAATCCTTTAATGATTGTTGGGCATCAGGCGATCAATCGCATCATTCTTTCTCTTTTTTTGTTTCACAGAGAAGAAGATGTGCCCTATATGTTTATTCCGCAAAATCAATTTTTTCATATTACCGTCACACAAAAAGAGCGTCTTTTTAAGATGGTTTCTTTTGCTTGATTTTTTTGTATAGAAAAAGCCTTTTCATTGCAGAGATGGAGAAGAAATGGACGTTCTTTTTTATGCCTATTTATTGCTCATGCTCTTTTTTGGTTTTTTGAGCTTTAGAAAGGTCAAAAATTATAAAGATTTTACCCTCGCTGGCGCAAATCAAGGCACGCTTAGTGTGAGCCTTTCTCTTTTGGCAACAATCATTGGCGGCACAGCCACCTTTGGTCTGGCTTCTTTGGTAGAAAAAAAAGGTTTTCCTGCTTTTTGGTGGCTGGGATCTGGGGCTTTTTTCCTTATTTTGCAGGCCTTTTTGCTGGCAAAACCTGTCCGCCGCCTCAATGCCTATTCTTTGCCGCACCTTGCAAGGCTTGTGATTGGGCGCAAGGCTTCGCTCTTTATTTCTGTGATTATTTGCATGACATGGCTTGGCATTGTGGCCGCTCAATTTATCGCTCTTGGGCAATTGCTTTCTGTCATTAGCCCAGATCAAAATCCAAAACATATCATAGCCTTGGTCGCTCTTTTTGTTATTGCCTACACCTTGCTTGGCGGACAATTTTCAATCATCAAGACAGACGGCTATCAATTTCTTATTCTTTTTTGCACTCTTGTCGCTGTCTTTTTCTTGATGTATTTTAGCAATTATTTCTTTCTTTCAGAGGGCGAAAGCCTTGCTTGGCTGGATTTCTCTCTTGCCTCTCAAAATCTTGCCTTTCGTTTTGAACTTTTCAATGAAAATTTTCAAGCATATGACTTTTTTTCTATCTTTCTTGTGGGCGGACTTGCTTTTTTTGTAGGTCCTGACATTTTTTCTCGCAATCTTTCAGCAAAAGATGAAAAAACCGCACAAAAATCTGCCTTGATTGCGGGCTTTATGCTTTTCATCTTCGCTTTGCTTATGACCTATGTGGCGCATTTTGCTCTTTTTGACCTTAAAAAAGTTGGCGAGGCAAATTTCTTGACCCAGCTTATCAGCCATCACTTACCTGCCCCCTTGGCTATTTTTCTTACGCTTGGTCTTATTTCTGCTTTAATCTCTTCAGCGGACACTTGCCTTATGAGTACAGCAACCATTCTTTCTCACGATATTTTTCAGAGCAAGGACATTCGTCACAGCCGTCTTATTGTCTTGCTTGTGGGCGCAGCGGCCTTGATACTTGCCCTTACAAAGAGCAATATTATTGGTCTTTTGTTTGCTTCATATTCTGTCTATGTACCGGGCGTGGTGCTTCCTTTAGCTTTTGCCATATATTTTCATGGAAAAAGGCCCTTGCACCTTCCTTTCTTGCTTTTTGCTATTGGCGGCGGAAGTTTTCTTGGATTTTTAGGAAATATCATCAAAGTCCCCGAACTTAGCTTGTATGGCATCGCTTTTTCGTGTTTTTTGAGCCTTTTTGCACTTTTTTATCAAAAAAAACTTGAAACAAGGCTTTGCCGATAGGCTATTTCTTGCTGTAATTTCCTGCTTGAGTTTTTTCACTTTTTTTTGTATAGTCTTTTTCGCAAGTATGCTTGCGAAACATCTTCTATGCGGCATTGGGAGCCAAAGTGTCTTTTAGGCACAAAGGCCTATTTTCAGCATTCTTTACTAAGAGGAAACGTTCATGTCTACATTTACCACCAAAGACGCTCTTGATTATCACCAATTCCCACGTCCGGGAAAACTTGAAACTCTTCCTTGTAAGTCATGTAAAACACAGCTTGATTTGTCTCTTGCCTATTCACCAGGTGTAGCCAAGGCTTGCCTTGCTATTGCTGAAAACCCAGAAGACGCAGCACTCTACACCAACAGAGCCAACCTTGTTGCTGTTGTGTCTAACGGTACAGCGGTTCTTGGTCTTGGAAATATCGGAGCGCTTGCGGGCAAGCCCGTTATGGAAGGCAAAGGCATTTTGTTTAAATCTTTTGCAGACATCGACGTTTATGACATCAACTTGAATGTCTCTGACCCTGATGAGCTTATTTCTATTGTTAAAGCTCTTGAGCCGACCTTTGGCGGTATCAACCTTGAAGACATTAAAGCCCCAGAATGCTTCTATATCGAAGAAGTTTTAAAGCGTGAGCTTTCTATCCCCATCATGCACGATGACCAACACGGCACAGCTATTATTTCTGGTGCTGGCCTTATCAATGGCGCAGAAATTTCTGGCCACAAAATTGAAGACATGATTGTAGTTATTTCTGGTGCTGGTGCTGCTGGTATCGCTTCTGCGCATTTCTATGTGTCTCTTGGTGTTGACCCAGCAAATATCTATATGTTTGACTCAAGAGGCTTGCTCCACACTGGACGCACAGACCTCAACAAGTACAAAGCAGAATTTGCACAGAAAAAAGACAAGACCCTTGCTGAAGCCATGAAGGGCGCGCACCTCTTCCTCGGTCTTTCTCAAAAAGACCTCGTCTCAAAAGACATGGTAAAATCCATGGCCCCTTCACCGATCATCTTTGCTTGTGCAAACCCAGATCCAGAAATCACCTATCCTGATGCTCTTGCCGCTGTGCCTAACGCTATTATGGGTACTGGCCGTTCTGACTATCCAAATCAGGTCAACAACGTATCTGGCTTCCCCTTCATTTTCCGTGGCGCTCTTGATGTTGGCGCAACAGAAATCAACGAAGCCATGAAAGTTGCCGCGGCAAAGTCTTTGGCTGAACTTGCCAAAGAACCTGTACCACAAAGCGTTTGTGACGCCTATGGTGTAAAGAGCTTTGAATTTGGTATTGACTATGTCATTCCAAAGCCGCTTGACCCACGCATCATCGCTTGGGAAACTCCAGCAGTAGCACAAGCCGCTATGGATTCTGGCGTTGCAACAAGACCTATCACCGACATGAAGGCCTATGCTGACAGCCTTGTAAAGCGTGTTGAAGCTGTTCAAGCTCGTACAGCTGACGTTGTTGCTTCTCACGTAAAATAAGCCTCAAAGGTCAGGTCTGATAAGCTTTTATCAGCGACTGCCTTTACAAATACAAAGCCCAGAGTTTTGCGACTCTGGGCTTTAATTTTTCGCTCATTTCCAAAGGTTCAAATGAAGCCTTGTATCTCAAATCATCCGAGCAGGCGGCAGCCTGCGGCAGTTTTCGATCAAGTTTTTGTATAAAAAAGCAG
>CAYJIB010000082.1:0-8238 GCA_964370125.1 uncultured Desulfovibrionaceae bacterium
CCTCGAACAACAACAGAAGATACTTATAAGTTATAATAGAGTAATGTGACAGGAAAACTTATTCTCAAAGATAAGCCCAAAAAGAATAAGCCAAAAAAGAAAAAGCCCTCTCAAAGATAAACCCAAAAAGAATAAACCCAAAAAAGAAAAAATTTTTATGAAATATCTCGCACAAATTAGAGGCAACTTACGGTTGCCAACAAAAACCTCAAGGGGCTTTTTGCTTTGCGCCTTGTGTTTTGTGCTTTTTTATGCCCTATTTTTGTCTCTTTTGTACGGCAAGGACCGCCTTGAGAGCGGTGTTTTATTTGCTCGTGAGCAGGCCGCAAAGTTTGGCCTTTTTATGGACAAGCCACAAATTGAACTTTTACCGCCTTCGGTCAGCATTGCCAACCTTCGCTACAGAACAAAGAGCGGAGAGAATATTGAGGTGCGAGACCTTCATGCTTCAATCAATGTGCTTACTTCTACGATGGACATTGAAGCTAAGGCTTTTGGCGGCACAATTGAGGCCACGATAGAGGCTTCGTCTTTATTTAGCCCTGAAGACATCAGCCTTGAAGTGGACGGCAAGAATTTGCAGATTGCTGATATTATGCCGCTTGCCAATGTCGGGCAATATGAGAGCCTTGTGAGCATTAAAGAGGGTGAAACCGATGTGAAATTGAGCTTAGAGGCTCCCTTAAACAATCGCAAAATCCCACAAATTTTTGCAGGAAAGGGCGCACTTGAGCTTATTTTAGAGGGGGTGAGGGCTGAACACAGCTTGCCCATGCTTGTAAATCCAAATCTTGAAGATATACGGGGTCATGCCAAAAGTGCTTGGGAGAAAAACGATATCCTTATTGAAGAAGCCCGCATAGAAAATCCTGTTTTTTCTGTGAGTTTTGACGGCGGGATAACAGCCAACAGCGTTCAACCTCTCGACTCTCGACTGAATTTGCGCTCGATTGTGACCATTCCTCTTGAAGAACTCAATGAACAATTTGTCCCCGCTCGCACACTGCAGGCTTTGAAAAGAAATGACCAAGTGCTTATCAATATGGCAGGAACTTTGCGCAGACCAAGCATTGATGTTCCCCTATAAAATATTAAGAAAATCAACATTTTGTTATAATACGGTGTTTCATGCTAAAAAGAACTTGCCTCATTCTCATACAAAGCCACAAAGGCCTTAAAGCCACGATCTTCCAGCTCGGCCTAAAAAGCTGTGAGATGACCTATACCCAAGTCTTTGAAGGCACTTGCACAAGCGAAGAAGGCATTGTCGCTATCCTTAAAGATATGCAAGAGACCTTTAAGTCTTTGCAGATTGCTTGCCCAAAAGATGTCCGCCTTTGCCTTATTCCTGAAACAACGCTTTTTCGTGAATGGACCTTCCCCTTTCGTGCAAAAAGCAAAATAAATCAAGCGCTTAATCTCTTGCTTGATGCGGAATTCCCCATTGCGGCCGAAGATCTTGAACACCGCATGTACACGAACAATGCCCTCTCAATGGATAAAAACAGCCACCTTGTGACGGTGTCTTGTGCAAAAAGCGCCATTGATATGTGGGAGGGGGCCTTTAGCAAGGCAGAAATCTATCCCACGCTCATCACTTTTGAGCCCTTCCCCTTGCTCTATGCCTTGCCAAAAAGTCAAGAAATTCAGCTCATTTTACATATACATTCAGAGCATTCTGTTGTCAGCCTTGTGTCAAAGGGACGTATCCACCGTGTGCGCTTTATCCCGCAAGGTATTAAAGGAATTGGCGAGCAAGAGCAAGAAGGAAAAGAAACAAACATGGCTATCAAGGCCTTGTGCCGCGATATTTCTATCGTCCTTGAAGGCCTGCCTATAAAGGCAACGCAAGCTGTCTTCTTTGGGGACTCTTTTGCCAAGGAAGGGGGCGAGCAAATAGCGCAGGACTTGGGTGAAAGTCTGCAACTTCCCTTTGTTATTCTTGGAAAAGATATTCCTTATAGCAAGGCTACTTTTTATGAGGGCGAAACGAGCATGACGCGCCTGCTTTCTTTGGGTCTTGCGCAAATCCCAAGACTTGCTATAAGCTTGCCAGCAAATGTCGGCACAAGGGCGCAGTCTCGTCTTCCTGCTTTTCAAAGACAAAGTCGCCCGCAGGCGCACAGTGCCTTGTCTCGTTATCACAAATATATTCCTGCTCTCTCTGTGGCAAGCCTTGTCTTTGTGTGCTATCTCTTTAATGTATGGGCAGAAGGGCGTTTTTTGCATAAAGAAGCGGATCTTTACAGAAGAGAAACTTTGGCAGCCTTTAAAAAAGCCGCACCAGACGCCAGAAGCAATATGACTTCATTGCAGATGCGCTCTGTCCTTCTTGGACGCATTAACCAAGATGACAATAGCAGCGCTCGTGCCGCCCTCTTTATTTTGCAATCGATCAAGAGCTTGCACACGGCTACGCCAAATACTGTTGCTTTGCGGATAAGTCGTATAAGCTTTGAGAGAAATCGCTGTCAAATTGCGGGTATTGCGGGAAGTTTTGAACAGGTCGAAAGCTTGCGACAAGCCCTTTCACAAGAAGATCGCATTGAAGAAGTGCAGATCCTTCGTGCCACAGCATTAGAAAAGCCCATAGACTTGCCTCTTGTCGCTTCTTCAAGTGCAGGCGAGCAAAAAGAAGGCCAAGCAAATAGCCAAACAGGTAGCCAAGTCGCCTTTGATTTGTCCATTCGTTTCTTGGAGGAAGGCAATGAATAAACAGCAAAAAATCAGGCTTGGCCTCATTGCGGGAGCGACTGTCCTTATCCTTGCCCTCATCATCGTACCTCTTTTTAGCTACAGAAGCGAAGGGGAAGCAAGGGTGCGTGCCAATCAAGAAGAATATACACGCATTGCCAATTTAGCCGCCCTTGTTGATGTGTCAAAGAAAAAGCCCCAACAAGAAGAAATTTCCCTTTTTGGACGACTGAATAGAGAAGCCGACAGGCTTGGTCTGACAAGCAATATTGAAACCTTGCGCCCTCTTTCTCAGCGCTCAAATGACGAAGGCGAGCGTATTGACTTACGCATAACAGGTCTTTACCTCAATCAAGGGATCGCTTGGCTTTTTGCTCTTGAGTCTTATCCAGACACCCATCTTGAAAACTTGACCATCACACGCAATGACGCCAATTTGCTCGATATGGATATGGTGATTATTCGCCAAGGAAAGGCTTCATGAGCAAGAAAAGAAAAGCCAAGAACAATGCCGCCTTTACTCTCTTAGAGGTGCTTGTGGCCATTGCAATTCTTAGCAGTGTTGCCCTTGTAACCGTTAGAAGCATTGGCGAACACCAAAGGCAGGTTGCCGAAACAAAGTGGCTTGATGAAGTCTTGTATGCAGGGCGGGCAGTCCTTCTTGACCTTGTCCACGCCGAAGACAAAGATTATATTCAAAGAGGCACGCTTGCGCCCGACTATCCCGATGTGGAATGGTCCTCAAAGCTCTTCCCTTTAAGAAATGTATCAGGACGTCGCATAGAGCTTACCCTTACCGACAAACAATACAATCCCCCACACACTCTCACTCTTGAATATCTCATACCATGAAGTCTCGCCCTGCCCCTCTCTTGCCTCATTCTCATACTTTTTTGCCTGCAAAAAACACGAAAAAAACAGGGCAAAAGGGCTTTACCCTTATTGAATTGCTCATCGCTATGCTCTTAACCAGCATTATCGGTTCTGTCCTTTTTTCGACCTACCGTTCTGTGCTTGAAAATGGGCAATACCTTAAAAATATCGTCGGCGAAAGAGAGGCTGAGCGCATGGTCAAGGCCATTATCGATCAAGACATCGCCAATATGATTATTCGATCAGAAAACAATGCCTTCCCTGCACCAAGTAAAGAGCTTATCACCTTGTCGAGCGATTTTATTGAGGCCACAAACATAGACTATGTTGAGCACGAAGACGAGGTGGTCCTCGCCTTTGCGACCAATCACAGCCTGACAAGCAAGAGCGAATTTATTACAATGAGCGACACTCCGCCCGCTGTCTGTGTGGAATATGTCTTAAAAGAGAGCAGGGACAGCCACAATTTCATTCGCAGAGAAAGGGCTTTTTGTGGGATTGACGGCGATTTTGCTTGGTCAGAGCTTGTACTTATGCGAGATGTAGAAGAAATCAGGCTTGGCCTGCTTATCGACAATGAATACGATGAAGAATGGACAGATTTTGATACAAATGCGCTTGCCTTGCGCTTTACCTTTCTCCCAGAAAACGGAACAGAAGACGACGAAGACGATTTTATCGTCCCCTTGCTCAAAAAGGAAAGCACCATAGATGGCAGATAATATGACACAACATGGCGAAAATTTGCCAAATGCGCAGTCCGAAGCTCTTCCTCAAAAAAAGAGCAAAGAGCGTGGGGCTGTGCTTATGCTTGTGCTGATTGTGCTAACGGCCCTTTCGATTTTGTCTGTCGAATTTAGTCGCTATGCCTTCTTGGATTATGCCCTTTCAAGTTCGACCCGTTCTATTTTGCAATCAAAATTGCTTACAGAATCGGCCGAACAATACGCCACAATAATCCTAACAAAGCAATACGTTGAAGAAACCTTTCAAAGAAGAAGCCCCTATGATTTTGAAGAATCTCCTCTTTTATGGGAAGAATTTTCCGCTGAATTTTCGGCTTCTGAATTTGAAGGTGAAATAGCCGATGAAAACAGCCTCTTTCCCTTAAATCGCATTGTCCGTTTTTATTCAACAGACAGGGGCTTGCAAGAAGAATCGCAAAAAATATTTTTACGCCTGATTATTTATTTGCTCAAGCAACACGGCTATAGCGCAAATGATCAAGAATTAGAGAGCCTTGGAGAAGGTTTTCTCAAATCAATTTTTCAGTGGACGGGCCTTGAAGAACTTGATGAAGAAAGCAAAGAATGGTATCTTGACCAAGATGTGCCTCGCTTGCCTCCAAAGCGGATTTTTCAAAATCCGCAGGAACTCTGGCTTTTGCGTTGGCCAGACCTGTCAGAAGAATGGCAAGAGCGTCTGCTTCTTGGCAGGGGGGCTATTCCTGGCTTGCTTGACCTTGTCACCACGTGGTCTATGGGGCCAATGAATATGAACACCCTGCAACCCTTTATTGTAGCTGCCTTAAATCCCGATCCTGATTCCGCCCTTGCCTTTACCGAAGACATTTTGGAGGAAAGAGCCGACAAGGTCACCCGAGAGACAACAAGATGGTACAATGAAATTTTTGAACAATACGGCCTTGCCCTGCCCATTGGCCTTGTGGACAACAAAAGCCGTGTGTACAGGTTACTTGTCGATATCGGTTCTGGGGCAAGAAAGACACAGCTTCTTTCCATAGGCATGGCGACAGATATTAAAGTGATTTGGTCTTATCGACTGATACAATAAAACCCTTAAAAGTTTGGAGAAAAAAATGCAAAAACAAAGTAAATCACAAAGAGCAAGAGCGGGTTTTACCCTGCTTGAACTCATGATCGTTATCGTTATCTTAGGTATCTTGGGCGCCATTGTTGTCCCACAATTTATGGACGAGCCGCACAAAGCCCGTGTTGTCCAAGCTGAAATGCAAATCGAAAATCTTTCTACCGCCGTTAAGAAATTCTACTTAGACAATGGCTTTTACCCAACCACCGAACAAGGTCTTGAAGCCCTTGTCGAAAAGCCAAGCATCGGAAAAAACCCAAAAAATTATCCGACAAATGGCTATATGAGCAAGCTCCCCGAAGATCCTTGGGGGAACAATTATGTCTATATTATGCCGGGTGAAAGAGAGCCTTTTGTCATCATCAGCTTTGGCGCAGACGGTGTAGAAGGTGGCGATGAAGAAAATCTTGACATCGGTGTTGAGGAAGACAGAAACAACTAAAGGCTTATCCGTAAATAAACATTTCGAGGCCGATGACAGCGTCAAAACCCATTTTTGCTCCGGTCGAGTACCATAAGAGTACACTCCACTCCGCAAAAATGAATTTTTCCTTGCCCTCGACACTCGCTCTGCCTATTTACGGACAAGCCCTAAACCTTTAACAATTAAAATCCAACAATAAAACCCATGGCGAGCATTGATTTTCATGTCTCTTTTGTCAAAAAATACGCCCTGCAAGCGACTTCTTACGCAGAAAAAAGCCCCCCAGCCTTTTGTTGCAAAGGGACTTTTTTCTGCCAAAAAAACTTCTGGCTTTACCTTGCTTGAATTGCTCGTGGTCATGTTGCTTGTTGGCATAATGTTGACCATGACCACAGGCATTTTGTTTTCAGAAGATGAAGACATCAGCGCACAAACCGACAAGCTTGCGCATATCGCCACTGAAGCAAGAAGCCGTGCGATTTTGCTCAATGACTCTGTCGAGCTTGAAATCTCACGCACCTATTTGCAAATTGTGCACGGTGAAGACATTTTATACGAGCTCGAGCTTGAAAACGATGTCGAGCTTACAGCCCTAAACGAAGAAGCACTTGGTGATGACTTTCAAGCCATTAGCGTGCACCCTTTAGGCATTATGGAAGAAAGCATTGTATGGGTACAAAAGGGCGATATTGTAGCAACACTCCACATCCCCGCAATCGGCAGACCTGTCTTGTACCGAGACGATTATTTATCGCTAGAAACTATCCATGAGGATTATTTATGATCACGCAACGATTTTTTTTGCAAGGAAAACGCGCCCTTATCATTTCTTTTGCTTGCCTAAGCATGCTAAGCCTTAGCGCTTGTGCGCCAAAAAAGCAAAGCACGCCCTTCACCACTGGCCCAGAAGCTAAAGCGACAGCCACGCTTATTGAAAATGCCATCAAAGCCTACAGCGAAGGACGCTGCGAAGAAAGTGTCAATCAATTCAGCCTTGCCTTGCAACAATCCCAACAAACAGGCATCTACAATGGCCTTGGCATGGCCTATATGCAATGCAGACAGCCACAAAGCGCAATCCCTGTTTTTGAGCAAGCCATAAGGCAAAACCCCGGAGCGGCAGCCCTTCACACAAACCTCGCCACAGCCTATTATGAAAGCGGGCAAATCGACTCTGCAAAAAAAGAATTGCGCAAAGCCCTAGACCTTGATCCCATGTATCTTGCTGCCGTTATCGGCAGAGCTGCCATTGATATCTACGAGGGCAAGCCCGAAAAAGCCTTGCAAGAACTCTTTGCCCTGCAATCGAAAAATCCAGATTCGCTTGAAATTGAATACAATCTTGCCCTTGCCTATCATGCCATGGGCCTTGCCACCGACGCCGAACCTCTCTTGCAAAAATACGTCAAAGCCCACCCGCAAGACGCCGACGCCCGAAACGCCCTTGCCACTGTCCTCGTTGATCTTGGCAAATTTGACGAAGGGAAAAAAGAACTTGATGAAGCCATCGCCCTCTACCCCGTAGAGGCCTCGTATTATTACAATCGTGGAAACACCTATCGAAAACTCAACAAATTTGAAGAAGCAGAAGACGATTATGACCGTGCCATCGCCTTTAATCCAAATATGGGCGAAGCCTACATCAATCGCGGAGACCTGCGCTTCTTAATGCGTGAAAAAGACGCTGCTTGCGCTGACCTAGAAAAAGCCTGCTCCATCTCCGGAAAATTCTGCGAAAGACTCGAACTGTACGAAGACACAGGAAGATGCCCTAAAGGCATATAACTAAAAGCAGAAAGCAGTGCCTCCGGCGGCCAAAGGCAGTGCCTCCGGCGGCCAAAGGGACTGAGTCCCTTTGGAAACCCCAAATAGTAGATATAAGGGAATTGGAATTGGTGAAAGCCTCGCTTTAGTCAAAACTAGGCCGAAGACTACCGCAGGCTGCCGCCTGCTCTGCTGATTGGAACGCCAAAAGATCTTCCTTATAGCCGACGGCAGTCGCTCGCGGTAGCGAGCTTTGAGCGAATGCAGGCAGGCAAATGGAACTTGCTTCCATTTGCATACATACTGCCAAATGAGCGGCCAAAAGTCGCCAAAGGGACTGAGTCCCTTTGGAAACCCCAAATAGTAGACTATAAGGGAATTGGAATTGCTAAAAGCCTCGCTTTAGGCAAAGCTAAGCCGAAGACTACCGCAGGCTGCCGCCTGCTCTGCTGAGTGGAGCGACAAAAGGCCTTCCTTCCATTTGCATACATACTGCCAACGAATAACAAAAGCGGGTGCCGTCTTGAAAGACAGCACCCGCTATTTGTTTGAGCTAAATATAGCGAGAAGGATTAACTCTTACGGCTTCTCACACGAAGAACTACAAGGCCAAGGGCAAACAAGGCAAGCAAGGCCATATCATAAGCCGATGT
>CAYJIB010000083.1:0-8232 GCA_964370125.1 uncultured Desulfovibrionaceae bacterium
AAGCCCGCTACAGCGGGCGACTGCCGTCGGCTATAAGGAAGGCCTTTTGCCACTCCCCTTAACCGAGCAGGCGGAAGCCTGCGGCAGTCTTCGACCTAGTTATGAGCGAAGAGAGTCTTTAATCAATTTAGACTCCCTTCATATATACTATTTGGGGTTTCCAAAGGGACTCAGTCCCTTTGGCCGCCGGAGGCATTGTATTATGCTTTTACGATAGTCGTAGGAAGCGTTTTTTGCCGAGTTTTACTTCGTATTCACCGGCGGGGAGGGGGCTTTCTGCGTCATCGTATTTTTCATCATTTACGCTTAGTGCGCCTTGTTGCAGGAGTCGTCTTGCTTCTCCGCGGGTGCTGGTGAGGCCTGAGTCTGTGAGGAATACTAGGGGTTTGCTGGCATCGCCTGTTTGGCATTCGTGGGTGGGGGCGTCTTCGGGGAAGCTTCCACCTTTGGCGAAGACGGCGGCAAAGCCTTTTCTGGCTTCTTCTGCCATGGCTTCACCGTGATAGCGAAGTACGATATCGTAGGCCAGGTCTTCTTTGATTGTTTTTGGGTGTAGGCGTTCAGCGGCGACATCGGCCTTCATGGCTTCAATTTCAGCAAGGCTTTTTGAGCTGAGAAGTTCATAATAGCGCCACATGAGTTCGTCTGAGATCGACATGATTTTGCCAAATTGTGTGGCTGGCGGTTCGTCGATGCCTACATAATTTTTGTAGGATTTTGACATTTTGCGCACACCGTCAAGGCCTTCGAGCAGGGGCATGGTGAGAATGCATTGCGGCTCGAGTTGGTATTGGTTCATGAGGGTACGGCCGACAAGCAGGTTGAATTTTTGGTCTGTTCCGCCAAGCTCTACATCGGCCTTTAAGACGACAGAATCGTAGCCTTGTAAAAGAGGGTAGAGAAGTTCGTGGACAGAAATGGGCGTATTTTCTTTGTAACGCTTTGAAAAATCGTCTCTTTCCATGAGGCGAGCAAGGGTGTAACGAGAGGCAAGGGCGATGAGTTCTTGTGGGCTTAGGGCATTGAGCCAGGTTGAGTTGAAGTGAACTTCTGTTTTTTCTGGGTCAAGAATTTTGAAGACCTGCTTTTTGTAGGTTTCGGCATTTTCTGCGACTTGCTCGGGTGTGAGTGGTGGGCGAGTAACAGAGCGGCCAGAGGGGTCGCCTATAAGGCCAGTGAAATCACCGATAAGAAAGACAATTTTGTGCCCAAGCTCTTGAAAATGCCGCATTTTGTGCATAACGACTGTATGCCCAAGGTGAAGATCAGGGGCTGTTGGGTCAAAGCCTACTTTAATGGTAAGAGGCTTGTTTTTAGCCAATTTTTTTCTGAGTTCGCCTTCGTCAATGAGTTCTGCACAGCCACGTTTGATTTGGGCTATTTGTTCGTCTATGTTTTTCATGCTCATCCTTTAATGGTTGTTTTAATTGTGTTTTTTGTAAAGTTCATTATATAGAATGGACAGTATCAACGGCCTGTGTGAGTGTGAAGGCGCCGCTTTGTATCCACTGTTTGAGTTCATTGGCAATTTCAAGTGACAAGGCATAGCTTGTGAGCGGCACGGTCGGCACTTTTTGTCCATTGACTTCGATTGTGCCGCTGAGCAATTCATCATACGAGACATGCTTTATTATGCGAGGCGATTTGTTGGCATAATCGTGATAATAGTCTTTTACGGGCAAGAGAATGTCGGCATTGTCAATGGCTGTAAATTCGGCAATGTCTTCATTTAAAATAGGGATGGGAATGCCCACGCCAACGGCAAGCGTTGTGCTGTAACCTAGGAAAGAAAGGCCTCTGAGGTATTTTGGGTTCATGCCTTTGAGATCACCACGCAGCATGAGAGTTCCAGAGGGCGTAAGGGGAATGCCTTTTTCGTTGCGCTGTGGGGTGGCGACGTGCTGGGTGCCTGCACCAAGGACATAGCCTATGCCGCCACCAAGAAAGATGCGTGTCCCAAGGCCAATGGTCTTGCAATAAGGGTCATTGAATAAGGGAGATAGGCGTCCTGCTGTGGCAAAATTTGCATTGCCTAAATTGGCTTTGACGGGGCCCATATAGGTGTATTTTGTCCCTTCTCCGACATTAACAGCCACATTATAATTTTGATAGCAGTTTCTAGGATTAAAAAGTTGAGCAAAGGGGATCTCGTCGAGAGTGAGGATACGGTCACTGCTCTTGCAAGGGTAGCAATCTGTGCCATAGCCTGTGGCACGGTAGGTGACAGGTCGTTTTGCGACGAGGTCTTCGATGACGTGCCCGCCGCCATAGAGGAACTTCCCTGGGTGACGACTGTTTAGTGGGTCGCCTTCTGCGGGCTCTGTTGCGCCAATATAGGCGTCAACAGCGGCAATGCCAGCATAAGCTGGGACATTGTTGAGCCAAACCTTGCTTGTTTTAATTGTTTGCGCTTCTGTTTGCCCAGTATTGAACAAAAGGCCAGAAGAACACATGGGCGAGAAGGTGCCTGTTGTGACGACATCGATTTCTTGAGCTGCCTGAACTTTGCCAAGCTCATGAACGATGCCGCACATTTCTTCGGCATTGACGATAACAGCCTTGCCTTCTAAGATACGTTTGTTAATAGATTCAATGGTTTTTGTAACACGGTGTGACATGGTCGCCTCTTTTGACTGTATGAAGCAAGCTTTGCTCGCAAAGTCTACATGAATTTGCGTATTTTTATTCAAATGCACGAAGGTCAATCTTCTAAATAGCCACGCATTATGACACAATTTTGCTTCTCTGTCTACACAGCATTTTGCCCAAAAAAACACACAAAAAAAGCCTCGCCCAAAAGCCTCACTTGACAAAGAAGCAGAAGGCTTGTAAAATTATGAAAAACTATAGAAATCTCTTAAATTCGAGGAAATACCATGAAAAAAAGCATCGTCTCTCTTGGCCTTTTTGCCCTTGCTCTTACTTGCGCTCTTAGCCTTGCTCTTCCACAAAACGCTCTTGCTCATTGCGGGAAAAAGCACGGTGAAGAGCTCATGACAACGCAAAAAACTGACGGAAACAATAAAGAAGCCGCAACAGCAAAAGAGCAAGCTCAAGAAGAAAACCCAACAAAAACACCCTCACCACAAACAAAGAAATAAGCAGTGAAACCATTTGGGACTGTTATAAAACAAGCCCCAAATCTCTCATGGTGAGTAAACATTTCTCACAAAAGCCCTGTCTTGCTGCCTGTGGCTGGCAAGAAGGGCTTTTTCTATAAATGCATTGTGCAGTGGTCTTATGAAAGGTTTGTGTCGATGAAACAAAGTCCTCTTCCTGAACGTCTTCGCCCAAGCGACTTGGAACTTTTTGTCGGGCAAAGGCATTTACAAGCACGCTTACAGAGCCTGCTTGAAAGCCCTCGCCTGCCAAGCCTGCTTTTGTTTGGCCCGCCAGGCTGTGGGAAATCTACCTTGGCCCTAGCCTTGGCAAAGCACCATTCAAAGCATATTCTTCGCCTCTCTGCGCCCGAAGCGGGCTTGCAACAATTGCGCAAACAGCTTGTCGGTGTTGACATCCTTGTGCTTGATGAATTGCACCGCTTTAGCAAGGCCCAACAAGACTTTTTTTTGCCAGCTGTTGAAAGCGGCGAGCTGACCCTCATCGGCACAACAACAGAAAATCCCTCTTTTAGCATCACACGCCAGCTGCTCTCTCGCTTGCATGTCTTGCGGCTTCGCCCGCTCACAAAGCAAGACCTGCTCATCTTAGGCCAAAGAGGGGCTGAACTTTTGGGCGCACAACTTGATCCAGAAATTTTTGAATTTTTAAGCTCTGTTGCGCACGGTGACGCACGCACCATGCTCAACCTTGTCGAACACGCAGCCTCCCTGCGTGAAGAAAAGCGCAATTTGCCGCACGTCATGGCGACTTTGCCTGAAATTCTTGCCCGCCACGACAAAAGTGGCGACAGCCATTATGAATACGCCTCTGCCCTCATTAAGTCTATTCGTGGTTCAGATCCTGACGCCTCTTTGTATTATTTGGCCTGCTTGCTTGAAGGCGGCGAAGACCCTCGTTTTATTTGTCGGCGCCTAATTGTATCTGCGTCAGAAGATGTCGGGCTTGCCGATCCTTCTGCCCTCTCTCTGGCTGTGGCCTGTCAGCAAGCAGTTGAATTTATTGGAATGCCAGAAGGCTATATTCCTCTTGCCGAAACAGTCGTCTATCTGGCCCTTGCCAAAAAAAGCAATTCGACCTATGCGGCTTATTCCTTAGCAGCAAGAGAAGTGAAAAATAATGGAATGCAGCCTGTTCCCTTACACTTACGCAATGCCAGCACAGCCCTGCAAAAAGAATGGGGCTATGGCAAGGATTATAAATATCCTCACGCCTATCCACAAGCCTATGTCGATCAAGAATATTTCCCCGAAACCGTTCTTCACAGAGGCTATTATACAGCAAAAGACCAAGGCGAAGAGCCTCGTCTTGCTTCTTGGTTTAAGCGTTTACAAAAAGACAAGGCGCAGAAGAAACAAGGACTTTAGAAAAGCCATGGAAATCATTAACAAAGAGTACATCAGCACCTTGCCAAGATTGCAATATGAAGGCCGCATTCTTCTTATCGAAAACGAAAACCAACTTGCTTCAGCTTGTCGGCAGCTTCGCAAAGAGCCCTATTTGGGCTTTGACACAGAAACTCGTCCTTCCTTTAAAAAAGGCACACAACACCCTGTCGCTCTTTTGCAATTGGCCGCAGAAGATTATGTCGTGCTTATTCGAGTAAACAAGGTGCCTCTTCATGAAGACCTTTGCGACTTGCTGGCAGATGAGACAATCATCAAGGCGGGAGTGGCTGTGCGTGACGATTTACGGGCCTTGCAAAAACGCTCAAATTTTACGCCCGCTTCTGTTATTGACTTGGCCAATATGGCAAGAGAAAGAGGCCTACAAGAACAAGGGCTTCGCACCATAACCGCCAGACTTTTTGGGAAAAGCCTTTGCAAAGCCTCTCGCTGTTCAAATTGGGAAAGAAAAGAACTCAGCCCTCAGCAAGTGACCTATGCCGCCACAGACGCTTGGGTCAGCCGCAAAATCTACACAAGCCTGCTTGAAATGCCTGTGCAGTAAAGGAAAAATTCTGCCCAGATTTTTTCTGGTCTTGACTTCTGCCTTCAAATGAGTACAGTTTTTGTAAGTAAACATTCTCATAAAGCAAGCCTCAAAATGGCTTAAGCATATCATAAACAAAGAGGTGAAAAATGAAAAATACAGATTTTGACTTTGAAAAAGATATCAACGACCAAAAAGCCATTGCCAAATATCTAAGCGCCGCAATAGAAGACGAAGACCCAGATGTTTTTTTGCAGGCCCTTGTCGATGTCGCCAAGGCTCGTGGCATAAGCAAAATCGCCGATGGCGCAGGCCTTAGCAGAGAAAGCCTCTACAAAAACCTTGCCCCAGGAGCCCAACCACGTTTTGAAGCTCTTATGAACATTAGCAGTGTCATTGGCATATCCTTTGTTCCTTCGCCAATACAGCTTGTAGGTTATTTGAACAAACTTAGCAAACGCAAACCTGAATAAAACAGACAGACTTGTTTGGTGTATAAGGGAATAAAATACCCCAACTAAGCAAATTTCCGCAGTCTTAAAGCATTGCCGACAACCGTCACCGAGCTTAAAGCCATCGCAAGGGCAGCAAACATGGGATTAAGGCTTGGACCGCCAAAAAGAGTAAACAGCCCTGCAGCCAAGGGGATCCCTAAAGCATTGTAGCAAAAAGCCCAGAACAAATTCTGCTTGATAATGCGCAAAGTCGCACGGCTAAGCTCAACAGACTTTGCCACCATGCGCATATCGTCACGCATAAGCACTATGTCTGCCGACTCTTTGGCCACATCGCTCCCTGTATACAGCGTCATGCCAACATGGGCTTGGGCAAGGGCTGGTGCGTCGTTCACACCGTCGCCCACCATCAAAACCTTCTTGCCTGTCTCTTGCAAAGCCTTTATTTCATTGCTTTTATCCTGCGGAAGCATTGAAGCCCTTATATCAAAAATACCCGCTCGAGCGGCAATATATTTTGCAACATCTTCTTTGTCGCCAGTAAAAAGCGAAGACTCCACACCAAGAAGACCAAGACTCTCAACAGCCTCAAGGCTTTCTTCTTTTATACTGTCCGCTACAGTAATATAACCAACAAGCTTCGCATTTTCAGCCACATACAACAAAGTATGGCTTTGTATAGCGCCATGCTTTACAGCCTCTTCTTTTGAAGCAAAAAGTCCAAGTTCTTGCATCATACGCTCATTGCCAATCCCCAAAATTCGGGAGCTGCAACAAGAGCCCTGCTTTGCAACAATACCATGCCCTGTCAAAGCCTTAAAATCACTAACTGGCAAAGGCTCGATCCCTCTTTCTTTTGCCTCTTCCAATATAGCCAAGGCCAAAGGATGCTCTGAATTCGCCTCAAGCGAAGCCGCAATCTGCAAGACTTCTTCACTCGTACTCGGCTCAATAGCAAGACATTGCTGCAAGCGTGGTTTGCCTTCGGTGATTGTCCCTGTCTTGTCAAAAACCACCCTGTCAACATGCGCTGTCGCCTCAAGAGCCGTGCCGCCCTTAATAAGAATGCCAAGCTCCGCACCTCGCCCAATCCCCACCATTAAGGCTGTCGGCGTAGCCAGGCCCAAGGCACAAGGGCAAGCGATCACCAAGATAGCCGTAAAGCATTGCAAGGCCCAAGTCAGCTCTGCACCACTGATCAACCAAGCAAGGGCCGTAAAAACAGCAATGGCAAGAACCACTTGCACAAAATAACCAGAAACAATGTCCGCAAGCCTCGCAATAGGCGGTCTTTGCCCCTGTGCTTGTTCTACCATATCAATGATTTGCGAAAGAACAGATTCCTTGCCAATAGCTGTCGTTTCAATAAGGCAAGTCCCCTCTTTATTGCTCGTCCCGCCAATGACCTTATCATTAAGGCTCTTCCCAAGAGGCAAAGACTCGCCCGTAATCATCGACTCATCAATATGCGTGCTCCCCTCAATGATCAGGCCGTCAACAGGCACCGAATCCCCTGGACGAATACGCAAAATATCGCCTATACGAACCTCTTCCAAAGGCACAATACGCTCTTGTCCGCCAACAACCAAAAGAGCCATCTTTGGCCGCAAAAGCATAAGCTTTTTTATAGCGTCAGAAGTCCGATGTCTTGCCCTCGCCTCAAAGCTTTTCCCCAAGAGAATAAGGCTGATAATTACGCCAACTGTTTCAAAATAAAGCTGATGAACTGCAGAAGCATTGCCCTGCGCAATATTGAGCAAGCTATACAAGCTATAGAGCATAGCCGCACTCGTCCCCAATGCAATAAGAGCGTTCATATTTGGATAGCGGCTAAAAAGTGTCATAAAACCATTAGCATACAGCTGCTTACCCGCAAAAAGCACTGGTAAGGTCAAGACAAATTGCGCCAAAGCATAGTTGAGCGGGCTTGCTTCAAGATCAAGCCAAGAAGGCAAAGGCAAATTTGGTAAGGCAATCATCGCCAACATCGGGCCCATAGCAATATAGACCAAGGGGACAGTAAAAAACAGTGCCAAGCGCAACTTTCTTTGCAGACCCTTCGCTTCTTCCAAAGAAGAATCAACAGGCTTTTCTGTCTGCACTTTTGAACTAAAGCCCTGCCCTTCTCTTACTTCGCCAAGCTTTACTTCCGCTTCTTCAACTTCTGCTGGCACCTCAAGAGAAAAGCCCAACTTTTCAACCGCTTCTTGAATGCCCCTAACAGAAAGCCTCTCCACATCAAAAGCGATATGCGCCCTATGCGTCGCAATATTAACTGAAGCCCCTTCAACACCCTCTAAAGCATTCAAGACCTTCTCCAAACGACTCGAACAAGCCGCACAATGCATACCTTTTACTGGATATTCTATTTTTTTCATATTTTTCATTTTTTTTGCCTCCGGCGGCAAAAGGGGATAATCCCCTTTTGAAACCCTAATAAGTATATATTGAGGGTAATTTGGAATTGGTGAAAGGCTCTCTTCGAACAAAGCTCGGTCGAAGGACTCCGCAGGCTGCCGCCTGCTCTGTTGCGGGGGAAGATAAGGCCTAACCTTTGAACCTTTGGAAAAGGCAGTGGCGACAAGAAAGCCCAAAAAACCTTCTAGCCAGCAAACCCTTCAGCATTCCTAGCAACTTTTGCGTTAAAAATTTCTCTCAATTTCGCAAAGTGTTGGCACTGGAGGGGGGGGTGTGGGGTTAAGCGGGAGCTCGAGGGAGAACAAGG
>CAYJIB010000084.1:0-8209 GCA_964370125.1 uncultured Desulfovibrionaceae bacterium
CGCAAGCCTTTATTAAAGAAGTAAGACTATAAGCTCAAAAAAACTTTCAACTAAAAACTTGCGAGGCGAATATCTTCCCCCTCATAAGCCCCTAATCTCCCTCGAACAACAATAGAAGATACTTATAAACTATAAAGTAACTATCATGAAATGGTAACTTCCATAAAAAAACCACCCTCTTTTCCAAACTTAATGTTCAAAAAAATCACCCCAAAACCTAAAACCTTCACCAACAAAAGGAAGCTCAATGAAACAAGAAAAACAAAACATTCCCCCCCAAGAAAAAAAGAAAAACTTCCTCTTCACAAATCTTGGTTCAGCCAGTATGATAGGCATGCACATGGTTTCTGGCCTTGTTGTTGGGGCAGGAATGGGTTATTTTTTTGACAAATATTTTGAAACAAAGCCCTGGGGCCTTCTTTTCTTTTTGATTGTGGGAATGCTTGCGGGCTTTCGCAATGTCTGGAGAGACGCAAAACCCCTCATCTTTGATAAAAACGATAAAAATACCGAAAGATACCATCAGTAAAAAAATGGAAATCAAATGACTCAAAGCGAAAGCAAAAAAAATCTTCTCACTCGCCTTGCAAATATTTTTGGCCTAACAACGCCCTTTCAGGTCTCTGTCTTTAGCCTGCTTATGAAGGTGAGCCTTGTTATTGGCCTCACTGCTTTGGCGACTCTCAAGCATTCTTTATTTATGAGCTGGTTCTTTGTTGGCGCACTCATAAGTTCAGCGCACAGCATTGCTCTCATAAAAAAAATTTCCTTCTTTCAGAGCAAAAAATGGTCAAAGTCTTTAGCCATAAGACTTTTTAGCGGTTTTTTTCTTCGACTTTTTCTCGCAATTTTATTATTATATGGATTGATTTTTTTTTATAATGCAGATATACTCGCCTTGTTGTGTGGATTTAGCGTGGCTTTATGGTGCCTCATCTACCACACACTTAGACAAAGATAACTTTACAAGACAACTGCTTGCTGATAGAGTATCAGAATTAAAACAGCGATAGGAGCGATTATGGCCGGAAATCTTGCAGAACCTCTCCTCTTTTCAAAGCTTGCTCACTTTGACCACATCACCATAGCTGGGCAAACACTTGAAGTGCGACACATCTTTTTTACTTGGCTTGGTATGATTTTATTGTGCCTCTTTAGCCTTGCTGTGCGTCGTAAATTGACCACAATCCCCGGAGGCTTACAAAATGCCTGCGAGGTCTTTATCGACGGGCTAGAAAATTTTACCGTCGATAATTTGGGTGAAGATGGACGAAAAGTCTTCCCCATGCTTTGCGGGGGCTTTATTTTTGTGCTTGTCATGAACCTCTTGGGGCTTGTCCCTGGTTGTGACGCACCAACAGCCAATATCAACACAAATATTGCTTTGGCTCTTTCTGTCTTTTTCTATTATAATTATCATGGTATCAAGCGTTGGCATGGACATTATATCCATCACTTCCTCGGGCCCTCTCTCCCCTTGGCACCGCTCATGCTTGTGCTTGAAATTATATCGCATTTGGCACGCCCTCTTTCGATGTCATTGCGTTTGTTTGGTAATATTAGAGGTGAAGAAATCGTTATCGTGCTCTTCTTCCTTATGGCGCCAATTATCGGAACCATTCCGATTTTTTACCTCTTTATCTTGGCAAAAGTTATGCAGGCCTTTATCTTCTACATGCTCACCATGTTGTACCTCAAGGGAGCTCTTGAGCCTGCTCACTAAAAAATGTGAAAACTGTGTGCCGATACGCTCGGCACACAAAAAACAAGGGCTATGCTTCCCTGTGCAAATAGCGGATATTTCACAAAAGCAAGCGCTCTTGATACATTAGGACTTGGTAAATTAGGGCTTGCTTTTATTTTCAATAAGCCCTATAATGCTGGCAATTATTGTGTGCCTTGTTTCTCACCAATAACCATTTTTCTAAAGGAGCCTTTCATGCGTAAGTTTGTTGTTCTTTTCATTACCCTCGTTGCCACTCTTGGTTTTGCAAGCATGGCCTTTGGTGCAGAAGCGCCGGCAAGCAGTGTTAAACTCGATGCCTTTGGTGCTGCCTTGGTTCTTTTTGGAGCCACTGCTGCTATGGCTATTGCTGCTGCTGTTTGTGGTGTTAGCCAAGCTATGGCTGTTAAAGCCGCTTGTGAAGGTATTGCAAGAAATCCTGATGCCGCACCAAAAATCCAAATCGCTATGATTCTTGGTTTGGCCTTTATCGAATCTTTGGCTATTTACGCCTTGGTTGTTAACCTTCTCTTGCTTTTTGCCAATCCTTTTGCCTAAACAACAATAAGAGATTAGCACACATCAAAAAAAGTCCCTTTCATCGAAAGGGGCTTTTTTTTTGGTCTACTTCTTGCTATACTCTTAACAGGCAGATAGCTTGACAATATTTTGACAAAAGGCAGACCATGTTTCGCTTTAAATTGCAGCAAGTTCTTAATTATAGAGAACAACTCAGAGACCAAGCACAAATTGAATTTGCCAAGATTCAAAAAGCTTATGATGAGGCAAGAGAAGCTTGCGTCGCCTTAGAAAAAACTATTGAAGGAAACAAAGAAAGCCTTTTTAAGCTCGACATTCAAGCCCATAACGAACGCTGGCTTATTGAGCAATGTCTCAAAGGCTTAGAAGCGGATTTACAAGTCAGGCAAGTAGAATTAACGCATTTGGCACAAGCCCTAGATCAAGCGCAAAAAGACTTGATTGAACGTGCAAAAGAACACAAGGTTTTAGAAAAACTTAAAGAAAGGCAGAAAAGCAACCATGCTCAAGAAGAAAAAGCTAAAGAACAACAAGACTTTGACGAAAGCAGCTCCATGCGCTACAGCCCCAAAGACATCTAGCACTAAGGCCACAAAGCTTTGCCGTTGGCTTATCGCTCTTGGCACCGTCAAAATCGGCCTCATTGTGTATTTGGCTCTTATGCCTGCGCCCATGCCCACCGAAGAACGTGTTGCCGCCGCTATGAAGGGCGCAAATGTTCAGGTTGCCAAAGCTCCCGCTGTTCGGGCGCAAATCGGTGTGGCTCATGCCGCACAAAGCCCGTCTGTAAGCGCCCCAGCGCCCAATATTCCAGGGCAAAATGTTAATACAACTAGCAACAACATTACCGGGCAAGCTGTCAGCCAAGTCGCTTCTTTGCCGCAAAATCCTTCTGTGCCAGCAACAAATCCTTCCACAAGGGGCCCGTCCCCCATACCGCAAATCCGCCCCGATCAATTTTCTTCACCTTTTGCCCAAAATCCTTATTCAACGGCAACGACAACAAATTATGCTAATCCAGAAGGCTCAAATGATGCTTTGCCACCGCCAAATATCCCTACATATCGCAACAGAAACAGCTTAGAACAAAAAGAAAATGAACTCAAGCGCCAAGAGCAAGAATTGCTTACCCTTCAACAACAAATGCAAAGCCGCCTTGATGAGCTCAAAAAAGTAGAAAGCAATGTACAAGGTATGCTTAATGAGGCGACAACCGAACAAGACGATAAAATCAAGCATCTTGTGGCTGTTTATGCCAATATGAAGCCAAAAAGAGCGGCGCAGGTTTTGGCGACCCTCGATGAAAAGATTTCTGTCAAGATTTTGGCAGGGCTTAAGGCTGATCAGGCTGGCGATATTCTTACCTATATGGAGACTGAACCTGCTGCACGCCTTTCCGAACTTTTAAGCAAGAGCCTGATGCGTTAGGGTGCATTTGGCCGCTCATTTGGCAGTATGTATGCAAATGGAAGCAAGTTCCATTTGCCTGCCTGCATTCGCTCAAAGCCCGCTACCGCGGGCGACTGCCGTCGGCTTTAAGGATGCATTAATGTGTTGTAGTTCAATGTAAGTTCAGTTTTTGGGGCAAGAAACATGAAAAGCAGTATTGACAAAGACCTTGACAGCCAGCGGCTTTGCCTGACCATTGCCTACATCGGCACGGCCTATTACGGTTGGCAATGCCAAAGCAGAAAGAACGCGCCACCTCTTGCGACTGTGCAAGCAAGCATAGAGAGGGCGGCTTCTGCTATAGCCAAAGAACGTGTGATTGTTCAAGCTTCGGGGCGCACAGATTCTGGCGTTCATGCCAATGCCCAAGTGGCGCACATGGACATTCCTAAACGACTTCTTCATATCGATTGGGCCTTGGCCCTCAACCAGCTTTTGCCGGCGGACATTCGTATTGTTTCAGCAAGGGCGGTGTCAAAAAATTTTCATGCACAAAGATCTGCTGTGCAAAAGACCTATGCTTATCGTTTGTGGCTTGCGCACCGTGGTGTGCCTCCCTTTATAGCGCCTTTTGTGTGGCCTTGTGGCCCTCTTGATAATGCTGCGATGGAAGAAGCGGCAGCCTATCTTGTTGGCAAATACGATTTTTCTGCCTTTCAAAATGTCGGAACGCCCCTCCTAGATCATGTGCGTACAATTACTGATATTTCACAAAAACAAGTAGATTTTCCCAATTATATAGGCTTTCCTTTTGGGCAATATCCCGAAGAGGCGGTCTGGTATTTTACAGCTAATGGTTTTTTAAAGCAAATGGTGCGCAATCTAATGGGTCTTCTCGTGACCGTTGGCCGTGGAAAACTTTCTCCACAAGCTGTGCCTGACATTATTGCTTCAAAAGACCGCAAAAAAGCACCAGCGACAGCGCCCGCTCGTGCTTTAACTTTGTGGTGTGTGGAGTATGAAAAGTAAAACAACTACCTCTCTCCAAGGGTAACCTCGGGGATCAGGCACAAAATAGTCATGGGCAAGGGCATGTGTTGTTCAATAAGAAATTGGCCGCTTGTGTCCCAAACGGGGCCTAAGTTCAAGTTTTTGTCGTTTTGCACAAAAGAATAAAAAGGATTGCTGCTTGCCCATTCTGGTGCGCGGATATCCATCCAGAGTTGCTCAAGCAAAGAACCGTCTGTTCCATAGCGTTCCTTGCCAAGGCGGCCGCCAAGAGTGTCACGAAAACGCACACCAACCCTTACAACCGTCTGCTTGCGCCCCTGTGACGAACCACGCTGATCCATTAAATTCAAACGATTTGTCTTGATTGATCCCGTATAAGGCAAGCCAACATGCACCCTTGCAGCAGGCTCTGGCAAGAGCAAATCGCCCGCTTCACTCACCAGTAAATCGGTATAGGCTACACCGTCTGCAAGCACAGACACCTTCTTGCCAGCCAGGTGATACAGGCCGTACCAATCTGCGTATTTGTCTCCGTATTCATCGACATAGGATATGCCACAGTCCATAAAAAAGGATTCTTCAAGGTCCATAGCCTCGCTATTGAACATAGGTTCAAAACGTTCTACAAAACGCTTCCATACCCATTCTCCATTTTCAAGCACTTTACGGCGAACCGTAACATAGACATAATCGGCATCATCGTCACCAATAGTGCAGACATCTTCAAAAAAACCGTCTGTATGGTGTTGATGCCAAGCATAGATTTGGTGCTCTTTAAGATAGGTAAAACCAAGAAGCACGCCATCATCTCGCACGCACCACAAGACACCTTCTGGCGAACCCTGAAAAGCCCAAGCCTTGATATTGCGCCCACGAATAAGATGCCTGGCCCTGACAGTCAAATCAGATCCCGCATAACCGTCAACATCTAAAGAATATGCCAAGTCTCGCAAGCTCGCAAAACCTCGCTCCCACATAAGGATTGATGAACCAACAATAATAGGGGCAAGCGGGGCTGTGCCATAAGCTGATTGTTGGCGAATAAGCAAGGTAAGCGGTGTGATAGCCCCATTAGCCGCACCAGAATCAAGCGACCATTCGCCCCCACCTGTAAGCACAAGCATTGAACGCTGTGTTGTTAGAGCTCGAATAGAATTAACCTGATTGCTGGCAATGCTAAGAATAATGGAGTCGTCATCTTGCATGGTGTCTGAGGTGCTAAAATTTTCAAATGAAGCAACTCGAGACATCCAGATTTTTTGCGGCTCATTTTCACTGGCGGCAAAACAGAGGCGTTGTTGCAAAAAAGCGACGACAGAAGGATAGTTTCCTGTGCCTACAAAGGGATTTTTAAAGGCTTGTGGCCCTTTGCTCACCATGCCCATGATATTGTCATCAATAAAAGTACAAGAGCCGTCAATAGAATAGCCGACAAGGCCAAATTGCCCGGCCTCTTTTTTGAAGATTTTATAACCCGTAGCCAAGGGCACAGCTGACCAAGAAAGCGTGATAAAACGGCCTGTGAGGTTTAGGCTGGCGCTTGCTATTGTGATGGTTGCAGAGGGCGGGCCTTCTTCACCGCTTACATCGCTAAAAGCTGACACTTTGTATGAATAAGGCTCTGTTCCGCTGTCACTTGGCAGGCCAGTAAAATTTATAGGTGAGGTGAGCTGTGGTGCGAAAGTAAGCACAACATAGCGCCAATCGTGATGGTCGTGGCGCTCTAGGCGAGCAGGGGGATATTTTGGGTGAACCAAATACACAACGTCTGCCGACTGAACAAAGCGAATGGTGTGCAAATCTTCTTCTTTATAGGGCAAATCAAACTCTACGATTTCATCATAATTGTCATACCACAAAGGATAGACAACATAGCCGCCGTCCATGATGATGCGCCCATAGAGATGGCCAAATTCGAGAACGGCGATATTTGTACTTGAAAAAGCAAAAGGGATAAGACGTGTTTTTCTTTCGGGATATTTTGTTTCGCCAACAAGTTTTGTGCCTGGGCGAAAACTTACGCCGCCTGAGGACAGGGTGATAAAATTTTTGCACAAAGCGAGGCCTTTGTCGTACCAATCAAGGTCAGTGCGCCCAGAGAGGTCTTCTGAAAGTTCGCCCATGACAAAGGAAGGGATATTCAAAAAATTCATACTAACTCCGTGCTTGAATGTAGGCAGGCTTTTGGTAATTCGGCACAAGGCTTGTGCTGCTTTTGAATTTTGCATTGTTGATAATATTGTTATAGACATCCATCATGCTTTCAAACATCGAGCTTCTTTGCGAAAGAGGAATAGAAAGTTCGGCTGCTAAGCGATAGGCAAAGGCGTCTATAAAGAGCGGACTGTATTTTTCTGGTAAGTTTTCATAGGCTCCATACACCAAAATAGCGTTGTATTTATTTGTGTAAATTTTTCCATTTTCTTCTATAAAAGGCACACGTTGAGCGCAAGAGTTTTCGTTCCAAATTTCATAAATTTGCAAGCAATCTTCGGGAATAGCGTAAACTAAAGAAAAGCCTGTGCCATAGGCATCTTCATCAAGAAGAGTGAGAGCCTCTCGCTTTGTGTTAAAGGCCCAAGCGTGGTCTTGAAGCACTGCCCGAAGGACAGTGTCATAAATGGCCATAGCGGTGCTTGCTTCTGTTGAGACTTCTTCTAAAGAGCCAATATTGGCTTGACCTAAGCGGGTAAGCGCCAGATTGATGATGCTGAGTTGTGAAGGCATGGTCGCTCCGTATTTTTCATGAGTTAGAGAAAAATTATTTGTAAAAGCGGTGGAAAAGGGCTTTGTGTTTTCCATAAGGCTTTGCTTCATCAAAATAAAAGCCAAGCCAGCGAAGCCAAGCGCAGGCGACACTGTTTTCTGCATGGACATAATTTTCAAGGTGGGGGAAAAGATTGTGCATTCTTTGCACATATTGCTTGCATTCTCTTAGGAAAGGGCGTGCGATGCTTGCCAGTTCTTCTGTTGCCATAAGCCAAGGTATGCCGCAAGAGGCAAGAGGGCTTAGGGCAGAGACGCCAAAAACACCGATGGGCTTGTCTTTTTTGTAGATTGCCCAAGAGGCAAGCGCCATGTGATAGGCATATTCTAAATGCCAAAGGTCGTCATTTCCGTGAATGAGAATGAGTTCTAGGCGGTCGGCGTCTCGCAAGTTTGCATGAACAGAACGAATATCTGCCAAAGTACAGGATTGGACAAAGGCTTCTTTGGCTATTTTTGGCGGTATTTCGCTCTTTGTATTTTGATAAAAGACAGCTTGATTAACTTTTGGACTTATTGTTGATAGCTGCATAAAATCTCCGATGTGACAAGTTTTTGAATTTTGGCCTTGCCGAAAAGTTTGTATCTTTTCGGCAAGGCGGGTTAAGGAAGGGCTTCTGCTTCCTAAGTCAACAGAGCAGGCGGCAGCCTGCGGCAGTCTTCGACCTACAGTCGTTCGAAGAAGAGGCTTTTGCCAATTCAAACTACCTGACTATATAGCCCTATTGGGGTTTCCAAAGGGACTCAGTCCCTTTGGCCGCCGGAGGCATTGCCTTTAAG
>CAYJIB010000085.1:0-8197 GCA_964370125.1 uncultured Desulfovibrionaceae bacterium
TTTTCAAGAAAATTCATGATACAAACATACTGGATTTTGGCACAAAAACACCTTTTACTGAGCGCGTTTTTGAGCAACTTTGTGAGTATCTAGCCGGCAAAAGAAGAGATTTTGACGTGCCTTACAAGCTTACAGGCACAGATTTTCAAAAGAAGGTATGGCAAGCTCTGTGTTCTATCCCTTATGGAGAAACTTGCACCTATAAGGATATTGCCCTTGCTGTCGGCAATGGAAAGGCGAGCAGGGCAGTTGGACTTGCTAATAACAAAAATCCTATTACGCTTATTGTTCCTTGTCATCGGGTTATAGGGAGCTCTGGAAAGCTGGTGGGTTATGCTGGTGGCCTTGAGATGAAGCAATTTTTGCTTGATATGGAGCGCCAAAATAAACGAGTAATTAGTCGGCACTGAAAAATAGAACAAGCCCTTGATTTTGAAAATTTTTTAGCCTAAAACACGCTAATAAAATTTCCAGAAAAATGAGTATGGAATACGAATTTCTGGCAATTTTATGAAGCCAAATAGAAATTTTTCAGGGCCGGCTACCAACATTTTTGTGAAAGCAAAAATGTTGCGCCACGAAAAATAAGCCAGAACTTGCTTCTGGCGTCCCCGAAGGGGTATTTGGAGTGAGCGTGCCTTTCTGAAAAAGGCATAAAAATGCCTTTTTCAGCGTCGACTAATTAGTCGGCACTGAAAAATAGAACAAGCCCTTGATTTTGAAAATTTTTTAGCCTAAAACACGCTAATAAAATTTCCAGAAAAATGAGTATGGAATACGAATTTCTGGCAATTTTATGAAGCCAAAGGGATGTTTTTTGGTGCCGATTCCTTATCTGTTAGCGGAGGTTTTTTGCAAATCCGCTATCACAGAATCAAGCTTTTCAGCTTGTTGCATCAGGTCTTGGGTGATTTGTGAAGAATTTGCCACACCATTTACTGTTTGCTCTGTAATTTCTTCAACAGACCTAAGAGCGTCTGAAATGTTTACACTATCCTTTGATAGTCCAGAAATTTCCCCAGCAATAGTTTGTACTTGTTCTACATTTTCTTTTGCTAATGCGACAATACTTTTTAAGGCTTCGCCTGCTTCGCCTGCCAATTCAGTTGCAGTGCTCACAGCTGAGTAGGTACTGTTCATATTTTTATTGTTTTGTGTTGAAGCCTCATGAATTTTTTTAATTACTAGATTTACATCGCCAGTTGCAAGCATAGTTTTTTCGGCAAGTTTGCGAACTTCATCTGCAACAACTGAAAAACCACGACCGCTCTCGCCAGCCCTTGCAGCCTCAATTGCGGCATTTAATGCAAGCAAATTGGTTTGGTCTGCAATATCGGTAATCGTCTCAACAATTTTATTGATATCCGCAAGTTGTTCATGTAGTTCGCTCATAGCCGAACGCATAATGTTTGCGTTTTCAGTCACATTTTCATTGGCTTTTATTACAGCTTGAACCTTTACCTCGCCTTCAAGGGCAATCTTGCGGGCTTGATCTTCTTTTAAGGCCGCATCTTCAGTAATTTGCATGATTTTATTAAAAGTGTTTACCATGATATTTAACGATTCGCTCGTTCTTTTCATTTGTGCAATTTGCTCTTTTGTGCCATTGATAATATTATTGTTTTCTGAACTGAGCTCTTGCACAGCTCTGTTTAGTGCGAGAGAAATGCTTGCTGCATCGTGTGAGTTATCTAAAATAGAATTAAGTATCTTTATTATTTTTTCTTGCTGAGATTCACTTTCTCTTCTTGCCGCTTCAGAGGCAAGCATTTGTTCCTTGGCTAGAACGCTTGAATCTTCTGCTTGTTGGATTTTTTGTCTAAGAGAGGCGACCATTAAACGCAAAGCGTCTGCAAGCACACCTATCTCGTCATTACGCTTAAGTTTTAGCTGCTCATTTAATTCGCCCCCACTTACTGTCTGAGCAAATTTTGCTGTTTGTTTTAAAGGGTTAACAATGCTTCGGATAAACATAAAAGCAAAAACTAAAGAAAGGACTGTCAAAGCAAGGGAAACAAGTAGGCTTGTTCTGGTTGCTGTTGTCACATCTGACATAAATTCATTTTCAGAAGCCTCAGTAATAAGATAAAAACCGAGAGAGGGGATATGCGTGCTCAAAGTATATATTGTATCGCTTTCACCATCAACTTCGCTTTTAATTTCTGCAAAATAGTTTTCTACACCTTGCATTTTAGGGAAAATATCAGCATATTGAGGATACACATCCACAATGTTTTTGTTCACAAAAGAAGTATTGGCGTGAAGGCGGATAGTGCCATCGCTCTCCACACAAAAAGTATTCCCAAAAGCGCCAATTGTGCGTGAGCTTAGCTCTTTTGCAAAGTCACGAATATCTATTGAGAGAGACAATAGGCCAGCGAACGCACCCTTATGCTCTACTCGCCTATTTATAAAGGCTTTATAACCCCATGTAGGGTCGTTAACATATACAACGATATTGCCGTCAATGTTGCTGTCTCTAAAGTTTGTGAACCAAGTATCCTTCTCACTCACACGATATGCCCAATCTCTTTTTGTGCCATTTAAGTCTGTGTATTGCTTGCTTTGATTTGAAACAAAGTTTGCCCCAAGGACATCATAGGTAGAAAGAATACTTGAAAGCATTTCATAGATGCTTTCAAGGTCTTCATTTGGCTCGCCCTTTGCGATCCAGCTTTGCAATGTAGGGCTTTTAATAATAAGGCTAATGGCTCGTCCTGCTTCTAGCACTTTATTGTCAATTGTTTCAACAATTTCTTTTGAAATTAGAGGGAGCTGTTGATTTACAAGATGATCTTTCATGCTGTCATAATAAAATAGCGAGTTAATAAAAATAGTAACTGCAGCGACGATAAGAAGTACACTCGCTATGAAAATATTTAACTTTTTTTCAATTGAAAACATAATAAATCCTTTTGCGAAATAAAGAACTTCAGTTTGATTAGAATAAGGAATAAAATTTAAGATATTTATTCTTTTCATTATAAAAGAGATTATGGGCTGTGTCAATCAGGAATCAAGCAAAAATGTTGCCCCACGCAAAATGAGCCAGAACTTG
Organism: uncultured Desulfovibrionaceae bacterium; assembly: GCA_964370125.1. Classification (GTDB taxonomy): domain Bacteria; phylum Desulfobacterota; class Desulfovibrionia; order Desulfovibrionales; family Desulfovibrionaceae; genus CAYJIB01. The sequence goes on from CAYJIB010000085.1 coordinate 3,059, forward strand.
CTTCTGGCGTCTGCAAAGCAGCATTTGGAGTAGGTGTATCTTTTCTGAAAAAAGCGTGAAAACACTTCTTTAAGCCCATACCAAGCATTCATTAACGAAGCAGAAAACGTTGCACTTTCGATTTGAATGTACGGTCGACGAGTTAGTCGATCAAGGCGCTGTTTCAGTTTTTTTAGCCTCGACTGTTCAAAAAAACCTAGGCCTTCCAGAAATAGCCTGTAGCCCTTGCCTTGCCGACCTTTTCAATTTTGCCTTTGTCGAGCAAGTCTTTAAGGCTTCTTTCAACCGTAGTTGTTGAAATATCAGGGTATTTTTCAAGGATTTCTGCCTTTGTTATCTTGCCAAGTTTTTGCTTGATAAGCTCTTCAATCCTTTCGGCTTTTGAAAGATTGCTTGATGACAAGAGATTTACCCGACTTTCGAGATCTCTATAGGCAGAAAGTATTGTCCCTAAAAAATAACTCGCAAAAGGTTTATAATCGTTTTCCCCTTCATGCCAATCTTGCGAGCTTGCTTGCAAAGTTTCGTAATAGCTTTCTTTTGACTGCTCGATGATTTTTTCTATGCTAATATATTTTCCTACAAAATAATCAGCACGATAGAGCAAGAGCAGGCTCAAGAGGCGGCTCATTCGTCCATTGCCATCCGTAAAAGGATGGACGCATAAAAAATCAAGAACAAGCATTGGAATGAGCAAAAGAGGATCGATTTTGTCTTTGTCATGAGCCTTTTCATAGCTCTCGCAAAGCTTTTCTACGGCCTCTGCCGTCTGCCACGCCTCGACAGGAACAAATCGAATAAATTCATTGCCTTGAGCGTCTTTTTCTGAAATGACATTGTTGCTCGCCTTATAGCTTCCACCGCTAAAGCCGCTAAATGTATACAAATCTCTATGAAACTGAAGGATATAATTTGGCTTTAGAGGAATACAATCATAATTTTCATGAACAGTTGCGAGCACATCACGGTAGCCTGCAATTTCTTCTTCATTTCTGTTTTTTGGCGCAACTTTTTCGCTGACAAGCAATTTTAGACGTGTATCAGAAGTATAAATTCCTTCAATCTTGTTAGACGCTTCTGTACTCTGGATTTTTGCAAGTTCTGCAAGGCTTGAAAGAACATTCGCCTTTGATTCAATAAAAAGAGCTTGCCTGCCCTTGTGCTCATAAATTTGCGTCATAAGCGCAACAATCTCTGGCGTCAATAAATGCTTCCATTTATCTGTGTATGAATAATCACGCATGGCTTTATCCTTTATCTGCCTCATGAATGAAGTATCTGCCTCATAAAGCAGGTATCTGCCTCATGAAATAAGTATCTGCATCTTTTTGGTGTGTTTGGTGTAGATAAATATATAATGAGGCAGATAAATAGTCAAGGCTGAATGTTTTTTTGGCAAAGCTGAATGTTTCTTTATAGACGAGAAAAACTTTTTACGCTTATAGGCGTAAAAAGTGCTTGATTTTATCTTTTTTTTCGGTTACGTTTTTTTGTACTGAAATGGAGAAAGTGAAAGAGGCGGCTATGATCTACAGAAAACGCTATATGCACAAGTTGATCCCTTATATTGATACGCCCTTTATCAAAATTCTTTCGGGAATCAGGCGTTGTGGGAAGTCTACGCTTTTGAAGATGCTGAGCGAAGAGCTTCTGCAACGTGGAATAGAAAAAGATCAAATTCTTTTTTATAATTTTGATTCTTTACAATTTGAGCATATAAAAACAGCACAATCCCTCTATGCGGAGCTCAAAAAAACTCTTATTGGCGGAAAGAGATACTATCTTTTCTTTGATGAAATTCAAGAGGTCGAGTCTTGGGAAAAGCTTGTCAATTCGCTTGCTCTTGATTTTGATGTCGATATGTATATTACGGGTTCAAATTCCAATCTGCTGTCGTCTGAAATCGCTACCTATCTTACAGGAAGGTATATTTCAGTGAAGGTTTATCCTCTTTCTTTCCAAGAGTTTATCAATTTCAAAAAAGAATATGCAGAAATCAATAAGCTTCATGATGAGCTTGTGGATTATGTTCAAAAAGGGGGCTTTCCTGCAATTCGCCTAAAAGAATATGAGCAAGATGAAGTTTATGCCATTGTAAAAGATATTTATAATTCAACAATTTTTACTGATATTGTGAAGAGAAACGAAATTCGGAAAGTAGATCAATTTGAAAGAGTGGTGAGATTTGCTTTTAACAATGTCGGACGCACTTTTTCTGGCGCTTCAATCTCAAAATTTTTTAAAAGTGAAAACCGTGCAATCCGTGTTGAGACAATATATAACTATCTGAAACAATTGGAAAATGCCTTTATTTTGCAAAGATGCCAGCGCTATGATTTAGAGGGAAAGGAAATCCTCAAAACACAAGAAAAATTTTACCTTGCCGATCCTGCTCTGCGCTACAGCGTGCTTGGTTATTCTTCTGAGAGTGTGGCTGCAATGCTTGAAAATATAGTGTATAATGAGCTTCTATCACGAGATTATGAGGTCTATATCGGGAAATTGGGGCAATATGAGATCGACTTTATTGCAAGCCGACAGGGTGAAAAAATCTATATTCAAGTCAGCCAAATGATTGGTGAAAAAAGCACAGAAGAAAGAGAATACGGCAGACTTCTCCAGATAAAAGACAATTATCCCAAATATGTCTTGCGCACAGACGCCTTCGCTGGCGGAAATCATGAAGGAATTAAGACCATGCACCTCGCTGATTTTTTGATGCTTGAGGAATTTTGATTTTATTTCAGGAGCTTAAATTGTTTTTTGAGATGTTGCCAAAGCCTTTAAAGCCTAAGGCGCTAAAGCACGGACACTGTTTTGGCGGCCAATAACAATAAGTACATCGCCACGATTAAGGACAGTGCTTGCGGGCGGGACAAAGATATATTCATCAGAAGAGCCAGCCCTTACACCAATAACCAAGACCTCGTGTTCACTGATTAAATTGAGCTCCATCAAGGTCTTTCCTGTCCACTTGGCAACCGTAAGTTCTTGCACCAAGATCCCGCCATAGCGTGGAATAATGTCAAGCATTCCAGGGTTGCAGAGCTGGTGAGCGGTCAGGCTTGCGACATCGTGTTCGGGGAAGATAACATTTTGCACATCAAGCCTTTGCAAGATTTTTCGATGTTCAATGGTGTTGGCCTTTGCCCAAATTCTTGTGATATTTAGTTCTTGCAAATTCAAGACGATAGAAAGGGATTTTTCAACAGCGTCACCCACGGCGACAACAACACTGTCGAGTTCTTCAAAGCCCAAAGATTTGAGCACAGACACCTTGGTCGCATCGGCCCTATATACAGTTCCTAAGGCTTCTTGTGCGGCGTCAACCCTGTCTTCATCTTCATCAAGGCCAATTACGTGATGCCCAAGCTGTTCTAAGGTTTTGGCTAATTGAAGGCCAAACTTTCCTAAGCCGATAATGCCAATTTGTAAAATCTGTTCCATAGCGCCGCCTTTTATCCAATGGGAATATTCATTGTTGGATAACTATATTGTCGTTTTGGTCGCAAATAGCTCATTGCCGTTAAAAGACCGATAAGACCAACTCGCCCAATAAACATATTCAGAATGATAATAATTTTGCCAGGCTCGCTTAAAGTTGGTGTAAGGTTCATTGTATAACCAACCGTCCCAAAAGCAGAAACTACTTCAAAAATAAGGGCTTGTAAAGGCACAGAGCCAATATGCCTTCCTATTAGAGAAGCGTTTTCGCTTATACAAAGCAAGATAATTGAGACTACAATGGTAAAAATCCCAAAGAAAAAAAGCGTAAGGGCTTGATTTACTGTTTCTGGCTTTACTCTTCGGTCATTGATGATAAGGTCTTTTTCACCGCTGATTTGTGTTTTGATAAAGGCTGAAAGCACCCTGAATGTAGTGATTTTAACACCGCCCGCACACGAACCAGGCGCCCCACCAATAAACATAAGAAAGAGCATGATAAGGATTGTTGCGTCACTTAATAAAACAAAGTCCACTGTATTAAAGCCAGCAGTTCGTAAAGAAATCGATTGAAAAACGCTTGATAAAAGAAGAGAAAATGAAGCTTTTTCGTTCATGTGTAAAACTTCTAAGAAAAAAATCAATAAAGCCCCGCTTACAATTAAGGCAAGAGAGCTTTTTAAGATAAGCTTTGTATAGCTGTCAAAGTGTGATTTCTTTGTTCTTTCAGGAAAGACATTGTCGCAAATATAAACTCGTATTTTTTCTTTTCCAAAGAACTTGTATTTAATGTGTTGGATAAGTTTGTGTTTATAGTCTTGTAGGGTGAGGTGTATTTCGTACAGCACAGCAAAGCCAAGTCCGCCCAAGACAATACTTATGCCGATAACAGCATTAACGACCAAGTCATCTTTAAAAGGTATCAAGTTTTGCGAAAAGGGGCTAAAGCCCGCATTGCAAAAAGCTGAAACAGCGTGAAAAAGCGCATTAAAAGGGTGAAAGTTTATGGGATCGTGCAGATAAAGCAATACAGCTGCGGTAAATTCGATGAAAAAGACCAAGATTACTAATTGCAAGATAAAGGCTCGTGCATTAAAAGTGTCTTTATTTAATAAAGCATGGTACACCGCTTGGTGATCAGAAATCGGCACTCTGTTACGCCACAAAATAAAAATAAGGCTGGTATAGGTGGTGATGCCAAGGCCGCCAAGCTGAATGAGCAAGAGCAAAATACCTTGGCCAATAGGGGAGAGGACTGTGCCAATATCCACCGTCGACAAACCCGTAACACATACAGCAGAGGTCGCCACAAAGAAGGCGTCAATAAAGGCAAGTTCATGTTGTTCGGCTATGGAAAAAGGCAGGGCGAGCAAGATCGAACCTACAACAATGGCTATTGCAAAAGAAAGGACAGGCCAGACTATGGGAGAAAAGAGTTTTTTCTTGGGCATATAAAGTCCTGTTCAGGACCGACTACGTATCGTCATAATGACCCTTGCACTGGGCTATTTCGCAATCGTCGTTTTTGATGCGGTAAACAAGGCGGTGTTCAGCGTCAATGCGCCTGCTCCAAAAAATTAGACCACTGCACAATTGTTTTTTAACAAAAATTGGTATATAATTGTGCATTGCCCTATTTTTTTAAATGTCTTACCGTGCAGTGGTAAAGGCACAAAAATTAATCATTTAACGGCG
>CAYJIB010000086.1:0-8159 GCA_964370125.1 uncultured Desulfovibrionaceae bacterium
CTTGCGAGGCGAATATCTTCCCCCTCATAAGCCCCTAATCTCCCTCGAACAACAACATAAGATAAATTTAATATATAAAAAAACCAAAGTGAAACGATAGCTTCCATTAAAGAATAAGTTTCCCAGAACCTAGACTTCAAAAAAATCACTGGGGGAAGCCTTAGTGAAGAAGGAAAATATATCTTCCCCCTCATAAGCCCCTAATCTCCCTCGAACAACAACATAAGATAAATTTAATATATAAAAAAACCAAAGTGAAACGATAGCTTCCATTAAAGAATAAGTTTCCCAGAACCTAGACTTCAAAAAAATCACTGGGGGGATACCAAAGTAAAGAAGGAAAATATATCTTCCCCCTCATAAGCCCCTAATCTCCCTCGAACATCAACATAAGGAACTAATAATTTATAAATAAGTAAAGTGAAACGATAACTTCAATTAAAGAAATCAAAACCCAAAAAATCTCCAAAAACCTACTCTACTGTTACTGACTTTGCTAAATTCCTTGGTTGGTCGACGTCTTTTCCGAGGTAGTCTGCCATTTCGTAGCTAAAGAGTTGTACAGCGGGCAGGGCTATGAAGGCTTGCAGGAAGCTTTTTGTTGAGGGGATTTTCCATATGGAGGCTTCTTTCATGTCGATTTTTGCATTGCTGAGGATGAGTACGGGGCCGTGCCTAGCTTCTATTTCCTTGATATTTGAGAGGTTTTTGAGAAGCAGATCGTCGTCGAAGACGAGGGCAAAGGTGGGGAAATCTTGATCGATGAGGGCGATTGGCCCGTGTTTCATTTCGCCGGAGGCATAGCCTTCTGCGTGAATATAGGACAATTCTTTGAGTTTTAGTGCGCCTTCGAGGGCAAGGGGATAGGCGTGACCGCGTCCAAGAAAGAAGAAGCTTCTGGCTTGCGCAAATTGTTGTACAAAATGGCCCACTTCTTGTCGCATTGCGGGTAAGGCAGTGGCGAGTTTTTCTGGCAAGTCTTGGAGTTCTTTTGTCATTTCCGTGAGAAAAGCAGTGTCTTTGACGCCTTTTCTTTTTGCGTAATAGAGAGCCATAAGGGCAAGGACGATCATTTGCGAACACATGGCTTTTGTTGAGGCTACAGAGATTTCTGGCCCTGCTTGGGTATAGAGGACGGTGTCTGCTTCTCGCACCATGCTTGAGCCGACGACATTGCAGAGGGCTGTGCACAAGAAGCCTTGCGACTTGGCTAAGCGCAATGCGGCCAGGGTGTCTGCTGTTTCACCTGATTGACTGATGAAGAGGACCATGCTGTTTGGGTGTAAGACCACGTCACGATAGCGAAATTCCGAGGCGATGTCGACGCACACAGGGATTTTTGCCCAGCTTTCCATGAGGTATTGCGCCCAAAGTCCGGCATTGTAGGAAGTGCCGCAAGCGACAATGTGTAGGCGTTCTGGGACTGGGAAGGCGTCAAGCTCTGAAAGGTCTGGCAGTCCGTCTGTGTCTATGCGACCTGCGAGGCAGTCTCGAATAACTCGTGGCTGTTCAAAGATTTCTTTGAGCATAAAGTGTTTGTAGCCTTCTTTTTGGGCGGCTTGCATGTCCCAAGTGATTGTTTGCTTCGTTTTTTCGCAAGGGGATAGGTCTTCTAAAGAGCAGACATTCCAAGAATTTTCATCAATGACGACCAATTCGCCATCGTGCAAAAAGACAACGTCCTTTGTGTATTTTAAAAAGGCAGGAATGTCAGAGGCTACAAAGAATTCGCCTATTCCAAGGCCAAGCACGAGGGGTGAGGACTTCCTTGCGGCATAGATTTTTTGTGATTCATTTTTAAAGACGCAAGCGACGGCATAGGTGCCTTCTACCTGACGCAAGGCCCAAGCAAAGGCTTCTAAATTGTTTGCATGTTTTTTTTGTCCTTCCGCAATCAAATGCGCAAGCACTTCGGTGTCTGTATCTGAATGAAATACATAGCCTGCTTTAAGTAAAAGCTCTTTAAGTGACTGATAATTTTCGACAATTCCATTGTGGATGAGGGCAAGGGAGGGCAATTCTTCCATGCCGCCAAAATGCGGATGCGCATTGCGCTGTGTGGGTGCGCCATGCGTTGCCCAGCGAGTGTGGCCCATTGCAGCCATAACGCTCATGTTGAGATTGTCTGTGCCGAGCTTTTCTTTGAGGGCAGAAAGTTTGCCACTGGCACGAATGGCGTGAAGGTCGCCTTGTTGCACAAAGGCTATGCCTGAGGAATCATAACCACGATATTCTAAGTGCTCAAGACCTTCCACCACGAGAGGAATGGCTGATCTGTGTCCAACATAGGCGATAATTCCGCACATAAAAGCTCCATTTTGTTCTTTAATCAGGCTGTGATTTTGGTGTGTTATAAATATAAAGTTGCCTTAGCTTTGTAAGGTCTTCTTGGCTTCTGCGAGTTCGTCCAAAAAATTTGGATGCACTTGATAGCCGTGTTTTTGCGCTTTTTCGGCAAATTCAATGGCCTTTGCTGTTTCACCTTTTTCAAAATAGGCGAGGGCCAGATTGTTCATTGCGGGCGCAAAATGGGCTTGTGATTCAAGAGCTTTTTCGGCTATTTCTATGCTGGCATCGTATTCGCCGAGCATAAAATAGGCAGAAGCGAGTGTCGCCATGGCTTGCACAAAATTTTTGTCCCATTTTATGGCTTTTTTTAGGGCTGTGATGGCCTTGTCGATTTCGCCTTTTTGTAAATGCACAAAGCCGATATTGCCCCAAGGCACAGCATAGCGCCCACGGCAATTGGCGGCCTCTGTATTGTAGTGCAGGCAAGAGTCCAAATCGCCCCTTTGCAGGCTTATGCCACCAAGCTGGACATAGCTTTCTGCAAATCGGGGAGAATGGCGGACAGTCTCTAAAAAAGCCTCTTCAGCGCCGACGATGTCACGCTTGCTCAAGAGGGCTACGCCCAAATTGTACCAATGGTTTGCGCATTCTTCTTGTTCTTTGATGGCTTCTCGCAAGTCGGCAATGTATTCGTCGATGTCGCTGTACTGTTTTTTCATTCAAAATATCCTTCTTGCTCCAAGAGCTCATAATACCACAGGCAAAATTCAAAAATCCCCTGATAGCGTTCGTCTCGTCCAACAAGGCCCAAGGCGCAGTCAAGCGCGCCCTTTGAAAAATCGTTTCCTACCGCTCTTTCTGGGTCGAGGCTGTGCATAAAGTCTCGAAAAAGCTCTTGCGTGGTGCGTCTTGACAAATCTGTGCGCAAGGTCATCGGCTCTTTGGGTTTTTGAAAAGGATCCCAAGTTTCATAGCCGATTTTGTCAATAAATTTCCGTCGCCTTGGATTGAGGCTTTCATAGATTTGCTTTTTCAACATTTCTTGATCGCCTGTCAGGTTTTGCGGCCCTGTGCTTTCCCAGAGGGTGGCCATATTTGGCTTTTTGCTCATTTCTTTTCGGCCTTTATGTCGTTTTTGTCAACTGCTTCCCCAAGAGCTCCAAGGTATTTTGCGTCGTATTGGGTGAGTAAGGCCATTGAGAGCGGCACATAAACTTTATATAATGAAGCAAAGCGAGAGCCAAGGGCTTTTTGCAGATCATGGCTTAGGCTTTCGAGTTTGGCCTGCAATTTTTCTATTTTTACTGTGGGATAGGCTTTTCCTTGAGTGAAGTTTGCTTTGCCGCAGACATGGGCCTTGCCTTCGATTTCTGTTGGGACGCCGTAAATACGGCAGGTGATGGGGCGTTTTTTGTACATTTGGCAAAGATTGTCGCTGTCAAGCAGTGGGCAGGGCACTTTGGCATTTGCGGCTTGCAAGAAGATTTTGTTTACAATTTCTTTGGCTTGATCTTCTTTTGTTGGATTTGCTTCTTTAATATTTTTATAATAGCTTTTTTTTAGGCGGGTGAGCTCTCTGTCGACTTTTGCCGCCTTTGTGAGAATTTTTGAGCGATCTTCGCCAAAGGGAAAATCTTCTATAAAGGCCTGATTGATATAGAGGGCTTCTATTAATGAAAGGTCAAAGAGGGCGTGACAGCAATCGGCACAGGCTTTTTTGCAATGTACTTCTTTGTTGTATGTCTTTGCTATGTGGTCAAAGACGGTTTCGGCTTCGGCGACAATGCCTTCATAAGCAGCAAAGAAAGGCGTGAGATCAATCGGTAATTTTTGCATAGCTCTTTGCTGTCCTTTGTCTTTTCTTGGATGTATACTAAAAAGCTCTTGGCCTATAAAAACACAAGTGGCAGCACCCTTCTAGAAAAATGCTGCCACAAGAAAGTTTGTCACAGTCTTTGCTTAGGCTTCTTCAACTGTGATGGCCTCAAGGCCGCATACGCCAATGCAAGACTCACAGCCGAGGCAATCGTCTTGATTTGCAGGGACAGCTTTTGCTTGCTGAAGGGCAAAAACTTCTACTGGGCATACGTCGATACACGCGCCACAACCAACACAGGCTTCTTCTTTAACGTCTACTTTCCAAGACATACTATTCCTCCCGTTTTTGACAAAAAATGTATATGCTCCGCAATATTCCGCAATATTTTGCAATACCCTCTTTTGCCTTATGTTTATTGTTTCTACATAGCCATTCAAGGCTTTTATGTCAAGTGTAGGCTCATGTTTGCGTGTAAAATGTTTTTTTGCACTGTTCCCTTGCTTTTCTGTGCGCATACATTTCTTGCATTTCTGTAAAAGATGTGCTAGTTTCTTCAAATGTTATAGCATTTTTAGGACAAATATGGGTATCGCTGGAAAATTTTTTACTTTAGCAAACCAAATAACGCTTATCCGCATGAGTTTTGTGGTGCCTGTTTGGTTGCTTCTTTTGTGGCCAAATTCGACCACAAGCTTTATTGCGGCCTCTTTCTTTGCTGTCGCCTCTGCCACTGATTGGCTCGATGGTTATGTTGCCCGCACACAAAATACCGTCTCTTCTTTTGGCAAATTCTTAGACCCTCTAGCCGATAAAGTCCTTGTTTGTTCAGCGCTTATCGTGCTTGTTTCTTTGCAAAGAGTGCCCTCATGGATAGTGATTGTCATTGTTATCCGTGAGCTTTCGGTTACGGGGCTAAGGGCTATGGCTATTGATGAACAAATCGTTTTAGCCGCTGATATGTTTGGAAAAATCAAGACAGTCTTGCAAATTTTTGCGATCACTCCACTTTTGTTGCATTATCCTCGCTGGGGCATAGACATGGTCTTTGTGGGCACTTTCTTTTTGTACATCGCCATGATTGTGACAGTGCTTTCTGGGGCGCATTATTTTTATAGCTTTTTTTCTTCGTGGACAAAGAAAGGCTCTGGCCGATAAAATTTTCTTAACTCTACAGGCGGGAAATTAAAAAAGCCTGCAAAGCATATTGGATACGCATGAACGCACGAGCCCAAACAGTACCAAAAGAGCGCAAGTTCTGGAAGATAGGCTTCTTTGCCCTTCTTTTGGCCTTAAATGTTTTGCTCGCCTACCGTTTGATATGGGGCAAGCAAAGCCTTTTGTCGTATTATGGCTTGCGCTCACAGTACGCTGAGCTTGAAAGTGCAATGCGCAATCTTGATGAAGAAAATGCCGCCATAAGTCAAGAAATTCGCCTTTTGCAGCAAGACGACAAATATATGGAAAAAATGATACGACATCGCCTAAACTATGTAAAAGACAATGAGGTGCTCTATCTCTTTAATGAAGGCCAAAAACCGTAACATTCGCAACGTGAATAGAGGTTGTACATCATGACAGAAAAAATAGAATGGTATCAAGAAGTTCTCGTAATCGAACCGAGTTCACGCATCTTCTTGCCCTTGGCACGCTTGCTCCAAGGGGAGGGCAGGCTTGGTGACGCTATTGCTGTCTTGCAAAAAGGTCTTTTGTTTCATGCAGATATGCTTGAAGCCCGCCTCTTGTTGATCGAATGTCTTTTTGATGCTTACAAAAAAGAGCAGAGCGAAGTGAGCTTGCTCACACTAGAAATGCAAAAGCTCACTGATGTTTTGCTTGGAAATCCTAGCTTCTTTGAAGCTTGGGGTCTGCTTGCCGAAGAACAAAGCCCCGACCTTGCCCTTGCTGTGCGTCTTTTAAGTCATGTTATGCGAAATCCAGGCGAAAGCCTCTTGGGTCTTTTGCAAAAAGGCATGGACGCTACTGGCGCTAAGCCAGAAAGCACAGGCACAGAAGTAAAAGCGCAAAGTGCGCTCGAAAGCCCTGCGCCAAGCTCTTTGGAAATTTTTGAGCCCTTTGTAGAGGAAGGTCTGCCTGAAGAAAATTTGCCTGAAGAAATTTTACCTGAAGAAAATTTGCCTGAAGAAAATTTGCCTGAAGAAATTTTGCCTGAAGAAAATTTGCTTGAAGAAAATTTGCCTGAAGAAAATTCTTTGGGCTTTACAGTTGAAAGCACAGCAAATTTCGTACATGAAGAGCCAAGCTTTCCCCCAGAAGCAGAAAGTCCACCTGCGCCGCTTGAAGTAGAGCAGGCAGAAACAATAGAGGCACAAGGCCTTGACGATACAGGCGATTTTTTTGCACAGGAACATATACAAGAGCAGGCACAAGAGCAGGCAGAAACAATAGCCCAAGATTTTAACGAAACAGTGCCAGAGGCAACAGAAGAGGTCTTTACCGAAACAGTGCCAGAGGCAACAGAAGAGGTCTTTACCGAAACAGTGCCAGAGGCAACAGAAGAGGTCTTTACCGAAACAGTGCAAGAAAGCACAGACCAAGCCTTGCCAGAAGAGTTGTCTCAAGGCCTTGGACAAAATTTTGTCGAAGAGCAAACAGAAAGTTTTGCGGAATCTTTTTCTGAAAAAACAGAAGAAAACAAGCCCGAAGAACTCTTAACAAGCCTTCCCAATGAAGACTTGGTACTTGAATTTGATGAAAGGCTTGCCCCACAAACAGAAAAAAGCCCTAACACTCAAGCTGCAGACAATTTTGACACACCGCCTGTTAGTGCTGCTGAAGAAGTGCCGGCAGAAAGTATGCTCACCACTCGCTCGATGGCCGATTTATTGGCAGAGCAAGGCAGCACTGATGAGGCTATGGCCATCTACAATGAGCTTTTAGAGCAAGAGGAAGATCCAGCTGAAAAACAAGCCCTAGAGGACAGCATCGAAGGCTTGCGAGTGCAAAGAGGCGAAGTCGCCCAAGAAAGCACAGCCAAAGAAACAACAGGCACAAGCGAAGCCTCAAGAGGACGTGTTTTGTCCGTGCTTGAAAGACTGGCCTCTCGCCTAGAAACTCGCTCGATGGCAGAATAGGGCAAAAAAAACGGCAAGGTAAGGGGATTAAAAGTAGCAAAGTATACTCCCCGATAATGTATTAACACACTACCTTAAAAATCTACTTGGTTGTAAATTATGAAAAAACTTTCCGCTCTTATGTATATAGGGGCCCTTACGCTTCTTATGGCAACTTTGTCTGCTTGTTCAACAAGTTCTATAACGTCCACAGGCAAAACAATTAAAGACCTGTACGACGATTATCTTAATCCCCCAGCAAGTATCGACTATGAACTTATCGGCACACTTGAAGACAGGCAGTATTTTCTTGCCGAATCTCTCTTGCCTGTGCAAGGTACGCTTAATGGCTTTTCTCGTGCCATGAGCGCTATCGACTCGCCACCTCGCCCCGATGTTGTGAACGAGCTTGTCAGCAATTATTCTTGGATCAGTGGCGTAGCCGCCGTTGATGTCGAAGGCACAATCCTCGCACAAGAGCCAGCCATCGCCATTAAAGAGCTCGACTATATGCCCCTTGTTGAATACACGCCACGCAAAGGGGCAGAGCGCGCCCTTCACGCCTTTGTGCAAGATACGGTCCTTGGGCCAGAAGTCATTGCGGCCTCTGGGATTTATGTTGATGGCGTAAAAAGAGGCTATTTCATCGGCCATTTTGACATGAGCACCCTCATGTACGCCGTGCCGACAAGCGAGTATTTTGCTGTCTTCACCCCGCAAAACCTACTTTTTGAAGGCGGCTCTTTTGCCGCACTCGAAGAGGTTCGTGGAAAAGATTGGGAAGATCTCTTGCAAGACGATGTCCAAGGCAATATAAGCACACAGGCCGGCGAAGTTGTTTGGATAGCCCACTTTATTGGCGAAGTGCCTTTGATTTTTGCTCTTTCAGCAGAAGCGCCCTTGCCAAACAAAGAAGAGCCAGAAGAGTTTGAAGAAATTGTCGACGAAGAAGTCGAAGAATTTAACGAAAGCGAAGAAGA
>CAYJIB010000087.1:0-8148 GCA_964370125.1 uncultured Desulfovibrionaceae bacterium
CCCTCGAACAACAATAAATGATAAATAAAGTTAATATGATAACTATCGTGAAACGGTAACTTCCATTTAAAAAAACAATCTCAAAAAAATCTTAAAAAAAGGGGGGAAATCTTCCCCCCTCATAAGCCCCTAATCTCCCTCGAACAACAATAAATGATAAATAAAGTTAATATGATAACTATCGTGAAACGATAACTTCCATTTAAAAAAACAATCCCAAAAAATCCAAAAAAATCAATCCGCAAGCTTCACAACAGACTTGATAAGCTCACTTGGCTTTACTCGCATAATCTCAAGGGCTTCGGCCATATGCTCCCAGCCTTCATACACATGCGTGCTAAGGGGAGACACATCCACCCTGCCCGCTTCAACAAGTGAAGTCATTTTCTCCATGCGAAGGCGTCCGCCCGGTGTTAAGCCCCCAAGAATTTGCTTATGCCCCATACCTACACCCCATTCAATGCGGGGGATAGGAATGTAGTCGCCAGAACCCAAGTATTCTAAATTACCTATTTTCCCACCGGCCTTGATAGCCTTTACTGCCGTCGCAATAGCTCCAGCACCACCACCAGCAACAATGGCCCTGTCTGCGCCAGCGCCCTTTGTCATCTCTAAAATCTGCTCTTCAATGCTCGCGTCTTTATCGTTAATAAAATCGGTCGCGCCGTACTGTATTGCCGCAGCCTTTCGCACAGGATAAGGACTTGGATCAACAACAATAATACGTGAAGCGCCACGAAGATTTGCCCCAGCCACAGCCATAAGACCAACTGGGCCAATTCCAAAAACAATGACAACATCACCAAGCTGAATGTCGGCCATTTCTGCACCATGAAAGCCCGTTGTCACCATATCGGTAATCATCGTCCCATCAACAGCGCTCACACCCTCTGGCAAAAAAGCAAGATTTCCATCAGCGTCATTTACATGAAAAAATTCACCAAAAACGCCGTCTTTAAAATTTGAAAACTTCCAGCCACCAAGCATCGAACCAGAATGCTGGGCAAAACCCGCTTGTGCAGCAACAGAATTCCAATCAGGCGTTATCGCAGGAACAATTACCCTGTCCCCAGGCTTAAAATCTTTAACCCCTGAACCCACCTCCACAACTTCAGCCGTGGCTTCATGCCCAAGGATCATATTGTGGCGCTCACCTATCGCGCCTGCATAAACCGTATGAATATCAGAAGTACATACAGCGATAGCCAGGGGCTTACATATAGCGTCATTTGGCCCGCATTTAGGCATATCTTTTTCAATCCAGCCAACTTCGCCTATCTTTAACATTGCAAAACCTTTCACAAAAGTCTCCTGTGTTCTTAGATGTTTACAAACAAAAGCAAAACAAACTCCTCAAAATCTGAAGACAAGGTCAAACAATTTTTTAGGACGGGAGTGTTAGCTTTTAAACCAAAATAAAATGGTCATAAAGAAAACTGGTGTAAAATCTATGGATTACAAAAATCAAATAGAAGAATTTTTAAACAATAAGTATTATTTAAAAGACAATTCTATTTTTTATAAAGAATGACTATGCACAAGAATATATGCACAAGAATAAAAACGATTGCAAAGCAAATGATTTGTAAATTTTATTTAGCAGCGGTGCATTATTGCGCACTAAAATAGGCCACTTCTAGTGAAAGCTCACTCTTCCTTTCCATAAGAGCTAAGCGGAAAAAATATCATCGATTGACTTAATTAAAATATATACCTCATAAATTTGCTTGTCAAGATTTTTTGTAAGCATTTTTTTATTTTTTAGAATTTTTTTCACTGGAATTATCATAAAAGCAGGCATGATTATCATTTCTTTTCATTGAAAAGTCGATATGTTCAAGAAAAGCAATTTTTTTCACTTTTTGCAACTTTTTACAATGAACATAGGGAGAGTTCAATGAACAAACAATTAAGCACCAATGTGAACAAATACCTTGCCGATATTGCGGTGATGTACGTAAAAATTCACAATCTTCACTGGAATGTGGTCGGTCAACAATTTAAGGGTGTACATGAAATGCTTGAAGGCCTGTATGAAAACTTTGGCGAAGCGCTTGATGATGTAGCAGAAGTTTTGAAAATGCACAATGAAATGCCCCTTGCTTCTATGCGTTCATACCTTGCGGTCACAAAAATACACGAAATTGATGAAAAAGAATTCACCATTGCCGAAACCTTAAGCACAGTCCTTGCCGATCTTGAAACAATGCAAGCCACAGCCCTTGCCCTGCGAAAAGAAGGCGAAGAAGCCGATTGCTTCTCTGTGGTTAATCTGCTTGAAGACCACTTAGAAAATTACCACAAAAATTTGTGGTTCCTGCGTGCTACACTAAAATAAAGCCTATTTCAAAAAAGCCCCTTCATTGCAAGGGGCTTTTTTGAAATAGGAATGAGCGTTTTTTCGATGGAAAGTGCTTGATTTTTTTATCATCATGTCTTATAATAAATCAAAAGCGAAGAATCAACAAAGTAAAAATTATCATCCACAAGCTTTTCTAGTTTTAGCACCTACTCAGCTTTGTGAGGTACACATAATGAACCAAAAAAACTTAAATACCCCAAATCAAAATGACTCAAAGTCAAAAAAGAATCTTCAAGCGTCTTCATGGGGAATGCACACAAAACTTATCGTTTTGTTTATTGTTATTAAGGTCTTGCCCTTGGTCTTTATTGCCTTGCTCGCATGGAGCGAAACTGCAAAGATGGGCAATGAGCTCGATACTCGCATTACAAAACTTAGAGAAACGCTTGACGAGGTCTTGTTTCGTACTGGTGAAATCGCAACAAATGACTCAATGAAGGCCATTGAAGAACGTGCAAAAAGAGAAATTGAAAGAACTGGCACAGACCTGGCCAATTCAGTCGCTAGCCTTTTGTACTCTGTAGACGGTGATATCAAATTTCTTTCGACTCTTGAACCAAGTAAAAATATTTATGCTAACTTTATCAACAGCAAAACATCTAAAGTCATCCAAAATGACGAATACATTCTTGCTGAAGACGGAAACTCATGGATTTTAGCCGAGAAAAAAGAACATCCTGAGTATTTTGAGACGACAAACAAAGAAAATTACGAATTTACTTACAGACCGCCAGACAACTTTACTTATGTTGATTTGCCCTTATACGTCGAAGCAAGCTTTATTTCACTCGAAGGAAAAGAACTTATAAAAGTCGTCAATAACGACAGAATGGATCCAAGGCTTAAAGATGTTTCAATAAAAAGCAACACCTTTGCTGGCTCTGAAAGCTATTTCCCTGAACTTGCAAAACTTAAATCTGGTGAAATTTATGTATCAAGTGTGATAGGTGAATATGTGGGCTCCAAAATTTTAGGCCCCTATACGCCTGCAAATGCAGAAAAAAAAGGCATCCCCTTTGAACCAGAAAAAGCCGCTTATGCCTCTGATGAAAACCCCAATGGTATTAAATTTGAGGGCATTATCCGCTGGGCTATGCCTGTTGAAAAAAATGGCAGGCGTATTGGCTATGTGACGCTTGCTTTTAACCACGATCATATCCTAAGCATGTTCCAAACTATCATGCCAACTGACGACAGATATTCTGCACTACCAGATAATATCCGTGGCAACTACGCTTTTATGTGGGACAGCAAGGGCAGAAATATCGTTCATCCACGCCACCACTCTATTGTTGGTTACAATCCCAAAACAGGCGAACAAGAGGTGCCTTGGCTTGAGCAAAGTATTTATGACAAATGGCAAGCAAGTAGCGAAAGTTATACCGATTTTATTGCCGATTATCCCATATTTCATGAACAAACTACGAAAAAAAGACCCGCAAAAGAGCTTACTGCGCAAGGCTTGCTTGGACTTGATTGTCGCTATTTGAACAATGCCCCCCAATGTACTGGTTGGACAGAAGGTGCGCGCCATGGTGGCTCTGGTTCTTTTATTATTTTATGGACCGGCTTAAGAAAGCTTTCAACTTCTGCCGCTGTACCCTATTACACAGGCCAGTACGGTGAGTCAAAAATCGGCTTTGCTATGGTCACAATGTCTGCCGGACTTGAAGATTTTCATGCACCCGCCCTTCAAACAAAGCAAGTGCTTGACGCACTTATCACACACGCCGACCAAGAAACCGCAATTATCACCGAAGATGCGGAAAATTTTATCGCAGATTCAACCATTGGCATTGCTAAATCATTGACTTGGTCAACCATTGTTATGAGCGTTATTGTTGTCATAATCGCCATTATGATCGCCTCAGCCCTAACACGCATGATCAAAAAATTGCTCAACGGTTTTATGAGATTTCGTTATGGCGAAAGGCAATTTCGCTTTAATACTGACAGAAAAGATGAACTTGGAACCTTGGCAGATTCTTTTGACAACTTGGCAAATACCCTTGCAGAAAGTATTGATGAGCCTCAAGTTATTCTTGATGGTGACAAAAAAATCATCTATCTCAACGATGCCGCAGAAAAATGGTATGACAAAAATCTTTCCGCTGTACTCGGTAAAAGCTTCTTTGACATAGCCTATTATGAAGAAATGAGTGCTTATTGTCCTATGGGGGCCTATTGTGAAGGCAAAACAGCTGAAATTATGTACAATGCTGAAAAAGACATCTTCTTCCAAGATAAGGCTGTACGTATCAACACCTCTGATGATGTAGATGCTGAGCTTGGCTATATCATCACCAGCACCGACATGACAGCCCTTATTAAAAATGAACGATTTATCGAAGAACAGCGCATGCTTCTTGACACAGTCTTTATATCTAGCCCCGACCTTATGTGGCTTAAAGATGTTGCGACAAACAAATACCTCATGGTTAATCCTCGCTTTGCTTCGCTTTTTGGCAAAGACAGAGAAGAACTTATTGGTGTGCCATCGTCTGATGTCTTAGACGAAACTGTAAAAATCGAAAGCTTAAGCAGTGAACAAATTGTCTTGCAAGAAGCAAGTACACATCTTTCAGAACAAACGCTCAAATTCCATGATGGACACACCGAAATCCTTGAAATGAGCAGAACCCCAATTTATAATGCAAGTAACGATCTTGTTAGTATTTTGGGTATGGGGCGTGATGTAACTCAGCGTGTTCAAACACAAAATCGCTTGCTTGAAATTCAACACAAACTTGAAGAAGCTCTGCGAGAAGCCAATGCAGCCAACTCTGCAAAAAGCGACTTCCTCGCCCGCATGAGTCATGAGATTCGCACTCCAATGAACGCAATTATCGGCATGACAGATATCTTGCAACGCTCTCTTTTAGATCCAAGCTTTGATCATGATAAAACAAGCAGACATCTTGAGTATATTGCAAAATCTTCAAAACATTTGCTTAGCCTTCTTAATGATATTCTTGACCTCTCTAAGATTGAAGCGGGCAAGATAGAGCTTGAAATTTCACCAATCGACTTAAACGCCGTAGTTGCCGCTGTTGATGTGATTATACGTCCACGTTGTGAAGAAAAAGATATCAATTTTATCATCAGTGTTGACTCCGCAGTCCACCCATATGTGCTTAGCGACGCGCTAAGACTCCGCCAAGTACTTATCAATCTTTTAGGCAATGCTGTAAAATTTACCTCTCCAAAGGGCGATGTACAGCTAAACATTCGCCTTCATGAAAAACATGAAACGCACATGATTATAGGCTTTGAGATTCTCGATAATGGAATAGGTATACCTGAAGAATCTTTAGATAAACTCTTTAAACCCTTTGAGCAGGCAGAAGCCAAAACATCGAGATTGTATGGCGGAACAGGCCTTGGACTTTCAATCAGTAGCAGCATTATTAGCCTGCTTGGTGGCGAAATCACTGTGACCAGTACAGTAGACAAAGGTTCAAGTTTCAACTTCTCATTGACGCTTCATATTGATAAAGCTTGGGATTCATTTGATGAAAATCTCTACATGGGCGATGATAAAGCGATTGACCTGTCAAGTGAAAATACTGCTGAAGCCAAGCCAAGCTCAAGGCGTATCTTGCTTGCCGATGATGTAGAACTCAATCGTATTATTATTGTGGAAATGCTCAGTGGGCACAATTTTGAGATTGATGAAGTCGTAGACGGAACAGAAGCTCTTGCCAAATTTGCAGAATCTGATCCTGGCTATTATGATATCATTCTTATGGACGTTCTTATGCCACAAATGTCTGGCTATGAGGCTGCAACGGAAATCCGCAAGCTTGACAAAGCAGACGCTCAAAGCATACCTATTGTCGCTGTAACAGCCAATGCCTTTAAAGACGATGTCGCAAAGGCCATTGAAAGCGGCATGAACGCTCACCTTGCCAAGCCCATTGAATATGACAAACTCATTGCTGTGATAATGGAATACTTAGTCGGCACTGAAAAATAGAATAAGCCCTTGACAGAGAAAAGCTTTTAACTAAAAAAAACAATAAAAAAGCCAGAAAAGATATGAACTATACTTTTCTGGCTTTTTTTGAATTTGCTCTATTTTGCTAACCGTAATTTCCCTCTCTTTTATGACTGTATTCTCGAATAACCGAGACAACGGTAATTTTATAGCTTTCAAAGAGCTTTGTCTTGCCTTGCAGTTGGCTCATTTTATGTTCTGCCGTATCACGCCAACGTCTCATAGCCTCTTCGCTTTCCCAAATGTTCATAGAAAGCACCTTATTTTCGTCCTGCAGGCTTTGAAATCTTTCCATGCTTACAAAACCTTCAAAGCCTTCAAGCATAGGTTTTAACATGGAGGCAAGCTCCAAATATTTGGCCTTGCCTTCTTGCGAGGGGATGACTTCAAATAGCACGATATATTTACTCATTGGCGTTTACGCTCCATATCAAGCAAAAATTGCTTCATCTCAAGGCCACCAGCATAAGCCACCAGCTTTCCAGAGCTCCCTATAACCCGATGACAAGGAACAATAAGCGTAATAGGATTTTTGTTATTAGCAAGTCCAACTGCCCTGCTCGCCTTTCCATTGCCGACAGCAAGGGCAATATCCTTATAGGTGCAAGTTTCTCCATAAGGGATAGAACACAGAGCTTGCCATACCTTCTTTTGAAAATCTGTGCCTGTAAGCTTGTAAGGCACGTCAAAATCCCTTCTTTTGCCTGCTAGATACTCACAAAGGTGTTTTTGTGCCAAAATCCAGTATGTTTGTATCATGAATTTTCTTGAAAAAAGTGATACACTCGCCTTCATAGGCAATCTTAAAAAAGCCAAATTGGTTTTCATACATAGCAAAGCCTTTCATAGGCTCTCCTTAGGATAAATGACTGAGCAGTCGGCACTAAAAAACAGACGAAGCCATTGACGACGCTCTAAGCCCTTTAGCTAACATTTTTTACAATATCTCCTGACTGCAATTGCTTTATTTCTATGGTATTCACATCAGTAACCTTAGATTTTAGCTTCAATATATCAGGCATTTATGAGAACACCATCCTTACTGAAAATGCCAGAGTCAATCACATCAAGCCTCATAAAACGCTTCTTAAAAAATGCCCTTTCGTAATCACTTTTGCTTCGCTTGCTTTGGCAAGTGCGCTCACTCGTGGCTTTGTACTGGCTAGGTCCTTGAACTCAGCAGTCCACAATCAGCCCTGGCAGCTGATTTGACAAACACTGATGATATTCGTACAGACCGATACGGCGTCAAATGCAAGTGGGGGAACATGAATTGTGGATACAGGTCAAACAAGAAATATAGCCTATGGTGGCCAAGCCTCAAAAGAGGATAATCTTAATTGTGCGGATAGTCAATCTCCCACAGCCTGTAGCAATACTGTGCAAGCGAACGATGCTACTTTTTGCTTGGGTCAAAGCTGAAAAAAGTGTTTTCAAACCTTTTTCAGAAAGGCACGCCACTCCAAGTCAGCATGAAGTTTTTTTGGTGCAGCCCCACAAGCGAGACCTGACTCATTTTCGCGACAATTGACAGCCTAAGCTCAGCAAGCAAAAGCTGATAGCCCACAAGCGAGGTCTGACTCATCTTCGTGACAATGCGCGTCCAGAGACAAAGAATTTTTGCAGATTACTTCTGTGTATACATTAACTAAACAAAAAAAACCGTAACTTTCGTTACGGCTTTTAAATTTCCTGGTGGAGGTGGAGGGAATTGAACCCACGGCCTCTTGAATGCCATTCAAGCGCTCTCCCAACTGAGCTACACCCCCAGTGAATGAAGCGTCAATAT
>CAYJIB010000088.1:0-8058 GCA_964370125.1 uncultured Desulfovibrionaceae bacterium
TCGCCATTGCCTTTTCCAAGGCCCAAACCTTGTATTCCCCCTCAACAGAGCAGGCGGCAGCCTGCGGCAGTCTTCGACCTACTTTTAGTCGAAGAGCGACTTTTGCCAATTTAGACTCCCTTTCATTCATACTTATTGGGGTTTCCAAAGGGACTCAGTCCCTTTGGCCGCCGGAGGCACTGCCTTTAAGCGCCGCAGGCACTGCCTTTGGCCGCCGGAGGCATTGCCTTTCTGCTTTATTTGTTTATCCAGTGTAGCAGTGTCGCGTACAATATTTCTGGATTAATAGGTTTTGTTATGTGTTCGTTCATGCCGTGTGCGAGGCTTGTCTCTTTATCGCCGACCATGGCGTGTGCGGACATAGCGATAATTGGGAGTGTTTCAAATTTTGGATTTTTGCGAATGTTTTTGGCTGTAGTAAGTCCGTCCATGATGGGCATTTGAATATCCATGAGCACGGCATCGTAGGTATTTTTGTCTAGCAAGTCTAGTGCTACTTGACCATTTTCTGCAATATCAAGGCTATAGCCCACGTTTTTTAGCAATTCTTCGGCAATCATTTGATTGATGTCATTGTCTTCGACAAGAAGAATGTGTCCAGAGTGTATTTTTTCTGCTTTTTTAAGTTCTTTCGTCTCATCCTCTTGCTTTTTGAGAAGCGGGTCTATTTGTGCTATTTCAAACATGCAATCAAAGGAAAAACATGAGCCTTGCCCAAGTTCGCTTTCTATCCACACATTCCCTTGCATAGCTTCAACGATATTTTTTGAGATGGCGAGGCCAAGGCCTGTGCCACCGTATTTGCGTGTTACAGAGGTGTCTGCCTGACTAAAGGGTGAGAAAAGACGCTCAATTTGTTCATGACTAAGGCCAATGCCAGTGTCGTTCACAGAAAAAACGCAATACATTTTGTTGCAAGCCGCAACAGCGCTTTTCACACCAAGGCAAACAGCGCCTTTTTCGGTGAATTTAAGCGCGTTGCTTACTAGGTTAAAGACTACCTGCTTTACTCGAAGGGGGTCACCAAGCAAAACTGCTTCGGGATATTTGCCTTTGTCAAAAGAAAAATCAAGGTTTTTTTCAGCAAAGTGTGAACCATAAAGGCTTTGTGCTTCGTCACATATCTCACTTATGGTAAAGGGGACACGTTCAAGCTCAAGCTTACCGGCTTCGATTTTTGAGATATCTAAGATATCATTGATGATACGCATAAGATTATTGGCTGAATACAGGCATTTTTCGACATATTCATCTTGTATTCCTTGCAAGGTTGTTTTTGACAAGAGATGCAAGAGGCCTAAGATGCCGTTCATGGGCGTGCGTATTTCATGGCTCATATTGGCCAAAAATTCACTTTTTGCTTGAGCGTTTTTCTCTGCCAAGTCTCTTGCCGCTCGCAGGCCTTCTTCGGCGATGTGGATATCTTCTAGCATGGCTTTTAGTTCACGCAAGTCACGAACATAGCTAATAATAGCGTATTCATCATTGTGCATAATACGCACAAGAGTGACCTCAACGGGGATAGCTTCGCCCGTATGCGGATTGATGCAAAGCCATTCAAAGCGCTGATAACCGTGCTCAAAAGCTTCTGCGATTTTTTGCACAACTTTTTCAGAGCTAAGTTGCCCATCATCTTGATATTCTGGATTGACTGAATAAAAATTATCCATATATTCTTGTTTTGTAGAAAAACCATAAAGTTTGGCTATTTCTAAATTGCAGTCAATAAGATTGTGTTCTTTATCCCAAAAATTTGCTCCCATTGGTATAGAATCGAGCATGGCTTGGGTTCTGTCTTCGGCAACCTTCATTTTTTTGAGCATATCTTTGAGTTCTCGCAAATCTCTTGCAAAACCCACCACGATAAAGTCATCTTTAAAAGCCACCCTAATGAGTGTAATTTCAGCGGGTACAGGCTCGCCATTTGGTTTTTGGTGCATCCATTCAAATCGGCAATAGCCGTCTTTAAAGGCTGTGGCGATTTTTTCGCGGGCAGATTCGCTAGAAAGGCTGCCATCTGGCTGATATTCGGGAGAAAGTTCAAAAAAGCGAGCAAGATATTCTTGCTTGTCTTTAAGGCCAAAGAGCTTTGCGGCTTCAAGATTACAATCAACAATTTGAAAATTGTTGTCCCAAAAATTGGCGCAAAGCGGCGTTGTGTCAAGCATAACCTGCACGCGATCTTCTGCTTCTTTTACGGCTGCAGCATTTTTTTGAATATCTCGCAAGTCCGTTATATACTCAATAACGACCTCTTCATTATTGTATTGTATCTTGGTGAGGACAAGTTCTGTGGGGATTTTTTCACCATCTAATTTTTGAAATTCCCACTGCCCCTTCCATCTGCCTTGTTTAAGGCAAAGGTCAAGCAATTCATGAGCGTATTCTGCTGATTTTTTGCCATTTGGCTGATATTCTGGGAAAATATCGAAAGCACGCTCAAAATATTTTTGTTTGCAGTCAAAGCCAAACATATCAAGAGTCGCCTTGTTACAATCAATGGCCTCGCATTTTTTGTTCCAAATATTGATGCCCATTGGCGCTTCATTGAGGATACTTTGAGCTTGCTCAAAAACCCTTGTTTTTTCGAGCATTTCAGCCTGAAGATTATCCAAGTGCGTAAAGTAGGCTGTGACGATAATCTGCTCTTCATATTCAATACGCCGAAGGGTGTACTCGGCAAAATAAGACTCGCCAGCTTTATTTTTATGTGCCCAGATAAAATTGCACGAACCAGTCTCTAGAGCTAGTTGCAGGTATTTTTTACCAAGCTCAGAAGATTTCTCGCCATTTGGCTGCAGTTCTGGTGAAAAATTGGGATATTCTTTAAGATATTCTTCAACACTTTGCACAGAAAAAAAATCTAAAAAAAGCTTTGTGCAATAGACAAGCTCGCCCTCTTTTGACCAGCATGAAAGAGCTACGGGAACAGAGTCAAGCATTTTATGGAAAAATTCAGACGGAAGACTTGCATTTTCACTCTTTGCCATAACAAACCCTTAGATGAATGGTGGAAGATTTTCTTATGATTAGATATTAACTCAATAGCTTATTCTTGGCAATACGTTTTCACAAACTTTTTATGGCGCCTTTGGCAAGAGAAGTGAATTTTTTGCCTTGTTAGGGCAAGCTTTTAGCAAAGTTCTTTTTGGGCAAGTTTTTTCTTGGCAAAGCCAGTCATAATGGGTAAAGTGCTTACGTATTTGCCCCTAGACCTTTTATACATTACTTAACCCTAATAACACCAGAAAGAAAATGCCTAACAATTATCTTCAAAAAACAACAATATACACCGCTTGTAAAATCAATCTCTATTTGCGTATTACTGGCTGTCTTCCTTGTGGCTATCACACACTCGACACTGTTTTTTTACGCCTAAAAGAGCCCTTTGACACCCTGCATATAAGCAAAAAAGAAGGGACTGGCCTTTCTTTGGTCTGCAACAATAAAGAAATTGATACACAAAACAATACGCTCACAAAGGCTTATGAGGCTTATGCCCTTGCGACACACTTTGCGCCCAAAATACACCTTTCTCTTGAAAAAAACATCCCCCTTGGGGCGGGTCTTGGCGGGGCTTCTGGCAATGCGGCGGGCTTTTTGCAGTATTTACAAGAAATAAATCCAAAGCCGCTTAGCAAAAAAAACTTGCACAGCTTGGCCTCAACAATCGGGAAAGATGTGCCTTTTTTCTTAGAAGAAAGCACAGCCTGCCACGCAAGCGGCCTTGGTGACACGCTTAGCCCCATTGATATAAAGCAATTCACAGGCCTTTCTCTCCCTCTTTACGGTCTTTTGTGTATGCCCAAAATCCATGTCTCAACACCTTGGGCCTATGGCGCTTGGGACAGGTATGCAAAAGATCACAGCGAAAAGAGACCGCTTGGGCATTGTGCAACAAAATATCTTGTAAAAAAACAAGAAGAAGAAAAGACGTCGAAAGTCTTGTGGCTTGAAAACTCTTTTGAAGGCCCAGTCTTTGCCAAACACCCTGAACTTGCACAACTAAAACACGCTCTCTACTTGGCTAAAGCTCGTGCCGTTTTGCTTAGCGGATCGGGGGCTTCTGTCTTTGCGTTTTTTGAAAAAAAAGAAAACATTGAAAAAATTCTTGAGCAAAAAAGCGCAAAACAAGGCTTTTTTGCGATGAAAAACATTGAATCCAAAGGCTTTGCGGGGAATTTTACCTGGCAAAAAAACTTTTCAAAAATGTTGAAAAAAAATATTGACGTCCTGCCTTTTTCTGTTGTATAAGCTTTTTTTGAAGAACACGAAGCATTTCTGTTGGGGTGTCGCCAAGTCGGTAAGGCAGCAGGTTTTGGTCCTGCCATTCGAGGGTTCGAGTCCTTCCACCCCAGCCACCTTTAAATGCCTTGTGTTTTTTCTATTGTGACTATTTTACTGGCGTTTGCCTGCGGAGCTAAGCAGAGGTGGCAGAAAATATGTATGGTGACCTTAAAATATTTAGCGGTACAGCCAACGTGCCTCTTACTGAAGCTATTTGCGAGCACCTTGGTTGCGAATTGGCACCTTCTGTTTGCGAAACATTTAGCGATGGCGAAAGCCGCATCGAGATCGCGACCTCGGTTCGAGGTGATGATGTCTTTGTCGTTCAGCCAACTTGTGCGCCTGTAAGTTACAATATTATGCAGCTTGGCCTTATGCTTGACGCTTTAAAAAGAGCCTCAGCAAGTCGCATAACGGCGGTCATTCCCTATTATGGTTATGCAAGACAAGACAGAAAACTTGTCCCCCGCACCCCAATCAGCGCAAAACTCGTGGCCGACTTTTTGTCAGTCGCTGGTGCGGACAGAGTCGTCACTGTTGACTTGCACGCTGGTCAAATTCAGGGATTTTTTGATTGCCCTGTTGACAATCTTTTTGCGACAAGGGTCTTGCTTGAGCCTGTTGAAAGCATGAAGGACGACATTGTTGTCATCTCACCAGACGCTGGTGGTACAGAACGTGCGAGGGCTTATGCCAAACGCATCAATGCTCCCCTTGCCATCATTGACAAAAGACGTGACAGACCAAATCAAGCTTCTGCCACCCATGTTATTGGTGATGTTAAAGGGAAAATAGCCGTACTTGTTGACGACATGATCGACACAGCTGGCACAATTTGTGCCGCAGCTGAAGTGCTCTTAGCTGAAGGTGCCGAATCTGTCTATGCTTGCGCTACGCATGGCGTGCTCTCTGGGCCTGCCATTGAACGTATCGGCAATTCTGTTTTCACCAAGGTGATTGTTACAGACACAATCCCCTTACCAGAATGCAAGCTTGCTTGCTCAAAAATTCAGGTGGTCAGTGTGGCGAGCCTCTTGGCAAAAGCCATTCACAATATCCATACAAGTTCGTCTGTAAGCATGCTGTTTTAAAGCAGCACAAAAAAAGTAATAATAAACAAGAAATATATTGTTGAAGGAGTTTTTTATGTCTACTCGTACCACTCTTAGCGTCCAAAAACGTGAGGGACTTGGCAAGGGCGCTAACCGCCGCTTGCGTGAGAAAAACCTCGTCCCCGGTGTTTTTTATTCGACCTTGGGCGATAATGTCGCTATTCAAGCAGAAGCTTTGCCCATAGCAAAAGCCTATGCCGCAAACGGCACAACCACTGTAATTGACCTTGAAATTGAAGAAGGCGGCAAAAAAACCACCTACCCAGCACTTTTTTGGCAAAACCAAAGACACCCAACAAAAAGCCATTTTACCCATGTTGATTTTTTTGGTGTCGACCTTGACAAAAAAGTCAAAATTCAAGTTCCAGTATGCTTTACAGGTATCGCCGCTGGTACAAAACTTGGTGGAAAACTCGAAACATACCGTGAAAGAGTGACTCTTCTTGCAAAGCCTTTGGATATGCCTTCACGCATTGAACTTGACATCACAGAATTGGGCACAGGCAGCACAGTCTTTGTTGCTGACTTGCCTTTGCCTGAAGGTGTGCAAGCTATCTATGATGTGAATTTTGCCATGCTTCACGTCACCCAGCCTGGTGGCGCTGCAGCAACAGGCGAAGAAGAGGAAGCCTAGGCTTATGTAGCCTGTGCGCTTTTAGGATTGAGTTTTGCCTCAAACAAGGCTCAAGCCCACAGCCTTTAGATATAGCACAAAGGGAAAGTTCTTGAGTGGACTTTCCCTGTATTTTTTTATACTATTTCTCAAATATTTTTTGTGAGGGAATATGGGGGCGCTTATCGTCGGTCTTGGCAATCCTGGACCAGAATACGAGACAACTCGCCACAATATCGGCTTTTTGGCTATTGATGCCTTGCTTGACCGCTTGCAAAGTGTCAACAGTCAATCGGCGGGCAGCAAGTTCAAGTGCGAATTGTATAAAGGCCGCTTGTCTTATGCCTCTGACGATTTTTTTATTGCCAAACCCCAAACCTTTATGAATCGTTCTGGCTTTTCAGTGCAAGCTTTAAGCGCCTGGTACCGTATACCGCCTGAAAATATCCTTGTCATTCATGACGATCTTGACATTCAGCCTGGTTTTATGCGTTGCAAGAGCGGTGGGGGAGATGCTGGGCATAATGGCTTAAAATCCATCAGTCAATGCCTTGGCACGCCAAATTATTATCGCTTGCGACTTGGCATTGGGCGTCCAAAAAAAGAAGACAGTGGCGAGGCAGCAAACAGTCCTGTTCACTCATGGGTCCTCGGCAGAATGCGACAAGATGAATGCGACTCTCTCGCAAACATTTTACCGCAAATTATTGATTGCATAGAAGCCTTTGTCTCAGGCGACACAAAAAAAGCTTTGCGCCTTGGCACGCTTAATCCACCAAAGCCACCAAAGCCAGAAAGAAAGCCAAAACAAAATCAAAGCCAAAATCAAGAAGACCTGCTTAAGGACTTACAAGCAAGCATTGAAGAGAGGGCAAGAAAACACAAAACAGAGGAAAGCTCATGAAAAGCGAACGCAGAAACCCTTTTTTAACCGTTGACATCGTGATCTATGCTCCACAAAAAGGCATCGTATTGATTGAGCGGAAAAATCCCCCTTTTGGCTTTGCTTTGCCCGGCGGCTTTGTGGATTATGGAGAAAGTGTGCCAAACGCCGCTGTCCGTGAGGCAAAGGAAGAAACAAGTCTTGATGTTACACTCTTGGCCTTGCTTGGCGTCTATTCAGATCCACAAAGAGATCCACGAATGCACACAGCTTCAGCCGCCTATATTGCTTGCGCAAAAGACCCAGAGACTCTGTGTGCCGCTGATGACGCAAAGACTGCGGCTTTTTTTGCTCTTGACAGTCTCCCGAACTTGGTCTTTGACCATGCTGAAATTGTTAAACATTTTAAGCAAGTTTTGAACAAAGAACGTTCTGTTGTTGCCCTTGACGGCAATATGTCTCAATGCCTTGAACTCGGCGAAAAATAAGAGGATAATCATGCTCTCGATTTTTTCATTTATCTTCGTAGCTTTTTTAGGATTGCTCTTGTTTTTACACCTCTTGTCTTTGCCCGCAAATTGGCTCATTGTTTTTTTTACGGCCGTTTGGTGGGTTGCCATGCCCGAAAGCCTCACTCAAGGCATGGATTGGCAATTTTTTGCCATTTTAATAGGCTTGTGTGTGGCTGGCGAAGTGCTTGAATTTTTCTTACAGCTCTTCGGTTCAAAGCGTTATGGCGCAAGCGGAAAAGGTATGTGGGGCGGTTTTTTTGGTGGCCTCTTGGGAGCTATTTTTGGAATGCCTTTCCTTTTAGGGATAGGTGCCTTAATTGGCGCCTTGCTTGGCGCTTTTGCGGGTTGTTTTATTGTTGAGCGTCTTTCCGGCAAGCCTTGGGACGAATCGCTCCGTGCCGCTCAAGGCACCTTGGTTGGGCGTTTCCTTGGCATGATCAGCAAGACAGCTCTTGGTTTTATTATGGTAGTAATGGTGTCACAGGTTGTTTGGCCAAACGATATTTTGTATATTTAGTTGGCACTGAAAAAAATACTAAGCGTTTGAAATTGAAAACTTTTTGGCTAAAAATGCGCTAATAAAATTGCAAGAAAAGTGAGTATGGAATACGAATTTCTTGCAATTTTATGGAGCCAAAGAGATATTTTTCA
>CAYJIB010000089.1:0-7920 GCA_964370125.1 uncultured Desulfovibrionaceae bacterium
AAAAATGGCTATGTCAGATGTCCCACCGCCAAGATCAATAAGTGCAACGCCGATCCTTTCTGGCAAGAACTTCACAAGAAATACCTTGGACAGTAGTTGATTTACGAATACAAATACTTTTTTTAAACAATAAGCTTCTTTGGGGAGGCAAACTTCCTAAAGAAGCTTTACTCTTGTAAGCAATCTCGTTTAATTTTCAGAGTTAAAAAAACAAAAAACACAAAAATGCAAACACTTACCACAATTTTTGAAAACCTGCCCTATATCCTCATGGGCTCTTTTATCACCTTTTATCTTGTCATTGGTGCCTTAGCCCTTGGTCTTGTCTTGGGCTTACCCTTAGCCATTGGACAAGTATATGGCGGGCAGGGGATAAAAAATATCGTCGCGCTCTATGTGTGGTTTTTTCGTGGTGTGCCTCTTTTGCTCTTGCTTTTTATGTTTTATTTCGGGATTTTTCCTTTTTTTGCCATTGATTTTGGTGTTGTCCTTACCTGTTGCATTGTTCTTGGCCTTGCAAGCTCAGCCTATCAATCACAAATTTTTAAAGGCGCAATTCTAAGCATTCACAGCGGCCAACTCAAGGCAGGGCGCGCACTTGGAATGACCGACGCTCAGTCCATACGCTCTATCATCTTGCCGCAAGCTATGCGCCTTTCTATCCCTGGCTGGTCAAACGAATTTTCTATCTTGCTCAAAGACTCTGCCCTTTGCTTTGCCATTGGCGCACCAGACATCATGGCACGCACACATTTTGTCGCCTCAAGAACTTATGAATATTTGCCACTCTACATCACAGCCGCACTTTTATACTTTTTGATCACCTTAATCGGTGTGCGCCTTTTGCGCTGTATTGAAAACAGACTCAACAAAGCCGGCCTTGCCCTTTCTGTTTAAAGTTTAACTACATAAAGAAGAATTATGAATCTGCTCGACGCCAAAAATATTTCTGTAAGCTTCGGTGATAAATGCATTTTAAACAATGTTTCTGTTGGCGTGCGCCAAGGCGATATCAAGGTGCTTATTGGCCCTTCAGGTGCAGGGAAAAGCACTTTTTTGCAATGTATCAATCACCTTATTATGCCAGACAGCGGCGAAATTTTACTTGAGGGAAAAGCCATCAACTCAAAAGACAATGCCTCTTTATGTTTTTTGCGGCAAAATGTGGGCATGATTTTTCAAGACTTTAATCTCTTTGACCACTTAAACGCTGTTGAAAATATCAGTCTCGCTTTGCGCAAAGTGAAAAACTTTTCAAAAGAAGCCGCAGAGAAAAGAGCAAAGGAAGAACTCGACAGAGTTGGACTTGCCGATAAGGCCGATCTCTATCCAGCTCAACTTTCAGGTGGACAAAAACAGCGTGTGGCGATAGCCCGTGCCTTGGCTATGGATCCAAAGGTGCTTCTACTTGATGAGCCAACAAGTGCGCTTGACCCTGAGCTTGTCGGTGAAGTCTTGCAAGTTATTCAAAGCCTTGCCGCAAAAGGTATGCCGATGATTATGGCAACCCATCAAATGGACTTTGTGCGCTCAATGGCAACAGAAGTATTGTTTATGGAAGCGGGTGAAATAATTGAGCAAGACAGCCCAAAGGCCCTTTTAGCACAAGGTTCACAGAGCCGCACCCTTGATTTTTGTTCAAAGCTCTTCCCTGTGCATGATGCGGATACGACACAAAACACAGATCAAAATCACTCATAAAGCCCAAGGTTTTTACGATGTCGCTTGACTTTACTTTTATCTTACAAGAGGTTATCCCGCCTCTTAGCGAAGGACTCTTAGACAGTCTTTGGCTTATTATTCCTGCAGCTCTCATTGGGGGTTCGATGGGGATTTGCCTCGGTCTTGTCCGTGTTTTTGCCCCTAAATCTGTGCGTTTTTTTGCCGATTTCTTTGTGGCTACTGTTCGTGGTGTGCCTTTGACCATTCAGTTGATGATTTTGTATTTTGGCCTGCATTATATCAATATTTATTTTGACCCCTATACGGCCGCCCTTTTGGGCTTTATTTTCTGTACGGGTGCTTACCAATCAGAATACATCCGTGGCGCCTTGCTTTCTATTAAACAAGGGCAAATCAAGGCTGGACAAGCCCTCGGCATGACAAAACTCCAAATTATTTGGACAATTATTGTCCCACAAGCGATCAGACGAGCCTTGCCCGGTTGCAGCAATGAAGTTATTTATCTGATAAAATACAGCTCTTTGGCCTATATTATTACGCATATCGAATTGACAGGCGAGGCAAAAATCATCGCTTCTCGTACCTTTCGCCCAACCGAAGTCTACCTTATCGCTGGCTGCTACTATCTTTTCTTGGTCAGCCTCGCCACCTACCTCTTTGCAAAACTTGAGAAAAAACTTGCTATTCCTGGCTTTAATCAGGTGTAGGTGCGTCACATAATTTTTGATGATTTACATAAAAATACTACAAAAAAGCCCTGTGAAAAAACATTCAACAGGGCTTTCTTGTTGCAGATATATATTTCAACTAAAACAAATTCTTGAGTAAATCCTCTTCTTGTCCGCTTTCTGGACTACCAGAAGAAAATTGGGTATCAAATTGCCCTGGTTCAGTGCCGAGGTAGAAGGGCAAGAGATAGCTTCTTTGGTCTGAGCTACTTTCTGTAACTTGTCCAAGGGCGTTCACACGAGCAAAGCTTATCCCCGGCGGCACAACAAAGTCTGTTTTTGGATAGAGAGGCAAGGCTTCTTTTGCATAATCCACAAAGATAGGCAAGGCCGCAACACCGCCGATTTCTGAACGTCCCATGGGCTTTGGCGTATCATAGCCAACAAAAACACTGGTAACAAGGGATGGCGTAAAGGCCACAAACCAGGCATCACGCTCATCATTCGTCGTGCCAGTCTTCCCACCCAAGGGCTGACCAAAGATATTGGCCTTTCTTCCTGTTCCGTGCTTGACAACTTCCTTCAAAAGTGAGGCCATCAAATAGGCATTTTGTTGAGAGATGCCTTGTGTCTGTTCTGTAGGATAATCAAGAATAACTCGTCCATTAAAATCAATAACTTGAAGCACAAAGCGTGGTTTAACGATAAGGCCTTGATTAGCAAAGCCTGTATAGGCTTGGGTAAGGTTTAAAGGGCTGATTGAATGCGCACCAAGACTGATTGAAAGCTCTTTAGGGAAATTCCCTTCAAAACCCATGGCCTTGGCCCTGTCAATAATTGAACTTACGCCAATATCTTGAGCGACACGAATGGTACACAAATTCCTTGAGAGAGCAAGTGCTGTGCGCAAAAGCATAGGGCCACGGAAATTCTTTTCATAGTTGCCCGGTCGCCACATATCGTTTGTCGCATCATTAAAATAGACCACTGGAGCGTCAAGCACTATTGAAGCCGGCGTATAACCTTTATCGAGTGCGGCAGAATACACAAAAGGCTTAAAAGACGAACCGGGCTGACGCAAGGCCTGTGTTGCACGGTTAAATTGACTGCGCTCAAAAGAATAACCACCGCTAAGGGCCACAACATCGCCGCTTTGCGCCTCTATAGAGACAAGAGAACCCTCAACATTGGGTACCTGCTCTAAAGCTAGAGGAATGTCGCTGCTTTGACTAAATGTTGAAAGCACTTCAAAGCTTTGGGCTTTTTGTATTGCACTCTCTTCTTCTGTCAGTTCACCTTTTTTTTCTAATTTTGCTTTATTTTCATCAAAATACGAGACCCAAACAATATCGCCAACAGCAAGCACTCTTCGAGCATCAGAGACCTTTGCGGCATAGAGACCAGAGACTTTCAGATTTGGCTTTCTTGCCCAAGACATTTGTTCAAGCTTGATTGTTCCCGAATAATCCCCAAGAGCGAGCTTTGCACTATTTTTATCAACAGAAGTGACAAGAGCCTTTACAAAAGCCCCGTCAGCCAGGTCGATCGGTGTAAAATCTTGTTCCCTTCTATAGGCAGAAAAAGAAGACTCTAAAATCTGCCCAACTGGCCCTTGCCAGCCTTGGCGTTTTGAAGTGATTTCAAGGCCTTGACGCAAAGCCTTGTAAGCGGCATTTTGAAGTTCAGGAACCATGGCTGTTTTGATGGTGAGGCCCAGTTCATACAGAGCTTGCTCACCATAAACAGGTAAGAAAACACCTCTTTTTTGCATATTTTCAGCTGACAATTCTTCTATGAGAAGTCGACGCACTTCTTCGAGATAATAGGCAGATTCTGGCCCCGCATTTTCTTCCATTGTGGTAAAGACAAGTTCTTGATTAAGGGCTTCATCATACTCTTCTTTGCTGATCCATTCAAGGTCATAAAGACGTTCAAGAACGTATTTTTGCCTGATTTTTGCTGCTCCAGGGTAGCGATAAGGATTATAACGCGAAGGGGCTTGGGGGAGGCCCGCAATGAGGGCAGCTTCGGCAAGGGTTAAATCTTTTGCGTGTTTCCCAAAATAGGTTCGAGCGGCCTGCTCCACACCATAGGCATTTGAACCAAGAAAGATCTGGTTCATATAAATGGTTAAAATATCTTCTTTTGTAAGATAACTTTCAAGCCTGTAAGCAAGAATGGCCTCTTTGATTTTGCGCTCATAACTTCTTTCTGGTGTAAGCAAAAGTCGCTTAATCACCTGTTGGGTAATCGTACTTCCGCCTTGGCGGGTTGTGCCAGATTGTAAATTGACAAAAAAAGCTCTTGCAATGGCGATGGGATTGATACCTTCATGGCTATAAAAATAGGCGTCTTCAGCAGCTAAAAAAGCAGCAGGAAGGTGCGGTGTCATTTGGTCAAGAGCAATAAGTGTACGTTTTTCTTTAAAAAATATGCCAATTTGTGAACCATCACGGGCATAAACGCGGCTGGTAATTGGCGGACGATAATCGTCAATTCGCTGAATATTTGGCAAGTCGGCAGAAGCCCATACATACACAGAAATAGCACCAACGATAGCCACAGACAAGCCAAGAAGGACAAGACTTAGACATATATATAAAAAACGCTTCATATTTTTACCTGTTAAAAGCCAAGCGCAAAAAAATGCAGGGGCTTTGGAGTATTGACTCGAGTTTACAAATTGATCAACGCTTGATCCACGAAACTTCTTCTTTTTTTATTAAGCGGACAATGTTTTGACGATGACGCCAAAGCACTATCACCATAACGGCCAAGGCCAAAGGCAAATAAACCGTATCGCCAAAAGCTAACATAGCAAGAGGCATACCCACAACAAGGATAATCGAACCAATAGACACAAAGCCCGTATACCAAATACAGACCACCATAACAAGAACAACACACAAAAGCTCAGTCAAAGCCAAGGGAATAAAGACTCCAATGGTTGTCGCAACAGCCTTCCCTCCACTGAAACGCAAAAAACAAGAAAAAATATGGCCAAGCAAGGCACAAAAGGCCACAAGCATGACCTCATTATGACTACAATTTGCATACAAGGCGATACTTGCAGGCACAATACCTTTAAGTACATCGCATAAAAGTGTAAGCAATCCATAGCCTTTGCCACAAAGCCTTGCGACATTGGTTGTTCCGATATTTTTGCTTCCCGCTGTGCGTGGATCTATGCCACAGAAAGTTTTTGCAATAAGCAGACCAAAAGGCACAGAACCGATCAAATAGGCAAATAAAGCCAATATCCACCCTGTCATACTCGTCCCTCAAGTACATAAAAAGTATTTTGCAAGGCTTCTGCCCGCAGTCGCACTTCAACAGCCTGCCCCACCAAGAGTGTTGCAGGAAAAATTGCCCTCTTCCCTCGTGTATTCATTTGCTCATCAAGAAGATGCACTGTCACAAAATTGCCGATTTCTGTCACAATGGCAGGTCTCCACAAGTCTTGCCCGCCCTGCTCTACATACAAAAGCTTCCAATATCTGGTGCGATTTCTCTGCATTCCCGCCGTTGCGTCAACATTTCTTTGCAGACTGTCAAGAAGCTTGTCGAGTTCCGCATCGTTCCATTTCGGACTTCCATGCGCAAGGCAATGGATAATTTGCGCTACATTGATAAGGTCAGTATAACGCCTAAGGGGCGAAGTACATAAAGCATAAGCCGAAACACCGATACCAGCATGCCTTAAAGCCTTTGTTGAAAAAAAGGCAGGCGCCAAGGCCTTAACCGCAAGGGCAATTTCAAGAGGACTTTTCCACAACCCTTGAGAGGCTTCAGGTACTTCAACATCTTGAATTCTATAGATAAAAGGGATGGCTTCTTGTTCATGCAGGCCTTGCGCCCATTTAGCCAAAGCCGAATTGCACAAAAGCATCATCTCTGCAACAAGGAAATGCGCCTCTTTTGCCTCTTCCTCGCATTCTAAAAAAACACGAAGCTCTTTGTCAATGCTTTCTAAGCGCAATCTTTTTTCTTCTTTTTCAATGATAACCGCCCCATTTTGCAAACGTTTTTGACGGAAAACTTCTGCCAAAGCTAAGGCCGCCTGCAAAGAAGAAAAATGCTCTGCGATATGTTCGGGTAAATTGTCTGGATTTTCAAGCGCTTTTTCACACTCATCATAATGCAAGTTGGCCGCAAGCTGCACCTTTACAAGAGCTGGCTTACAAGAAAGCACTTTCCCGTCCGCACCTACGCGCAAATCCACAAGCAATGAAGGGCGTAAAGCTCCAGCAAGCAAAGAATATTCATTTGTTCCAAGGATTTCTGGCATCATGTGATAGGTGCCTTCTGGCAAATACACACTCGATGCACGGCTTTGCACAAGCCCATCAAGCCCCCCACCAAAAGGCCACAAAAAAGCCGGGCAAGCAAGGGCTATGTGTGCATGAAAAGATCCGTCTTCTTTACGCTCAACAAAGAAAGCGTCGTCAACGTCCTTTGTCGTCGCATTGTCAACGCTGACAAAAGGCAGTTCACACAAAGGCAAGCACACATCGTCTTGCAAGGCTTTGTGCACATTTTCAATAATTTCATTGATTTCTGCTTGAAATTCATCAGCCCAAGCCACACCTGTCGCATAATCTATCCGCTCAAGTTCGACATTATGGTGCGGCTCAATTATTCCCCAAGCCACAGCCAAACAATAGGACAAAGTCTGATCGGCCGCAAAAGCCTTGCTGATCAAAGCCCAAGTCGGATTGGAATAAGGATCATCAGGACTCAACAAGTCTTTCTTAATAGCTTCATGTATCACTTGAAGAACGGAAGGGGCAATGTCAGAAAATTCGCCTTCTTCCAAAGGCGGACGGCGTTTGTGGTAAATATCCAAAAGTGTTGAAATGACAGTCTTTCCTGATTGAACAAGGGCCTCACGCTCGCTCGCTGCTCTTTGCTCGCCAAGACGAAGTTCGACCTTTTCTTCAGTATAGACTTCAAAAAAAGGATTTTGGAACTTAAAATGCGTCTTGCACTGCAAAAGAGCCTGCGCACAAGCCGCTACATGATCAGAATAATTGTCTTTATGCAAGTCAGAAAAAACAAGCTCCGCCAACCACTTTGGGCTCAGCGTATTCATCTCTTCACGCACTAAAGCCCACATTTCAAGCGGATCAATCCCCGCACAAAGCTCTTTACGCAAAGCCAAATGCCCCTGCAAAGCTGAAATAATGCCGTCACGATCGTCAGGTCGAACATTCTTTAGTACAGGACCAAACCACGGCAAAAGACGATTCGCTTGCATGGTCGTCTCTTTCTTGTTCGGCAATAATAAACGCACCTTGCCGTCCGAAACAGACATCACATAAGCAATCTGACACACATTCGACTGCAAATACTCAACAACACAGCCAGATACAAGTTGAATTTCCAAAAGAAGAGCCTCCGGCGGCTAAAGGGGGTGACCCCCTTTAGAAACCCCAAATAATAGAACTTTATGTGTTTTTTACTACAAAAGTAGCTTCTTACTTACACTTTTTTAATGCCTGCGGCGCTTAAAAACAATGCCTGCGGCGCTTAAAAGCAATGCCTGCGGCGCTTAAAAGCAATGCCTGCG
>CAYJIB010000090.1:0-7854 GCA_964370125.1 uncultured Desulfovibrionaceae bacterium
TCCCCTAAAAACCCCAAATCCAAAAACCCCTAAAAACCCCAAATCCAAAATCCCCTAATCCTCAATCCAAAAATCCAAAACAAGTCCCTCTTGTGGTTTTCAAATAATTATGAGAAACTCAAAGCAACACAGTACGCACTCTCAATAGGAACATATATGGCAAGTAATTCTCATCCCCCTCATGAAAACTCATCAGAAAAACAATGTGTTGAAACCACTTGTTTTGGCACGCTTTGTATCGATGCGCCCTTCCCTGAAGAAGTACAAGACCTTATCGCCTATGCCAAAAGAAGCGGTGAAGAAGGTGGTGACATTCTTGTTGAAAAAGCTTATGCCCTTGCCGCATCAGCTCATGCAGGGCAAGTGCGCCTTTCTGGTGAAGCCTATGTCTCTCACCCCCTCTCTGTAGCTGGCATCCTTATGGATCACGGTTTTGACGTTCATGCCATTATAGCAGGCCTCTTGCACGATACGGTAGAAGACACCGATGTGACCCTTGAATCCGTAAAGACAGAATTTGGCGATCAAGTGGCAGACATCGTTAACGGTGTTACAAAAATCAGCATGATGAGTTTTGAAAGCAAAGAAGAGCAACAGGCTGAAAACATTCGTAAAATGATTTTTGCCATGTCGCAGGACATTCGTGTGCCTGTTGTGAAACTTGCCGACCGTGTGCACAATATGCGTACCCTTGACTTTCAAAAAGCCCACAAACAAGCTCGAATAGCCAAAGAAACCATGGACATCTATGTGCCGCTGGCCAATCGCCTTGGTCTGCACCGCATGAAGCTTGAACTTGAAGATTTGAGCTTTCGCTATTTATATCCCGATATTTATGCGCACATTACAGAATGGCTCAACGATAATAAAGTTGTGGAAAGACAGCTTGTTACAAAAATCATTGCCCGCATCGAAGGGGTTTTGTCTAAAAACGGCGTTTCTGGAACTGTCTGGGGGCGTATCAAAAATCCCTACAGTATTTACAAGAAAATGCAAGAACAGGGCTTGACTCTTGAAAATATGCACGACATCTTGGCTTTTCGTGTAATTGTCACAAGTCTGCACGATTGCTATGGCACGCTTGGCCTTGTTCATGCTGAATGGAAGCCTGTGAGCGGGCGCATCAAAGACTATATTTCTATGCCAAAGGCCAATGGTTATCAAAGCTTGCACACAACTGTTATTGGGCCTGAAGGCGAACGCATTGAAATCCAAATCCGCACAGAAGACATGCACCGCCTTGCTGAACACGGCGTTGCCTCGCATTGGATGTATAAAGAAAAAGGCCATGCCCTTGACGTGAAAAATGCGCCGCAATTTGAATGGTTACGAGATATTGTAGAACGCCAAGGCGATGAGTCGGATTCAAAAGAATTTTTGCGCTCTTTACGCCTTGATCTTTTTAAAGATGAGGTCTTTGTCTTTACGCCTGCTGGCGAAGTAAAAGAATTGCCAGAAGGCGCTTGTCCTATTGACTTTGCTTACCTTATCCACTCTGAAGTGGGCAATCATTGCTCTGGAGCAAAAATCAATGGACGCCTTGTCCCTCTTCACACGCGCCTAAAAAGTGGTGAAACTTGTGAAATTATTACTGATAAAAAACGTCATCCCAGCCGAGATTGGCTAAAAATAGTCAAAACATCAAAGGCAAGAAATCGTATTCAGCATTATTTGCGAGGCGAAGAGCGCACAGCCGCTGTTCAGATGGGGCGTGATATTTTTGAAAAAGAAGCCAGAAAAATTCACACCACTATCAACAAACTTGAAAAAGAAGGCCACTTAGAAAAACTTACCGAAAGCTTTTTCAATCATTCAGCAGACGATTTTTTTGTCGACATTTCTTATGGCAGACACAATGTCAAAAGCACTATACGTCGCTTGCAAAGTATATTGAATCCCGAAGTGACGCCAAGCGGTGACGCTGATGGTGTTGATATGCGTTTGCAAAGAAGGCAAGAGGCCACAGCCGAAGCGCAAGCAAAAAGTGCGATCCTTGTCAGCGGTATGAGCGATATGCTTGTGCGCTTTGCAAAATGTTGCAATCCTGTGCCTGGTGACGATATTATTGGCTTTACCAGCCGTGGGCGTGGGCTTATTGTCCACACAGCAATTTGCCCACATGTGCAAGAACTTGAAGCAGACAGACTCATGACTGTTCAATGGGACGGAAACCAAAAAGAATCTCGCCCCTTCCCAGTACGAATCCACCTCTTTACCCATAATCAAAAAGGCGTTTTGGCACAAATCGGTGCTGTTTTGTGTGAAAAAGATGTCAATATCGACAATCTCATACTGACTTCGCTCGTTGATGGCCGCAATGAAATGGATATGACCATAGAAGTAAGAGACACTGCCCACCTTTATATGGTGCTTGCCTTGCTTCGCCAACTTGACTGCGTGCTTGAAGTGTTGCGAAAAACCATTAGGGACGAAATATAAGATTTTTGACATAGAGTTTAAAATTTTCTTTATTGCGCTGTATTTTGCCAAAAAGTTAAAGAAAAAACAATTTTTTCCAAAAGCTAGCGCTATAGAAGGCTTGCAAAAAAAATAAAAAAAAGTTAAACTTGACTCATGAAATTGCTAGAACAACTCGAATCACGCATAACGGCTTTGCTTGAAGAATGTCAAAGCCTTAAAAAGCAAGACCTGGCTTTGTTAGGTGAGCTCAATTCTTTGCGTGGAAAATACAAAGAATCTCAGCAACATGAGGCTGCGCAGCAAGTCATTGTACAAGAGCTCAAAGACAGTTTGCAAGAGGCCAAAAAAGAGCAAGACCGACTGATTGCCGAAAAAGAAGCCTTGCAGGCGAGCAGTAAAGACTTGCAAGAAAAAGATCAAGAGCGAGACCAAGCAAAAAAAGAATTGGAAAAAATCGCTGGCGAATACGCCTTTGCGCAAAAAGAGCTAGAAGAAATCAGAGGCTCTTTGCCAAGCTTAAGGCATACGGCGACATTGTATGAAATTTTGCAAAAAGAGCATGTTTCAGTCCTTGAAGCCAAAAATAGCCTTGAGAAAAGCGTGCAGGGTTTGCAAGAAGAAAGCCTCAGGCTTAATGAGGCTTTGACCAGAGAACAAGTCGACAAAAAACGCGATGGCGAATCTTGCTCGAAACTTGAAAATGAAAAAAAAGCTTTAGAAGAGCATGTCACACAGCTTCAAGCTCGAATAGCTAGCGAAGAAGCAAAGCGCAGACAAAGCCTAGAGCACGGAATTGTTCTTGAGGGTGAAAATAAAAGTTTGGAAGAGGCGAAAAAAGCTTTAGAGGCCGAAGTCGTAGCCCTTCAAGAGCGTATTTTAAAAGAGCAGGTCGAACAAAAACAATATTTTGAAAAAACGACTGCTCTTGAAGATGAAAAGCAAGCCCTTGAAGACGATCTCATGCGGCTTAGAGAAAAGATGGCTATGGAACAAAGCAGCAAGCAAGAAATTCAGCGTGCTGTACAAGATGAACAGGCAAAGCATGAAAGATTGCTTGCTGAAACACAGGCCTTACGCTATGAAAACACTGTCTTGCAAGAAAGCAATGCGGCTTTGCAAGAAAGTGTAAAAAAACATGAAGGCGTTCATGCAGAAAATATGGCTTTGTGCGAGACAGTAAAAAAACTCGAAGGCTTAAAAGCTGCTAATGAAAATCTGCAAAGAACACTGAGCCGTGAAAGCCAAGTGCGCCAATCGGTTGAAAAACGCATAGACACATTACTTGCCCGCATACAGCAGGCAATAGAAACTGAGTAACCATGCCACGTTTTAATATAAATGTACTTGGTGAAGATTTAG
Organism: uncultured Desulfovibrionaceae bacterium; assembly: GCA_964370125.1. Classification (GTDB taxonomy): domain Bacteria; phylum Desulfobacterota; class Desulfovibrionia; order Desulfovibrionales; family Desulfovibrionaceae; genus CAYJIB01. Next base: position 3,781 of record CAYJIB010000090.1, read on the forward strand.
CGTTCACCACTGATGAAACGGGTGCCAATGAAGAACGCATCGCTGCGGCAAAGGAGTTTGTCGAGGACGCGTATATGGGACTAAAAAACCGTGGGGGACAAAGCCACAGGTATAGCCGAAACGCTTTGCTGGCTTTGCTTATCCTTGGTATTGCAGACGACCTATTGCAATTACATGACAAACTAGAAGCCATGAATGAAAAAATTGAAGGGCTTTTAGGAAAAATAGATACAGATAAATAAATAATAATCCTGGGGAACATGTGATTATTTTATTTGCGCAAACCTCACTAGTATAAAAAAAGGGTGTTAACCGCTATTGCATGAGCAGGCTCGCCTCGTTGCGAGAAGCCTAAAAGATAGCCCAAATGCCTATCCTGTGGTAAACCTCAGGTTTCGCGTAAGTATTGTGACACGGTCCCCCCGGGGTTCTGTCTTAACTCTTTGTTTTGTTACATAGGTTCTTTCAATGCCGCAAAGAAGGCACCTTCCTTGTGCCTTTCTTTCCCCCTCCTACATTTGCAGCCTGCTAAGCTGTAGCCTTTACTGTGCTGTTGCGCCATAAAGAAGTCGCTTCTAAAAAACAAAATAAGCTTTTGATTGTGACTGCTTTTAGGCCTTTTACCACAAAAGTCGCCTTGCGGCTAAAAACCAAACAAGCCCGCTTGCAGTGTTTTTGTTGCTCGCCCGCTTGAAGATATAAAGGGGTTCATCATGGAATTAGAAATATTGGCCATAGCGCTTGGCGCCATTGTCCTTGGTATAAGTGTTGGGGTTTTTGGATATAAACACATTGTTACAAAAAGGCTTGGAGACGCAAATGACCTTGCCAAACGAATAGTAGAAGAAGCCAGAAAAGAGGCTCAGGCCCAGAAAAAAGAAATCTTACTCGAAGGGCAAGACGCCATTTATAAACAAAAAAGAGAAGTAGAACACGAGCTTAAAGAGCATGAAAAAGAACTCAAAAGCCGTGACAAAAAATTACAAGAACAAAGTGAACGACTTGATGAAAGGCTTGAAAAAGCCATTGAACGAGACCACGAAATCAATGTTATCGAAAAAGATCTTGCTAAAAAAGAACGCAAAATCAATGAACTCGAAGAAGAATTAAAGGCACGAATTGGCGAACAAGAAAAACGCCTTGAAGAGGTCTCTGGCCTGACCGCTGACGAAGCAAAACAGCAACTTTTACAAGATATTGAGGCACGTACACGCCACGAGGCCGCAAAAATGATGCGCCATATCGAAGTAGAAGCCCGAGAAACAGCCGACAGAAAGGCAAAAGACATTATCGCCACCAGCGTTCAACGTTATGCTGGCGAATACGTCGCCGAACATACAGTTACAGCCGTTACCCTGCCAAGTGAAGACATGAAAGGGCGCATTATCGGGCGAGAAGGGCGCAATATCCGCGCACTTGAATCGGCCACTGGTGTTGACCTTATCATTGACGACACCCCAGAAACCGTTGTCCTTTCGGCTTATAGTCCTTTGCGCAGACAGGTTGCAAAGATGGCTCTTGAGCGTCTTATCCAAGACGGTCGTATTCACCCAGCCCGCATTGAAGAAATTGTGACCAAGTGTGAACAAGAACTTGATGAACAATTACGTGAGGTTGGCGAGCAAGCTACTTTTGACGCAGGGGTTCATGGCATTCACCCAGAGCTTGTTCGAGTTCTTGGTCAGCTCAAATACCGTACAAGCTTTACGCAAAATGTCTTGCAACATTCTTTAGAGGTTTCTGCTCTTTGCGGTATGATGGCCGCTGAGCTCAATATGGATATCAAAAAAGCCAAGCGTGCCGGTCTATTGCACGATCTTGGCAAGGCCATTGACCACGAAGTCGAAGGCCCTCACGCCCTTATCGGTGCGGATCTTGCCAAAAAATACAATGAAGGCAAGGACATAATTCATGCCATTGCAGCCCACCACGAAGAAGTGCGCCCAGAGACGGCCCTTGCTGTTCTTGTGCAGGCGGCGGACTCTCTCTCTGGGGCAAGGCCTGGCGCAAGAAAGGAATTGCTTGAAAACTATGTCAAGCGCCTTGAAGATTTGGAAAATATTGCCACCGACTTTGACGGCGTAACAAAGGCTTATGCCATTCAAGCGGGGCGTGAAATACGGGTTATGGTCAATTCTGATGATGTCAATGACGACAATACCTTTATGTTGTGCAAAGATATTTCAGGAAAAATTGAAGAAAATCTGACCTATCCAGGCCAAATTCGAGTGACTGTCATTCGAGAAAAAAGGGCTGTAGGTTACGCTAAGTAAGATGTCTGTACAATTCAACAAGACATGGATGCTCTGCTGTCCATTTGCGTAATTGCTCATTTTTCGCAAATGCAAAGTCTCCAATTTTTTTGGGTGTCCCTTGGGTGGATTGCCACGTCGTCGCAAGCTCCTCCTCGCAATGACTTCGCGTGCCGCCGTAGGTCATTGCGAGCACAGCAGAGCATCCATGTATTTTGTCAATTTTTGGAATTATGCAGAGGTCTTAAAATAGTTTCTAGCCCTTTTCACAAAGGGCTTTTTACTTTAACAAAAGGGAGTTTTCTATGCTTTTTTGCCCTCAGTGCGATGAGAAATATGCCGAAGAAGAATTGCTTCTCTCTTGCACTTGCTCTTCCTACCTTGAATGGGATTCAAGCAAGGCAAGTTTTTCGCCAAATGATGCTTTTTCGGGTTTTTGGTCTTATGCCTCTTCCTTACCCATTGAAAATCCAGAAAAAGTTGTCAGTTTAAACGAACAAAAAACGCCCTTGGCTTCTTGCCTTTTGCCTGTTTCTGAACATTCTTCTCGCAAGGTGAGGGCTTATTGTAAGCTTGATTATCTTTTGCCTTCTGGTTCGTATAAAGACAGGGGCATCGCTGTTTTGCTTGCTCGCCTTTATGAGCTTGGTCTACGGGACATTGTTGAGGATTCTTCTGGTAATGCCGGCGCTTCGATGTCCATGTATGCGGCGGCTTATGCCAATGCGCACGGAGAAGATAAGGCTATGAAATGCCGTATCTTTGTGCCGGCTTATACTTCTCTGGGGAAGTGTACGCAGATTGCGGCGCACGGTGTGGACTTGGTGCGAGTTGAGGGCACAAGAGAGGCAACAACAGAGGCGGCCATGCAGGCGGCTTTTTCTCCAAAAGACGGGCGAGAGGCTTATTATGCCAGTCACAATTGGTCACCGTATTTTGCGCATGGAGTAAAGACCTATGCCTTTGAAATTGTTGAGCAATTAGCAAAAGAAGGCAAGAAGCTTGACAATTTGATTGTGCCTTTGGGGCAGGGTTCTTTAGTTCTTGGGGCGCATCTTGCTTTTAGTGAGCTTAAGGCTGCAGGAATAATTGATCGTATGCCAAAAATCTTTGGCGTGCAGACGGCGGCTTGTGCGCCCATTGTGCGTGCTTTTGAAGCAAATGAGAGCCAAGTGCGTCCTCTTTCACCAGAAGAAAAGGGGCAGACCTTGGCAGAGGGTATTGCTTCAGCTGATCCTTTGCGTGGGGATATGGTTTTGCGTGCCGTGAGGGAGAGTGGCGGTGCTCTCTTGGCTGTGTCTGAGGAAAGTTTGCTTGCGGCTTTAAAGGCTTTGGCGAAGGCGGCTTTGTATGTAGAGCCGACTTCTGCTACCGCTATGGCGGGCTTTTGGGCCTTGCTTGAAAAAGGCCTTGTTCAAGAAGAAGATGTGAATGTGATTTTCTTTTCAGGAAATGGACTTAAGGCGACAAGCACCCTTGAAGGATTGTTTTTTGATTCTTCTGCTTAATCGGAGCAAAAAAAGGCATTTTCATGCCTTTTTTACTTTTGATAAGCATTTTGCTGGAGGACGTCAGAATAAAGTTCTGGCTTGTTTTCAAGAAAGTCGCCAAGGCCTTTAAAAGCTTGTAAATGCAGACAACAGACTGCTCAAAAAGTAGTGGATATTAGGCAAATCCTTTTTTTTGCGAAATGAGTATACGAATTGGTATTCGACATGGAGCTAAAAAAGGATTTAACGCAGTAGACGCTGCTTTTCCAACAAGCTGCAAGGCCTTTAAAAGCTTGTAAATGCAGACAACAGACTGCTCAAAAAGTAGTGGA
>CAYJIB010000091.1:0-5108 GCA_964370125.1 uncultured Desulfovibrionaceae bacterium
CCACCTTCATTGCCAGCAGTGCCACCAGCACCACCAGCACCGCCATCGCCATTAGGTACATTCACAGATGTTCCACCAGCGGCACCCGTAGAACCGGAAGCATCATCACCTGTGCTGGTGACAGAGGCAGCAAAGGCAGGCGAGGCAAGAAGAGGGCTAAAGGCTGTCATCTGCAAGAAGAAAAGAATGACACAAAGAGACAAAAGACGCTTTTTGTTGAATAGTGTTGGCATGATATTTCCTTAGATTATACAAATATAAAGTTTTTCCACAGGATACAAGACAAAGTCCTTCCTGTCAATTTCAGGGCCCATTTGTGACAGTTTTGTGACAGAGAGCAAGGCATTTTGTCACAAAATATCCTTCCCTTTGTCACAATGTTGTCACATTGTAAGAGCAAAGTCTTTGCCAATAGGCTTTTATGTAATGAGGTCTGTGAATATACAAAAGGGTGTACAATGTTGAATTATCATATAAAAGAAAAAATCATGGAGCATTTCTTTGCTGTCATCGCCGCAAGTTCCTTCCTTGCGCTTGGCGGGATCATGCTCTTTCTCTTCCATGAAGGTTTGCCTATTTTTAAGGATTATTCATTGTGGGACTTCCTTACTGGTATGTATTGGTATCCCACAGAAGAACCGCCAACTCTTGGCATCTTGCCCTTGCTTGTCGGCTCTATTAGCGTCACAATCCTCGCTTCGATCATCGCTATTCCTTTAGGCGTTTTAACCGCAATTTATCTGGCAGAGCTCGCTTCCACAAATGTTCGCCGTGTGGTCAAGCCCATCTTAGAGCTTTTGGCGGCTTTGCCTTCTGTTGTTATCGGTTTTTTTGGCATGGTGATTGTTGCGCCCTATCTGCAAAGCACCTTTAATCTGGCTACTGGCCTCAATCTCTTCAATGCCGCCCTTATGCTCGCCTTTATGAGCGTGCCGACTATTGCCTCTATCTCTGAAGACGCCATCTTTGCAGTGCCACGCTCATTAAAAGAAGCCTCGCTCGCTCTTGGGGCAACGCATCTTGAGAGCGTGACAAAGGTCATTGTGCCTTCGGCCCTTTCTGGTATCGGCACAGCCTGTATTCTTGGCATTTCAAGAAGCATTGGCGAGACCATGGTTGTGCTTATGGTGGCGGGTGGTGCGCCTCTTATCCCCACATCGATCTTTGACCCTGTGCGCCCCATGCCTTCTTCTATTGCGGCAGAAATGGCCGAAGCGGCCTTTCGTGGAGAGCATTATCACGCCCTCTTTGCCGTAGGTATTGTGCTCTTTTTATTCACCTTTGCCTGTAATCTTGTCGCTTATCGCATCACTGAAAAGCACAAACAATCTGGCAGCTCTGACCTCTAAACTCTAAGAAAGACAATCAGTATGAACAATAACAATTCAAAGGCAAGAGGCCTTAAACAAAAGCTCATTTTTGGCCTTTTCCGCTCGGCAGCGGGTGTGAACCTTCTCGCTCTTTTTGCCATTATTTCTTTCTTGGCTTATAGGGGCTTTCCTGCGCTTACTTGGGAATTTATCAGCGAAGAACCTCGCAAAATGATGACAGAAGGCGGTATTTTCCCTTGTCTTCTTGGCACTTTGTACTTGTCTTTTGGCTCTTTGTGCATTTCCTTTCCCTTAGGTGTAGCCAGCGCTATTTATCTGCATGAATACGCTGGAGACAAGCCTTTTGCTAAATACATTCGCATCGGTGTCAACAATCTTTCGGGCGTGCCTTCCATTGTTTTTGGCCTTTTTGGTCTGGCTTTTTTTGTGACCTATTTGGATCTTGGTGTGAGCATTTTGTCGGGGATTTTGACCCTTGGCATTGTGACCTTGCCCATTATTATTGGGGCGAGCGAAGAGGCTTTAAAGAATGTGCCGCAATCGTGGAGACAGGCTTCTTTGGCTCTTGGTGCGGGAAAATGGCAAGGAATAGCCAGGGTTGTCTTGCCTGCGGCTTTTCCTTCTATGCTGACGGGCGCGATTTTGAGCATTGCTCGTGCGGCTGGCGAGACAGCGGCGCTTATGTTTACGGCGACGGTTTTTTATACGCCAAAGCAGGCGGGCTCGATTTTTGATGCGGTGATGTCTTTGCCTTATCATATGTATATCTTGGCGACTTCGGGCGTGGATATTGAAAAGACCCGCCCTTTGCAATACGCTACGGCCTTGGTGCTTATTTTGCTTGTCCTCGGAATGAATGTGGTGGCGATTGTTATCCGAGACAGAATGCAATCTGCAAAAAATTGATGTCAAAAGTCAAATCTTGTGACATATCTCTTTGTATATTGACAATTCTTCCGAAAAATGCTCTAATTGCTTAATTCAATACGCAATTTGCTGACTACTAGCATGGCAGTTGTTTATTGCAGAAAATATCTAAGGAGCCACCTTCATGAAACTCAAATTGCTCGGGAAAGTCCTCGTTTCGGCTTTAATCCCTGTCGCTATCGGCATAGTTGTACTTGCTACAGTCTCTTCCATGCTCGCCTCAAGAGGTCTGTATAGCATGGCCGACATACAGCTTTTAGAATTTGCCTCAAAGCAAGCTTCTGAAATAGACAATATCATTGGCAATGCGCTGTCACTTGGCAAGATGGGAGCAAGTTCAGAAGATGTTGAAAATTTAACCGCCCTTGCCAACGAGCTTGGCGATTCCAGAGACAATTTTGCTGAATACCAAGAACTTCAAGCAGCCACGAATGAATTTATGCTCAGCATGAGTGAAGATTTTCCTGATGTCGGCACAGCCCTTGTGATTGCCAAAAATGGCACATCTATTGCGAATTCTAATCCCAGCAGAGTGGGTCTTGACCTATCAAATTATGACAGCTTTAAAGAGGCCCTTGGCGGCAAGGCCGCTGTCGACACCATGATGTCTCGTGCCAGCGGCAAAATGAGCGCCATGGTGGCAACACCCATTACCGTTGATGGGCAAAATGATGTGGCCGGTGTTTTGTTGCTTGTAATTGACCTTGCAGCCGTTGCCGAAGACACCATCGCTGATGTAAAACTTATGCCTTCTTCAAATGTCTTTCTTGTAGATAATGAAGGCATGATGCTGATGGAAAGAGCCTTTCCAGAGCTTATCGGAAAAGACAATTCTATCTATGAATACATTCAGACGGTTTTGCGAGAAAGAAATGGCATTACGCAATACGATTGGGAAGGTGTGCCAAAAACCACGCACTTTGCTGAATTGCCTACGACAAAGTGGGTCCTTGGTATTGAAACAGATGAAAGCGATTTTTACCTTACCTCAAACGAAATCAATCGCACACTCGCCCTTGTTGGCGTGCTTGTTGTGCTTGTTGTTGGCTTTATTGTCTTTCTTGTCATCAAAAAAGTTGTCGCCATTGTTTCTCAAGGGGCAAGTATCGCAAGCTATGTGGCTGAAGGCAATCTTGAGCTGACAAGCACACAAATCGCCCAAATGGACGCCGCCCTTAAAAGAAAGGACGAATTTTCTGACCTTGCCTCAGCCCTAAGCGGCATGGTGCAAAGCCTTGCAAAAATGGTCGCAGAGACCGAAGCAAAAGGCCAAGAAGCGCAAATCGCCGCTGAAAAAGCCGCTGCCGCTTCTGTTGAAGCCGAAAAATCCGCTCTTGAAGCCGAAGAAAAAAGAGAAAGCATCCTTAAAGCTGTCGTTAAACTTGAAGGCATCGTCAACAATATCGCGTCAGCTTCTGATCAGCTTTCAGCACAAATCAGCAACTCAACCAGCGGTGCAGAAGAACAATCTGCTCGCATGGCAGAAACAGCTACCGCTATGGATGAAATGAACAGCACCGTCCTTGAAGTCGCCAGAAGCTCAAGCACGAGCGCTGAAATTGCGGACAACACAAAATCAAATGCCCTAAGTGGCGCAGCTATTACAAAAAAATGTCAAGAATCTATGGCACAGGTAAAAGACGAATCTTTGCGCTTGCGTCAAAACATGAGCGAACTTGCCGGCCATGCTCAATCAATCAGCGCGGTTATGTCTGTTATTTCTGATATTGCTGACCAAACAAATCTTCTTGCCCTTAACGCCGCTATCGAGGCCGCAAGAGCTGGCGAGGCAGGGCGTGGCTTTGCTGTTGTTGCTGACGAAGTGCGCAAACTTGCTGAAAAAACCATCTCTTCTACCGCTGATGTTGCCAATGCTATTAACGCCATTCAACAAAGCACAGAAGTCAACGTAAAACAAGTCGATACAGCTGTTGCACGCATCGAAGAAGCGACAGAGCTTGCCATCGAAGGCGGCCAAGCTCTACAGCTTATCCTCGAAATGGCTGAAGAAAGCGCTGACGGTATCCGTGCCATCGCGACAGCCAGCGAAGAACAATCGGCGACTTCTGATGAAATCGCGCAGTCCATTGTTACTGTGTCACAAATTGCAAGCAATACCGTAGAAGCAATGAATGAGGCAAGCCAAGCCATTGTTTCCTTGTCTGATCAAGCGCAACAGCTTTCTGCCTTGGTAGAAAATTTGAAAAACAGCTAGTCTAAGCGGCATATTATAAAGAGCTGAAAAAAGTGTGCAAATGCTTTTTTCAGCTTTAACATGTTTAGGAATGAGGTGATTTTTGAAAAAGTTAGACATTTTCCAAGAAAAAAAGCTGCTTTTTGAAGGCCGCTTGTATTCTTTTGATGAAATTCAAGAGCAATGTGAACTTTTGCCAAAAAAGCTTCAAGAAGAGCTTCAAAAGAACTCGCAAGGCAAAGACAATCAAGCGTTTGAAGACTTAGATTTTAAAGCCCAGCTCTTTCGCTTTGTGGCTGAATTTTTTGACGAAAAAGACTATGTTCTTGCGCAAAGTTCTGGCTCTACTGGCGAACCAAAAATCATTCAAATAGAAAAAGCCCGCATGGTGAGCAGTGCGAGGCTGACTTGCAATTTCCTTGGCCTTAAGGCAAATGACAAGGCCTTGCTTTGTATGCCCTTAGAATTTATCGGGGCGAAAATGCTTGTTGTGCGAGCCTTAACTTTTGGCCTTGACCTCTATTGCACAGCGCCAAAGGTCTATGCCTTGGAAAATATCCCAGAAGACATCGACTTTGACTTTGTGGCAATGACACCACAACAGGCCTTTGCCTGCCTTGCCAGTGAAGATATCAATAAAGGTGCCAGTGAAGGTG
>CAYJIB010000091.1:5208-7715 GCA_964370125.1 uncultured Desulfovibrionaceae bacterium
AAGGTGAAGGTCGCTTGCGAGCCATAAAACACCTCTTGCTTGGCGGGACAGGCCTTTCTGAAAGCTTAGAGACACAATTAAAAGATTTTCCTCACGCTGTATGGGCGACTTTTGGCATGACTGAAACCCTTTCGCACATCGCTTTGCGCAAAGTAAATGGCGCAGACGCTTCTGAATGGTTTAGCCCCTTTCAAAGTGTTAAGCTCTCACTCACCAAGGACGAAGCCCTAAAAATCGAAGCTCCCGAATTGTGCAAAGAGCCTGTCATCACCAAGGACAGGGTAGAGCTTTTGCCTGACGGACGCTTTCGTTTTCTTGGCAGGCTAGACAATGTGATCAATAGCGGCGGGATAAAAATTCAGACAGAACTTGTCGAGGCACATTTGCAAAAATACCTCACACAAGATTTTTTTATCAGTGCCGCGCCAGACGACGCTCTTGGCGAGCAGGTGGTGCTTTTGCTTGACAGGCCTTGTGAGAATTTGGACGAGATTTTTTCTGCCCTTCCAAATATGTATTGGAAGCCCCGCCGCGTGGTCATTGTGCCAAATTTGCCACGCACAGACAGCGGAAAGCCAAACAGAGTTGCGGCTAGACTTTTGGCAAAAAATAAGGCTTAATCGGCAAAAAAGCAGACGAAGCCTTTGAGATTGAATGTTTTTTAATCGAAACTGAAAAATGTCTTTTGATGTCTTTTTCATCCTTTGACTTTTAGATGCCAGCAGGATGGCTTTCATCACCAAAACACAGGGCCTTCAAAAGCTTGTAAGTGTAGACAAGCGATTGCTTTTTCAGCAAGCTACAGGGCGTTGACGACAGCAGACGCTGCTTTTTCAACGCCCTGCCTGATTAGTAGCGATAATGATCGGGCTTGTAGGGCCCCACCTTCGAGACGCCAATATAGTCTGCTTGTTCATCAGTCAATTCTGTAAGCTCAACACCAAGGCGAGCCAAGTGCAAACGAGCCACTTCTTCATCAAGATGCTTTGGCAAAGTATAGACTTTCTTTTCCAAATTGCTATTCGCTGCAAGCTCCATTTGCGCCAAAACCTGATTGGTAAAGCTGTTTGACATAACAAAGCTTGGGTGACCGGTCGCACAACCAAGGTTTACAAGACGGCCCTCAGCAAGTACAAGCACAGAACGCCCGCTCGGCAATACCCACTTGTCAACCTGCGGCTTGATGTTGATGCGCTCAGCTGTTGGGTGCTCTTCAAGCCAGCTCATTTCGATTTCATTGTCAAAGTGGCCAATATTACAAATAATTGCCTCATCTTTCATCATTTCGATATGCTTGCCAGTGATGACATGGAAGTTTCCTGTGGCAGTCACAAAGATGTCGGCTTCAAGAACAGCTTTTTCCATTGTTGTCACTTCATAGCCTTCCATAGCGGCCTGCAAGGCGCAAATAGGATCGATTTCTGTAACAAGCACACGAGCGCCAAAGCCCTTCATCGATTGCGCACAACCCTTGCCCACATCGCCATAACCAGCAACAAGCACAACCTTGCCCGCAACCATAATATCGGTCGCACGCTTAATGCCGTCCGCCAAAGACTCTCTACAACCATAAAGATTGTCGAACTTTGACTTGGTAACAGAATCGTTAACATTAAAAGCAGGGAAGAGCAATTTGCCCTCATTTGCAAGCTGATACAAACGATGTACGCCCGTTGTGGTTTCCTCAGAAACACCACGCACATTCGCAGCAAGCTTTGCCCAATAGCCCGCACCCTGCTGACAACCAAGAGCAACACGGTTCATAAGGATTTGGAATTCTTTGTTATCATAAGCCTTTTCAAGCAAAGAAGGATCATCCTCTGCCTCAATTCCTTTATGCAAAAGCATCGTGGCGTCTCCACCGTCGTCAACAATGAGGTCAGGCCCAGAACCGTCAGGCCAGGTAAGCGCCATCTCAGTACACCACCAATATTCCTCTAAGGTCTCACCCTTCCAAGCATACACAGCAGCATAGCCAAGCTTGGCAATAGCCGCCGCCGCATGGTCTTGAGTAGAGAAAATATTACAAGAAGCCCAACGAATATCCGCACCCAAAGCGTGCAAAGTCTGAATAAGTAAGGCCGTTTGAATAGTCATGTGCAAAGAACCAGCAACCTTTAAACCCTTCAAAGGCTTGTCCTTGCCATAACGATTGATAAGCTCCATAAGACCAGGCATCTCACGTTCAGAAAGCTGCATCTCTTTTACACCAAAATCGGCAAGAGACATGTCAGCAACCTTATAATGAAGAGAAAGATCCAAAGGCATAGCATCGTTCGGATTTGTCATAATATACTCCAATTATATTCATAAGTATTGTCCACTGCTTGTAACAAGCAGAAAAGATACCGTCAAGAGTTCTTTTTTTTAATTTTTTTCTTGGAATTAGTTTTTTTCTTCGAGAGGAAGTTTTTTTGTCACATAACTTAACTTATAGATTATGCGTATCTTTTATTGTTGTTCGAGGGAGATTAGGGGCTTATGGTGGGGAAGATATTCGCCTCGCA
>CAYJIB010000092.1:0-7290 GCA_964370125.1 uncultured Desulfovibrionaceae bacterium
GTCAGAGATATGATTTTCTTGGAATTTTGTGGAGCTAAAGAGATATTTTTCAGGGTCGGCCATCAACATTTTTGCGAAAGAAAAAATGTTGCGCCACGAAAAATAAGCCAGAACTTGCTTCTGGCGTCTGCAAAGCAGTGTTTGGAGTGAGCGTGCCTTTCTGAAGACGGCATAAAAATGTCTTTTTCAGCTTCGATTAGTTAATGTACGCAATAATGGGGCTAATTTTCTTGTGTGCTTTCTTTCTGTGGGTGATTGTTACAATTAAAATAATAATTTTTCGGTTTGTTTTTCGGCAAGAATGCGGTAGTCGTAAATGCAATAAGGTTCATTGTCTGTCTAATGCATCTTGCTAAAAGTCAAGATTTTCAGTTTGCTATAGCGAGCTTTTGCTTAAAAAAACTTTAGAAAGGACTATATAAAAGGATAGGCAAGGAAGTAGAGGCCGACGAGGGCGACAAGGCCACCAGCCAAACGGCGTACCCACAAAGAGGCGCTTTGCATGCCTTTTCCTGCGAGAATTCTTTGGGCAAAGGCGGCAGAGCAGCCAGCCAGCATAATGGGCAGACAATGGCCAAGGGCAAAGAAGCTTATGAGGGTCATACCTTTAACGACTTCGCCTTGTACGGTCACCATCGCAAGAATGGGCGCAATGAAGCCAAAGGTGCACGTTCCCGACAAAAGGCCATAGCCAAGTCCAAGCAAGAAGGCGCCGCTGTGGCCTTTCATTTGAAAGCGTCCGATATGTCCAGAGGGCAAGCTGCAAGCCTTGACGCCCGCAAGACTTAGGCCAAGTACAATGCAGACAAGGCCGATGGGAATACCCCAAAGGGGAGAAATATCGCCAAGCATCCGCCCAAGCAGGGTGCAAATAAAGCCCACAATGGCTATGGATATAAAAAGACCCAGGCTAAAGAGTAAGGCATAGCCCGCGGCTTGCTTGCCTACTAAGATTTTTCCTTGGCCAGCCACATAGCCCACCATGAGCGGGATAGAGGCCAAGTGACAGGGGCTAAAAAGGACACTGATGACGCCCCAAAGCAAGCAGCCCAGGGCGGCGAGAGCAGAATTTGTGTACATCCATGAATTGACGGTCAAGAAGAAGCTGTCGAGCATAGCTTTTGTCTTTATAAAAAAAAAGCCTTTTCAGGCCTTGTTTATTGAGTTTAGTCGAAGCTGAAAAAAGTGTTTTCACGCTTTTTTCAGAAAGGCACGCTCACTCCAAATACTGCTTCGCAGCCGCCAGAAGCAAGTTCTGGCTTATTTTTCGTGGCGCAACATTTTTGCTTCCGCAAAAATGTCGGTAGCCGGCCCTAAAAAACATCTTTTTGGCTCCATAAAATTTCCAGAAATTCGTATTCCATACTCATTTTTCTGGTAATTTTATTAGCGTATTTTTGACTAAAAAGTTTTCAATTTCAAGTGCTTAGCATCTTTTTCAGTGCCGACTATTTATTCTGCCAAAAGTTTGTCAAGTGTGGTGCGAATGGACGCCTCGTCTAAAAAACCGACATGGCGGTGAACTTCTTTGCCTTCTTTGTTATAAAAAATCTGTGTCGGTATAGCTCTAATGCCGTATTTTCTTGCGACTTCAGGCTCTTTCCACACGTCTATAAAGATGATGTCGGCCTTTTCTTTGTATTCTGCTGTGAGTTTTTCAAGAATGGGTTCCATCATTTTACAAGGAAGGCAAGAATCTGCGCCAAGGTCAAGCAGGGTAACGGTATTTTCTCTTGGAATGCCTTCTGCTTGTGCAAAAGGGCTTGAAAAGGCAAGTAATGCAAGGCAAAAAAGACTGATGATGAATAGACGCATAGAAATCTCCGATATATTTTGGAGGTTCAAAAAACAATTATCTCCGCCTTCTCTTGCGAGCGAAGTCACAAGCGTAGCCGGCTAAAAAAGTCAAAAAGTTTATTTTTCAAGGCACAAGCGCAGAGGGTTCAGAAAAGTGTATTCTGCTTTTGTCCCACCTTCACCATCGCAAGAGCGCAGGCGGCTCAAAAAAGTCAAAAAGTTTTGGCTTCCACTTTCTCTTGCGAGCGAAGGCAGGCGGTTCAAAAAGTAGTGGATACAAGGCGGGCGAGCTTTTGCTAGCGAAGTGTACGCTTTTGGTACATGAGCGACGCAAAAGCGAAGCCCAACGCAGTAGACACTGCTTTTTGGACCGCCTGCCCTCTAGGCCCAGAGGTCGCCGAGAGTAAATCCTTCGGTGAAAGGGTCTGTCGGGTCAAGCACAAGGCTCCCGATACTATAAATCCAAGCCTGCCCGCCAATCGTCGGCACAACAGCCTTGATCCCGCCCTCAATTTCAACAGCCTCAATAAGCTCACCAGTGTAGACAGTGCCCAAAGTTCCCTGATGACGGAAAGGCTTGTTAAGCCCCAGTTCACCTTTTGCGTATAAAGTCGCCATTTTCGCACTCGTCCCCGTACCACAAGGCGAACGATCAAGCACACCCGTCCAAGTAGAAGGATTGTCCCAATCAAGATCGCCAGAAGCCATGATAACGGCGTTCTTCCAGTCGGCATTTGGGTCTTCAGTGGGGCCAGAAAGCTGCGAAATGGTGATGCCCATTTCTGGATAATGTGGGTGCTTTACAGGAAGCTGCTCAATGGCCGCTTGACGAATCATCGATCCGATACGAGCGATTTCTGCACCGTATTTTGGCTCGAGCTTGATGTGCGGGAATTGGCGCACATCGGCGATGGCATAAAACATGCCGCCCCAAGCCACGTCCACACGCACTTTACCAAGATGCGGCACGTCTATTTCTTGGTCAAGATGAGCGGCAAAGGCAGGCACATTTGTAAAGGTCACATTTGTTACTTTGCCATTTTTGCAATCGGCCTTGATACCGATAAGGCCGGCTGGGGCTTCGAGCGTGATGTTGGTCACAGGCTCTTGCATAGGGAGAAAGCCAAGCTCGAGCAAGACGGTCGCTACGGCAATGGTGTTACTGCCTGACATTAAAGGGTATTCCACCTGCTCCATGATGATATAACCAGCGTCGGCCCGAGGGTCTTTTGGCGGCACAATCAAGTTTGCGCAAGAAGGCGGATAGCCACGAGGCTCTTGCAAGACGAGTTTTCTGATTTGATCATCGTGTTTTTCTAGGTAGCGCATTTGTTCATACACGCTATTGCCTGGAATTTTTGGCACACCACCAGTGATTACCCACATGGGCAAGCTTGAATGACAGCCGACAACGTGCAAAGTTCTTGAAAATGCCATACTGATCCTTTTCCTGTGCGTTTTTTGCCTAAAGGCTTGAATTTACAAAAAATTAGGCTCTCGCAGCATTGATCATTTCGTGCATAGAGCTATAAAAACTTGGGCCATAAATAGGCTTTGCAAGCGGATAATGCTGCACAGCCATGAGGGGCAATGTTGCGTGCTTGAAGCCTTCAAGTGTGTTTTCGTTGACATGCATAAAGGTAGGGGAAAGATCCGCAAGCCCTTCTATGTCGATGTAATAATTGGCATTTTGTGCAGGGATGTCGATGCGCCCTGTTTCGAGATGCTTTACGGCTTGGTTGCCGCCGTGGCGACCCGTGGGCAGGGCGCAAATGCGTCCGCCAAGGGTTTTGCCAAGAAGCTGATGTCCAAGGCCTATGCCGGCTGTGGGGAAGTTTTGAGTAAGTTCTTTAATGAGGGCAAGTTCGGCGGCAAAGCATGGGGCTTCGGGATTTCCTGGTCCTGTGGACAATAGGACGGCAGAGGCACCGCTCGCTTTTGCGGCTTCAAGAGAGAATAAAGGCGGAACCATCAAACATTCAAAGCCTTGTTCTTCTAAGGTGCGGACTAAAGACCAGTTGATGCCAAAATCATAAACGAGTAGGGGAGTTCCCTTGCCTTTCCACGTGTACGATCCATCGGTCGCGAGGCTGATTTTTTGCACGCCTTTTTCTGTGAGAATCCAAGGTTCAGCGGCTGCAACACCTTTTGCTGCAGAACCACCAGGCACGAGAGGAAGGGCTTTGGCCTTGGCTACGAGTTCGGCAATGTCGGCCTTTGTGTCGGTTGTGACGATGCCACGCAGGGTGCCGTGATTACGAAGGTGCGAGCTAAGGGCCCTTGTGTCAAGGCCTTCAATGCCCGCAACGCCTTGCTCTGCAAGGAAATCTGGCAAAGATTTTTCAGACATCCAATTTGAAGGCACTTTGCAACATTCTTTGACAAGAAGGGCGGCCACATGGATTTTTTCTGATTCCATGTCCTTAGAATTGATTCCATAATTGCCGATGAGCGGCCATGTCATGCAGACCATTTGCCCAGCGTAGGCGGGATCTGTCAAGATTTCTTGATAGCCAAGCATAGCGGTATGAAAAATCACCGATCCGCCGCTGTTAAAGCTTCCTGTAAAAGAACGACCAGAAAGAACAAAACCGTCTTCAAGTACACACAAGGCTTTCATATTGTTTCCTTTTTTTGTTTGTTTGCCTGCATTGTTCAAAAAAGTTCTGCCAAAATTTTTATAGTATTAAGCCTCTGCTTTGTCGACTTTTCTTTGGGCAAAGAGGGCTCGAACATATTCTAAATCTTCGGGAGTGTCCACACCAAGGCTTCTGTGCGCCACCTGTTCAACATGGATAGGGATGCCGTTTTCTAAAAAGCGTAATTGCTCTAATTTTTCTAGGCCTTCAAGGCGACCTTGTGGAAAAAGGACAAATTGTTGTAGGGCCTGCATTTGAAAAGCATAGAGACCTATGTGACCTAAATAGTGAGTGTTTTCAGCTGTATCACGCACAAAAGGAATGGGCGCACGAGAAAAATACAGGGCTCTTTTTTGGCCGTCAAGGACAAGTTTGACACAATGGGGCGAGGCCGCTTCTTCAGCAGAAATAGGGCAACTAAGCGTCCCTACTTGCACGCTTTTGTCTACAAAAAGACCTGTCAGTGCGTCGAGCATGGCAGGTTCAAGCAGGGGTTCATCGCCCTGTATATTAACGATAACACTGTCTTTTTCTAGGCCCAAAATTTGCGCCGCTTCATGCACTCTGTCGGTGCCGCTTTTGTGGCTTGCCTTTGTCATGATGCAAGGAATATCAAAGTTTTTTGCGGCTTTTTTTATGCGTTCATCGTCTGTTGCCAAGGTCACAGAACAAAGGCTCTTTGCCTTTTTTGCCTGCATATATACATGCCAAAACATGGGCTTTTCATCAATTAAAGCCAAGGCCTTAGCTTCTAAGCGGCTTGAGGCATAGCGGGCAGGAATGATAGCGTGACAATTAGGGCTCATAACAGAAGAAGTATCTTGCATTTTTCTTTTTCTGTCAAGTAGAGGGCGAAGCGAAAAGAGTTTTTGTCAAGTCTTTGACAAAGCCGCCTTCTTCTCTGCGTATTCTTTATAAAACCAAATACTTACGCTGTTGGAACACTCTTTGCAATGTCTTTGGCACAGGGAAGTATCCCTTGTTTGGAGGTTTGTTATGAAGTCTTTGATTTCTTCTGAAGTGATGCTCATGTCCAAGGTTATGGACATGCAATTGCAGCGTCAAAATGTGATTATGTCAAATATTGCCAATGTGAACACGCCAGAATATATGACTCGCGAGGTCAAATTTGAGGGCGAACTGCAAAAGGCCTTGGGTCTTGATATGAACGGACGGGTGAGCCGTACCTCAGAGGCGCATATGCCTTCTGTGTTTAATCCAAACAATTTTGGTGCGCAGCTCGATAAAGACATGGTTATTCGTGTGACACATGGTGAAGACAGGGTCAATCTTGACGCCGAAATGACCAAGATGACAAAGAACAATTTACATTATAATGCCTTGTCGCAAACCATTAAAAAGAGCTTTGACGGCATTCGTACAATGATTCAAGAAGGGAGCAAATAATGGACTTTATGACCGCACTTGATATTGGGGCATCGGCTTTAACGGCTGACCGCACAGCAATCAATATTACCTCAATGAACTTGGCCAATGCCAAGACTACTCGCACAATCGAAGGCGGCCCTTATCAACGTCGCACGGTTGTAAAAGCTGCCGTTGATGTGGACCATCCTTTTAGCAAGCATATGCAAAGTGAGATGGACAGAGAGCTTAAAGGTGTGCGTATTTTGAATGTTTTACCTGACAGTCGTCCGCCAAAGGCTGTGTATGAGCCAGGCCACCCTGACGCCAATGAAGAGGGCATTGTCTATTATCCAGATATCAATGTTGTTGAAGAAATGGCCAATCTTATGACTGCACAGCGCAATTATGAGGCCAATACAACGACGGTTTCGGCCATCAAAAATATGTATATGAAGGCACTTGCCATTGGCCAATAAGAATCGTGAACATTTAAAGAAAATTTTTTATAGCAGATTGCAGAATTTGGGGGTTTTATGATTATTCAACGCAGTGGAATTGCCGCTTATAACAACGCTATGGCTGACTTTTCAAGCACACAAAAAACTTTACAGAAAAGTCACAGCATTGGAATGGAAAAGACGGGTGCGCAAGGCCAAGCTCCAAATTCTTTTGCCGCAACTTTAGAGCAATCACTTACGAAGGTGAACGATATGCAGACGGAGAAGTCTGCTATGGTGAAGTCTTTTGCTTCTGGTGAGACACAAAATGTGCATGAGCTTATGATCACTTTGCAAAAGGCGGGTCTTGCTATCAATATGACCACAGCTGTCCGCAATAAGGTATTAGAAGCGTATCGCGAACTCAGTCGCCTCCAATTCTAGCAGGCTGTTGAAAAAGTACTGTCTGCGGCGTTAAATTCTTTTTTTGCTCCATGTCGAATACCATAGCCGGGCTGTCCATTTGCGTAATTGCTCATTCTTCGCAAACGCAAACTCCCTTCGGTCGCCTTTGGTGGCAAGAGTATGCTCATTTCGCAAAAAAAGAATTTGCCTTCCTACCCAAAGGGCAGCACGAAGTGCTGTAGCCCTTAGGCGAGAAACGAGCCTTAGGGATATAGAGAGCCCGGCTGCATCCAGTCCTTTTTGAACAGCCTGTAGGAGATTGCCCGAATACTATTTCAGGCTTAGCAAAGTGCAATCTGCGTCGTTAAATTACTTTTTCTCGCATCTCACCCTTTTTGAACAGCATGCAGTTCTTCCGATGCCTTGCATCTTAGGCCTTTTGAGCGACATGCCACATCTTGCTTTGAACAGCCTGCTCTGTGAGCAGGTTTTTTTATTTTCTAGCGCCCACTACCTTTGAACAGTCTTTGCTTTTTTAAGGCTTTATCCTTTACAAAAGATGGCTAGCTGGTCTTAAAAAAGCGTCCTTTATCAATATAAAAAGGCCCAAAAAAAAGGGAAGCCCAAGGGCCTCCCCAAAAAGC
>CAYJIB010000093.1:0-7257 GCA_964370125.1 uncultured Desulfovibrionaceae bacterium
GGCGGTGAAGGTAATGACATATTAAATGGCGATGACGGCAACGATACCTTAAATGGCGGTGAAGGTAATGACACGCTGAATGGTGGCAAGAACAACGACACTTTAAGAGGCGATGCTGGCAACGACTACTTGCATGGTGGATCAGGTAAAGACAAATTGTATGGCGGTGAAGGCAATGACTATTTAGTTGGCGGCACTGGCAATGATACTTTATATGGAGGCGCTGATCATGACACTTTGATTGGTGGTACTGGCAGTGACAAGCTCTATGGTGGCGATGGCAACGATATTCTTATCGGTGAAGGCGACCTCAGCAGTGTCGCCAAGCTCAACGCAGCCTTAGGAACAGAAGCCTCTATGCTTATGGGTAAGGCCCTTGTAGCCGAGATCCAAAGAACGCTTACTAAGGGCGAAGTTGCGGAAAAAGAAGAGCTTTTTGAAACTATTGAAAGTTTGGAAAGCACGTCTGACAGTGACACTCTATACGCACATTCAAGTGGAAGCTCAGGAAGCGAAAGCGAAAGCAATGTCTTGCTCGGTCTTGCTGGCAACGATAAGCTTTATGGCAGCCTAGGGAGCGATTACCTCTTCGGCGGCTCTGGTAAAGATGAGTTGTATGGCGGCGGTGGCGATGACTTCCTCTTTGGTGGTGCTGGTGCAGACACTTTAAAAGGTGGCGCTGGCGATGACTGGATAGCTGGTGATATAAGCGATCTGCTCATTGACGGTGGAGAAGGCCTTGACGTTCTTCTTATGGAAACGCATGACCTTTCTAAAATAAGTGAAATGAACATTGACAGTGTTGAATTGATTATTGCTGGTGGCGTTAATATCGCTGAAATGAACTTTAACGACTATGGAATCAAGTTTGATAGCGAAGGTCACATTAACGAAAAAGCACTCGCCAACTTTGGCTGGACACTTGATAGCGACTTTAACGGCTCTGGCAGCCTTGAAGGCTTTGATTGCTACACCCTTGGCTCTGGTGATGAACAGTTAAAACTTCTTGTCGAGGTAGAAAGCTTGAAAGGATAACAATTCATTATATATGATGTAAACCCAAAAGGCCGCCTGAACATCTCAGGCGGCCTTTTTGCTTGGGGAAAAGCAGCCAGAACTTGCTTTTACCAGCTGCCCAAAGGAAGTTTTCTGACGCATGTGGAGAGGCGCACTTGTTAAGAAAAAAGCAAAGAAATGTTTTTTTGCTTCGTTTGGATGCAGGAAAAGAAGCCCCTTCCATTTTTTTAAATTCTCATTGACTTTTAGTTGGATATGTGTATAATGATAATAAGAGCTATTTGATTTTTTTCAAGCAAGCTCAATTTAGCGAAGAAAAAAACAAGCAGTGAAGAATTTCCTTTGCCTGTGTTTTCTCGCACACTTCTTGCATAAAACCTCTGCAAGAAGAAAAGGCGGAACTATTAAGTCGAAGCTAAAAAGTGTTTTCACGTTTTTTTCAGGGCTGACTATTGAGTCCATTTTTTAAGAGTCATCAAAACCTAAAAAAGCGGGGCTTTTGTTTGAAGAAAAAACAACAAGAAATACAAGCACTTAACAAGAAAAAATGTTTTGCTGATTTTTTTTAAAAAAACGCAAAAAAAAGCTTGCTAACTCAAATCGCTTGTGCTAGGTTTGTTTTGGAAGTTTTTTTTACAAACTTCGTCAGAGTTGTAAATTTCTTAGAGTGCCTGAAAAGCAGGTGCTGCTTTTGTGTAAGTTTTTTGACATACACAAAACATATAATTTTTAAAGGTAACTACCTTTTAGGAGAATTGTTATGAGAATAGCCGAAATTACAAAGCCATTGGCTAACGAGCAAATCAACGTTGTAATCCCTACAAGCGAAGGCGCAGAAAACCCCTTCTTTCAACTCAACTTTGGCATGGATCAAGCCATTTTTAGTAAAGAAGGCGACAATCTCGTTCTTTCTTTTGATGATGGAAGCTCTGTTAACCTAGAAGGCTTCTACACAAATTATGATTCAGACACTTTGCCTGACTTTGAGTTTGACGGCGTTCTTATCGATGGCGATGACCTCTTTGCGACACTTGGCGAAGAGTTGCAGCCAGCCTTGGGGCCTGCTGCTGGTCCGCCACAGTCTGCTGGAGACGGTGTAAATGCCGAAGGCGCAGGAGAGGTAACTGGTGGTCTTGAACACCTTAACGGTCTTGAATATGACCTTGATACCCCGCAACCAGATGAGGATGACGACACCGCCGGCCTTGGCAATAGAGATGGCGCTCTTGGAGCTACTGGTGGCGGCACTGGCGGACCAGACGATCCAACGCCTGGCCCTGATGGCCCTGATGGCCCAACGCCTAATCCAAACATTGACCCGATCATCAATCCATCTGTTGTTGCTGAAGATTTACAAACAGCTGACGGCGGCGTCAGAACAGACAGCGGCCAGCTTGTTTTCACCCCGGGCGATGGTAGCATTGAAGAGCAAACAATCACCATTACCTTGGCTGACGGCTCAGAGCACGAACTGAATTTTGATGCAAATAATCAAGCCACTGTCGACACAGAATATGGCACGCTCACCTTTACCCGTGATCCAAATCCAAATGCCGATGGTGAGTATACCCTTAATTATGAATATGAACAAACCAAAGCATTTGATCATAGCGGCGCAGAAAACGACGACCTTGCAGAAAATGCAGAGTCTTTTAAAGTAACAATTACTGACGCTAATGGCGACTCAACCACCAGTGATGACATCGGTATTGATATTACCGACGATGTGCCTGTTGCTGGTTCTGGTGAAGCAGAGCTTTCTGAAGTTTTCATCGGCAAAGATGGCGTTGACGGCAGTGCAGACGGTACTTTTACTGGTGCAACAGCCACAGGCACGGTATCGCTTGACTACGGCGAAGACGGCCAAGGTTCGTTTGCATGGGACTTAAACGCACAGCCAAACCTTTGGACATCTGAAGGCATTGAAGTTCAATGGAGCACCGATCCAAGTGATCCAAATACACTTATCGGAACAGCTGGCACAGAAAAAGTCATCACTGTTACCATGAATCCAAACACTGGCCAATACGACATTGTTCTTGAAGATGCCGTGCGTCACGAAGCTCCAAGCACAACTGGAACAAGTGATAACAATACCACACCAAAGCTTGAATTCAACTTTACCATCACAGACGGCGATGGCGACACTGCCCCAGGCTCTGTAAATGTAACAATTCAAGACGATGTGCCTGTTGCTGAAGATCAAAGCCACACTCTCGATCTCGACGCTGCTCCAAATGCCGAAGGCAATTGGGTAGTTCAGGGCGACAATCTCTTTGACGCTGGTGAAGACGGCGTGCAAAGCGTTACTGTTGACAGCGTAAATGGCCCTTACAGCCTTGGCACGCAAAACCCAGACGGCAGCTATCCTCTCAGCTATAATGGCAATCCTATGGGCTCACTTGCTGTCAATCCAGACGGCACCTATTCTATTACTGTTACAAATCCACCAAGCACTGGCGCCCTCGCCCTTGAAGACCTTGTCATTAACTATACCGTTACTGACAATGACGGCGATGCTGACAGCGGCAGCGTGACCCTTGACCCTTCAAAAGACTCTACGCTTGTCTCGTCTACTGATCCAAGCCTTGGCACTGGCCCCCATGCCTTTGATGAAGAGCATCTTTCTGATGGCACAAATCCAGACGCTAGCAAGCTCACAGCCACAGGCACCTTAACTGTCACCGCTGGCGATAGCGACATCAGCAAAGTGACCATTGATGGCAAAGAAGTTGACCTTAAAGGTTTTGTCGACGGCACTACTACTGAGCAAATTATTGACGTGCCAAACGGTTCTTTGAAAGTAACAGGCTATGACCAAACAACAGGCGTAATCACCTATGAATACACCTTAAAAGAAGAACTTGACCACGACCAAGCCGCTGGTGAAGACACAAGTGACGATTTCTCTCTTAGCGTTGAAGTCTTTGGTGCTGACCCAGTCACACCAGAAGTTACTGGCAATATCGACATCACCGTTACCGACGATGGTCCAATAGCTGCCTTTGATGAAAATGCCATTACAGAAGGCGATCCAAGCATAAGTGGCAATATCCTGGACAACGACAAAATGGGCGCTGACGATGGAACACTTACCAGCGTTAAACTCCCTGCTACCGGCATGGAAGGTTGGACAGAGACGACCACAGATCCAACAGGCCCATGGACTTTTGAGTCTGACAAAGGCGTAATTACATTTGACAAAAATGGTGATTATACTTTTGAATATAAAGACGAAAGCCTTGGTGAAG
Source organism: uncultured Desulfovibrionaceae bacterium (assembly GCA_964370125.1). Taxonomy (GTDB): domain Bacteria; phylum Desulfobacterota; class Desulfovibrionia; order Desulfovibrionales; family Desulfovibrionaceae; genus CAYJIB01. The sequence continues at coordinate 4,269 of CAYJIB010000093.1, forward strand.
GCCAAACTGAAGACTTTACCTTTGACTACACAATTACCGACAGTGACAACGATCCCTCTTCAAGCCAGCTTGTTATTGAGGCGACAGGCACTGATAACCAGCCAACTTTTGCAATCACTGATAAGCTTCAAACAGACGATGCTGACCTTGCTGGTGGTGCCAAGGATACTGACACCGGTTCCTTTACCTTTAGCGATGTTGACGGCATGGAAAATGGCAGCATTGAGATCGCTCTTGGCACTGGTAAAGCAATAGTCGAATTTGACGAAGACGGCAATCCAACCATTACCGATACCACAGTTGAAGGCTTGTATGGCAACTTAACTATTACTGATGTTATCGGGCCTGATGTTAATGGTGAGTACACTGTAGAATATAAATATGAACAAGATACCGCGTATACGCATGGTGATAAAAATAACCCCAGCGAAAGTAAAGACTCCGCTGAGAGCTTTAAAGTTACCATTACAGACAATGCAGGCACTGCAAATTCTAATAATAGTATTGACGTCACCATTACCGACGATGGGCCAAAAGTTACTGCTGGCGATGATGTAAACGTCTCTGAAGTCTTTATTCCGACAGTCGGAACAGGCAATGACACTGACAATACACCAGGTTACACAGGAAGCGAAGCCTCAGGCAAAGTCACACTTGACTTTGGTTCAGATGAGATGATGAACGATTCCTTTGCTGACTCTTTTGCTTGGGATCTTAACAGCGCACCAAAGCTTCAAACCTCTGATGACAATCAAGACGTCACTTGGGATTATTTGACTGTGGGCGGTGTTGTCGATAAAAGCGTGCTTGTCGGTACTGGTGCAGATGGCCAAGAAGTTATCCGTGTTACCATGACAGAAAGCGGCGACTTCACTGTTAAGCTTTCTCAAGCCGTTGAGCACGCAAAGCCAGACGGCGGCGAAGACAGTGACTTTAATACCGACCTCGCCGACAAAGCAGATGACACAAGCGATACCGCTGACTCTGAAACACCGCTTGAATTCAACTTTACCATTACAGATGGCGATGGCGATACAGCCCCTGGTTCTGTAAAGGTCAACATTGAAGACGATGTTATTTCCATGGAAAACAGCACAGGCGGCACGGTCAATCTTGACGGTACTAGCAGCACAGACTCCCCGTATTTCTCAAAAGACGCTGATGCAAGCGACCTTGAATCAAATGTCAAGGGCGATAACCCTACAGTAGAATCTTGGGGAACAGCTGGTGGCAATTCTTGGAACGGTAATTTCTATAATTCTAATTCGTCAAGCATGACAACCACTAATGGAATTATCATTCAAGGCGCTATTGTCAATAAAGACGGTATCGTAAGCACAGATGTCAATCTCGGCTGGCGTGAAGACAATTCTGACCTAAACCAAGACGGCAAAAAAGACTATGCAAGCGGCCTAGGCGTGACCTCTGGCATTAAAGGCGGCAGTGAATATGAAGTCGCTTCAGACGGAAACTATGAAGACGGCGCTAATGTCGAAGCCTTAATTATTAAAGTGCCAAATGGCGAGCTTGCTAATGGCTTAAATCTTTCCTTTGGTTGCTTCTTTGATAGTGGCGGAACACCCGTAGACAAAGACGACGAAATCGTCAGACTTGAATTTTATCGTGATGGCAAACTTGTTCACGTTATTGAACGTCTTGCTGGTGCAGGTGATGGCGAGCAAAACTTTGATACATCATCCTTCACCGTGCCTTTTGATGAAGTGCGCATTATCCCAAGCAATGAAGGCTCTGACTTCGTACTTAATGGCGTAAGCTTCCCTGATTCAACAGAAACTGTTGTCGCTTCTGGTGGCGGTTTATTGACAACCCAAGGCGCAGACGGCCTTGACGGCAATATTGAATTTGGCCAAATCAACGGTGTTGATATTGCAGATGGCAACAAGCTCACACTCGAAGACGGCACCGAACTCACACTCAAAGAAATCGCCCCCGATGTCTTTGTAGCAGTCGCTGGTGCTGGAACGACAAGCGAAAATGCCTACTTCACCCTTACTCTTGGCAGCACAGGCACTTGGCAGATGGATCAGCACGAATTTTTCGACGATTCACTCAATATCACCTTTGAAGCCACAGACACTGACGGTGACAAAACAAGCCTTTCTGTTACTGTAAACGGTGACGCTGCTCCAGAAATTACTGCTGGCCCAGATGCCCTTACTGTACATGAAGACAATATCGGCACTGCAAACGCAACTGTTCCAGGAAGCTTCACTGTTGAATCTTCTGACGGTATTGCCTCTGTAACAATAGGCGGCCAGATCTTCACCTTTGACGCAAGCGGCAACTCTACAGGTTCTGTTGAAATCACAGGTCAAGACGCTACTGGTACTGACGTAAAATACGGCACAATCACAAATGTAAAGTATGACTCTGCCTCTGGCGAAGTAACATACGACTTCACATTAAATGACAATATCGGCCACGATAATCCTGACGGTGTAACTGGTGGAACTGACGAAAGCTTCACCATGCCTGACATCGACGTGACTGTTACTGACAAAGATGGCGACACCATTGACACAAGCATTAAAGTAACGATTGATGACGCTATCATTGATGCAAAGGCTGACGCTGTAGCCGTAGATGCAGATGGAAGCGCAAATGCAGTTTCCGTTGCAAGCGGTGTCATAAGCGGCGAAGGTGCAGACGGCGTAGATTCTTTCTCACTTGACAGCATTGCTGGTGTAAGCGTTAAAGGTCTTGATGCAAGCCCAGAAGGTAACCCAACAATTACTGTTGATGGCCAAACCTTAACCCTTACTTTTGAAAATAATGTCTATACCGCAACAGGTACTGACGGCGTTTACTTTACCGTAACCGTTGATAGCACAAGCGGCGAGTGGACAATGAATCAGATGAAAGGTTTCTCTGGTGATGTTGGGCTAACCTTTGGCGTGACAGACACAGACGGTGACTACGATACCGTTGATGTAAGCGTTAAAGCTGACGCTGCTCCAGAAATTACTGC
>CAYJIB010000094.1:0-7177 GCA_964370125.1 uncultured Desulfovibrionaceae bacterium
ATGACACTTTCTCAGCAAAAGAACAGGCAAAGCAATGGGCAAAGCAATGGGCAAAGCAATGGGCAAAAAAACAAAGGCCTCTTGCTCGTTGCGCACGGTTCAAGTACAACACAAAGCGAAGAAGCCATGCGCCTTTTTGAAAATTTCGTACAAGAAAGGCGGCCAGAGCAGGCTGTACGCTGGGCCTTCACCTCTGAAAGTGTGCGAAAACGCTTAGAAAAAGAGGGGAAAGCTAGGGATTGTGTCAATAAAGCTTTAGAAAAAATGCATAAAGAAGGTTTTGAACATATTGATATTTTGCCGCTTTTTGTGCTGGCTGGCCTTGAATACGAAAAACTTTTGCAGACAATAGACGATTTTTTTAAAAAGCAAGAAAGACGCCATCCAAGGCAAATGTTGACAGTACACATTTCCCCCCCTCTTTTGCATGAAGAACGTTCTCTTGACAAGCTCGCAGAGCTTTTGATTGCGGCTTTACCAAAAGAAAGAAGGCTTGATGAAGCCGTCATTTTCATGGGACATGGGAGCAAACACCCAGCAAATGCGGCTTATACTCGCTTAAATGAGGCCTTAAAAGCCTATGACAGCAATGTTCATATCGGCACAATCCAAGATAGCCCGAGCCTTGATGACATCTTGCCAAGCCTGCCAAAAAAGGCTATAGTTATTTGGATAGTCCCTTTGTTTGCCTTTATAGGAACGCATGCCTTGCAAGATATGGCAAGTGAAGAAGAACATTCTTGGCGAACATTGCTCACAAGGGCTGGCTTTTCACCACGTATTCATCTTGTAAGCCTTCTTGAACACAAGGCACTTTGCGACTTTTGGCTTGATTAAAAAGCCTGCGAAAAAAAAATTAAATAGGCCAAGGCTATGAAACAATACCTTCTGAATTGCTTTGTTTTTCTTTGTTTTTTTGTGACTTTTACGGCACAAGCCGCAACAAACAGTACTTCTCATGTCCAATGGGGAAGGGGCTTACCCCTTGAGAGCTTAAAGCAAGCAGAAAATGACAGTCTTGAGAAGCTTGTTTTTCAAAAAGCTCTTGAATTTATAGCTTTTGAGCTTACCCCCTCACGCAAAGAAGCATTGCAAAAGACATTGAAGAGCCAAAGCCGTGCCTTTGCTCTTTCTGTAAAAGAACTTGAAACAACGCCTTATTCTGACGGCACAAACAACAGTATTTTCAGTATCAGCATTAATGAGGCCACCTTACAACAATTTTTGCAAGAGCTTGGCATTTTGTATACGCAGAACAGTCAGGTCAGCTATTCTTTGGTCCTTCCTCAAGAACAATCTGGAATGATTGCAGAAGAGCTTAAAAAAATCGCCGATTTTGAATTGCTCACAGGTCTTAAGCGTGTAGAAAATGCTTCGATTGTTTTAAACCTTGACTATGTTGATCCGCTTTGGACGGCGAGGCTTATGGGTTTGGGAAGCGGGCAAGGTGTTGAAATGGCAGAGTTTAATGCTGAAGGCCAGAGTGCTAGCCAAGAGCTTCATAGCGAAGGCCAGGCTGTTAGCCAAGAGCTTCATAGCGAAGCTCCGAGCCTTGACATCGTATGGCGCAGTATCTGGGGCAAATATTTTACAGAAAAACAAGCCCTTTCTTCACAGACAGCAGCAGATTTCCTCTTGCAAGTTCAAGGACTTCGCAATCCTTCTGCCGTTGAAGGCATCCAAAGGGCCTTGCGCTCGTGGAAGGGAGCTGTCTTTCAACCAGCCCTTGGCAATATGGACGTGCGTTTTGGCAATATTGAAGCCTCTTGGCGCATGAAGGTCTTGAATCTTGAAAGCCTGCGCTCTCGACTGAGCAATTATGCCGACAAACACAAGCTAAGCTTTAGCCTGACCAATACGGTCACAAATGAAGTTTTTGCCAGTGAAGAAGCCAGCGGATTGCCAACAGAAAATCCCCTGCAAACACAAGACAGCCAAAAGTCAGAAAATGCTGGGCAAAATACGCAAACAGACAGCCGCACACATGACGAATTGGTGCAGGATATTTTAAATCAGCAAGGCAAGTTTGAAGATGAAAAACAAGAAGAAACAAATATAGAAGAAAAGCCCGAAAAAAATCTCCCAAAAGAAAATCTGCTGACGCCTGAAAAAGAAGAAGAAAAGCCAAGACCTTGGTACCGCCCAAGAAGTCAATAAATGCACAAAACAGCCTCTACATTTTAAAGAAAAAGGAACAATCATGCCCGCATACGGTGAACTCGTCACTATTATTACGCCAAAAGGCAAGCGTTCTTTGCGCCGTGTTGAAGAAAAACAAGACATTCACAGCCAAGAAGGCATCATCACAGCCGAAGACCTTTCAAAAGCCGAATACGGCACAGAAATTCTTACAAGTCTTGGCGTGCCTTTTCGCTTGCAAAAGCCGACAATTTACGACCTTGTCCGCAATGTCAAAAGACAAACACAGGTCATGTATCCAAAAGATATTAGCTACTTATGTATGCGACTTGGCGTAGGGCCGCAAAAGACCGTCATTGAAGCGGGCTCTGGTTCTGGGGCTTTTACCATGGCCCTTTCGTGGTTTTCTGGGCCAACAGGCCATGTACACAGCTTTGAAGCCAGAGAAGAATTTCACAAACTTGCCAGACGCAATCTTACTTGGGCCGGGCTTGGCGAAAACGCCACCTTGCATCACCACGATATCGCCGAAGGCTTTAAAGATGTCGAAGGGGCAGACGCCCTTTTCCTTGATGTGCGCACACCTTGGGAATATCTTAAGCATATTCCAAAGGCCGTTATCCCTGGAGGGTCTTTGGCTTTTTTGTTGCCGACAGTCGTGCAAGTGGCTGAACTTCTTAAAGGTCTTGAGCAAGGCCCTTTTGATGACATTGATGTGTGTGAAGTGCTTGTGCGCAGCTGGAAACCCCTTGCTGACCGCTTGCGTCCAAATGACAGAATGATCGCCCATACCGGCTTTTTGATCTTTGCCCGCTTGCAAGAACGCTCTGAGCTTTGGGAGCAGCATATCTATCTTGGAACTCGTGAGCGCAAGCAAGAGGCCGCAAGACGTGAGCGCCTAGGTCTCCCCCCTCTGCCATGAAGATAACCGTCCAAAATATCTCAAAAGCCTTTGGGGCAAGAGATCTGCTCAAAGACTTTTCCCTTGATATAAGTTCTGGCGTGCGCCTTTGCGTTGCTGGAGCAAATGGAACAGGGAAGTCCACTTTTTTGCGCCTGCTTGCCGGCCTTGAACCTTTAGATTCTGGGCGTGTCCTCATTCCAAAAGGAAGCCGCATTGGCTATGTTGAGCAAAATTTACAAGACGATGTCTTGGACATTCCTCTGCTGACTTGGGTGCTTGATGTCCTTCCCGATTGGCGCGAATTTTGGCTGGCTTGGGAAGAGGCTATAGAGCAAGACGACAGCCAAGCCCTGCAAAGACTTTCAAACAAGCAGGCCGAAATTGAAGGGATTTATGGCTACAATCCCGAACACAAGGCCCAAGCCATTTTGTCTGGTCTTGGCTTTGATGAAAAAGCCCTCTACAGACCCTTACGCACTCTTTCAGGCGGCTGGCGCGAAAGGGCAAAACTCGCTCGAGTGCTTGTTGCGGGTGCTGACATAGTTTTTTTGGACGAACCGACAAACCACTTGGACATCGAAGCCGTTGAATGGCTTGAAGATTATTTGTTAAGCTATGAAGGCCTCTTGGTCTTTGTGGCGCATGACCGCCTCTTTATGGACAAAGTGGCCTCGCATGTCCTCTATTTGGGAGGCTCAAAACCTTTTTACAGAAAGGCCAGTTTTAGCCAAATCATGGCACAACTTGCTGAAATTGAAGAACAAAGGCAAAAAGAAGCGCAAAGGCTGAATGATGACCTTGCGCATAAACTCGACTTTGTGCGACGCTTTGGAGCAAAGGCCACAAAAGCCCGACAAGCCAATGCCAGAAAGAAGCAAGCCGACAAACTCATCAAAGAGCTCGACACCTTAAAGCCAGAACCGAAAAGAAAGGTCTTGAACTTTGCTTGGCCAAAAGCACCGCCCTCTGATAAGACCGTCTTGTCTGTGGCCGATCTCGCCTTTTCTTTTCCCGATGGGACAAGTCTTTGGCCGCCTCTGACCTTTACCATTTTTTCTGGCCAGCGTATCGCCATTGTTGGGCCAAACGGTTCAGGAAAGTCCACACTTTTAAAAATCCTTGCGGGCGCAAGCACAAGGAGCGGCGGCAGTCTTGTCTTTGGCACAATGGCACGCATAGGCTATTATAGCCAACACCAAACAGATATTTTGCGAACAAATGCAAGCGTTTTGGCAGAAATGCGCCGCCTTGCCGATTCTCGCACAACAGAAGAAGAACTCATGAGCGTCTTAGGCCTTTTTATGCTTGGCCAAGGACATTTTGAACGCACAGTCGGCAGCCTTTCTGGCGGAGAAAGAGCCCGCCTTATGCTCGCCACCCTCTTTATCGGGCGCTACAATGTACTTTTGCTTGACGAGCCCACAAACCACCTCGATCTTGAAAGCCGTGAAGCCTTAACAGAAGCCCTCGCAAATTTTAACGGAACCGTCATCATCATCGCCCACGACCGCCATGTTTTGCGACAAGTGGCTGAAGAAGCTTGGCTTGTCAATGACAAAGGCATAGAAGTTTTCCCCCACGGCTTTGACGATTATGACAAGGCAAGACGCGCGCAACTTAAAGAAATAACACAAGGCGACAGCCTCGCAAAAGACCCATCTGCAAGCCTAGAAGCCGCAAATAATCTCTCTCGTGAAGAAAGCCGCAAACAAAAAAGAGAAGAAGCAGAACGGCGCAACAAGCTCTATACCCTCATGAAACCCAAGCAAGAGCGCTATGCCAAACTCGAAAAGACCCTCACAGAATTGCTTGATGAACAAGGCCAGCTCGAAAAAGAATTGGCCGATCCAGATATTTTTTCAGACAAAGATTTGACCCAAGGCCTGCTCGATCGCTTTGCCACAGTCAAAGACGAAGCCGATACAGTCCTTATAGAAATGGCCGAAATTGAAGAGTTTTTACAAGAACTTGAAGATGAAAGTCTCTAGTTTAACACAAGATAAGGTTGTAAAAAATGACTAGAATTCGCACCGAAGAACGCCGCAGAAAATTAGAATGGGTCCTCGCCAGGCGCCAACCCGATTTGACCCTCGTCCTTGCAAATATCCACGACCCACACAATGTCTCGGCCGTATACCGCTCGGCAGACGCCTTTGGCCTTGAACGTGTTCACCTTTACTACACCGACACAGCCTTTCCGCAACTCGCTAAAAAAACCTCGGCCTCTGCTAAAAAATGGGTGGAAACAAGCTGCCATGACAGCAAAGAAAGCCTTGTGAAAACACTCAAAGAAGCGCAAATGCAAGTTCTTGTCACTTCCTGCTCGCCACAGTCAAAACCCCTGACTTTTTACGACTTCACAAAACCCACAGCCTTCATCATGGGCAATGAACACTCTGGCGTGCCAGAAGAACTCACTGACCTCGCCACTGGCGAAGTGCATATCCCCATGTACGGCATGATCCAAAGCTTTAATGTCTCCGTCGCCGCAGCCCTCCTCCTAGGCGAAGCCGCTCGCCAAAGAGAAGAGGCCGGTCTTTATGCAAGTCCCCGATATGACAATAATTTTCTAACAAAAAAACTCGAAGAATGGTGTGAAAAATGAAGGCAGGCAGCCCTTGGTATTTTTCCATTCTTACCTTTGGTTGCAAGGTCAATCAATACGAAAGCCAGTCTCTACGTGAGTCTTGGCTAAGTTCTGGGGGCACAGAACAAGAACTGCTCTTTCCTTCACAAGAAGCTGAAAATCTGACAAAAAATCTCGAAATTTCAGAAAAAACACCGCTAATCCCGCATCTTGTTTTCTTTAACAGCTGCGCCGTCACCGCACAGGCCGTCGCCGATGTGCGTCAAAGTATCATGCGTGTACGAAAGCACTATCCTGCTGCAATCATTATGCTTTCTGGCTGTGCAACGGCTGTTCCTTCGCTCAATGACGAATTGGGCAAGGCCCTTGCAGAAATTGACCACTTTATTCCACAAAAACACAAAGAAGATTTGCTCAACAATCCGCAACAATTTCTTTTTGACTCTGAAAAAAAGGGGCAAGAAAATACCCCCCAAAATGCCCTAAAAAATACTGGGGAAATTGCCGAAGAGCGAATAATTGATAAAAAAATCCCCATAGAAAATAACACCTTTCCTGCTTTCTCCATCACTCGCTACCAAAGAGCAAGGCCTGTCATCAAGGTGCAAGACGGTTGCACACAGGCCTGCACCTATTGCATCGTGCCGATCGCCAGAGGGAAAAGCCGCTCCCGCCCCTTCAAAGATGTCTATGAAGAAGCACAGCGCCTCTTACATTCAGGCGCCAGAGAAATCATGCTTTCAGGCATCAATTTACGACAATATCACAACAAAAAAGACGGCCTCCCTTCTTTTTGGGACCTACTCCATAGCTTAGATGAAGCCCTCGCGCCCGAATGGCAAGGCAAAGCTCGCCTACGCCTCTCTTCACTTGACCCAGCACAAATCAACCAACAAGCCATCGACTGCTTGACCTCAAGCAAACTCGTCTGCCCACACCTCCATCTCTCCCTACAAAGCGGCAGTGAAAAAGTCCTCGCACGCATGGGACGCTCTCACTACAATCCCCAAGAAATCCCTGAAATTCTCTATAAATTCAATCAAATATGGCCTCTTATGGGGCTTGGCCTCGATATGCTCATGGGCTTTGCTGGCGAAGACGAAAAAGCCCTTGAAGAAAGCCTCGCCCTCATCGAAAAACTCCCCATAAGCTATGCCCACGTCTTCGCCTACTCCGAAAGACCAAATACCGCCGCCGCAATCTTCACAGACCACCTGCAAAAAAACACAAGACAAGAACACGCAAGAATCATGAGAGAAGCCGTCGCAAAAAAACAAGAAGCCTTCCTCAAAAAAATTCTGCAATGTAAAGAACTCATCATCGCACCAGACGGACAAAATACAAAAAAAGGCGTCAGCGAACACTACATCACCTGCATACTCAACAATGATCACTTCAAAAATAAAGAACTGCAAAAAACACAACCCACCTCCACACAAAAGAAAGGACTTGTTGTCCAAAAGATAATAGGGTAGAATTTTTTTTGCCTCCGGCGGCCAAAGGCAGTGCCTCCGGCGGCCAAAGGCAGTGCCTCCGGCGGCCAAAGG
>CAYJIB010000095.1:0-7062 GCA_964370125.1 uncultured Desulfovibrionaceae bacterium
TTAAAGGCAGTGGCTCCGCCGGCCAAAGGCAATGCCTCCGGCGGCCAAAGGGGATGATCCCCTTTGGAAACCTCAAATAGGTATATGTTGAAACTTAGTCCAAGCACAAAAGCCCCTCTTCGAACAAAACTCGGTCGAAGACTGCCGCAGGCTACGGCCTGCTCTGTTGAGTGAGGATTCAAAGTTTAGCCTTTGACCTTTAGGCTTTGCTTCTATTCAAAGAAAAACCCTCAAGCCTAAGTTTAAAAATCCCTTACACCCAATCTTGCCCCAAACTTCGCAGTATGCAAAAGACGAAATTCCCCTTCTTCATCAGAGCGGCAAAGGGCTAAAGCCCCAAAAATATTGCCACCAAGGCAAGGTTCTATAAACTTTGCAAGCGCTTTCTCAAGGCTTTCATCAAAGAGCGCCTCTTTTGAAAGATGACATAAAGTAATATGAAAGCGAAACTCGTCTAAAACATAGGGATAGCCATAGCGTAAAAGATAGCCTTCTTGCCTTTGGCTCAAAGTCTTTTGTCGTCTGCGTGCCAATTCTTCTGTTGACGCTGGCGCTCTAAAATTGTCAAAGACTTGCACGCATTTAGCTGCAAGCTCATGCATTTTTTTTGTTTTTTCATTCTCGCCATCTTCCTTGAGAGCGAGAGCAAAAAAAGACCCTATACGACAAAGGTGAAGCCTTGGCAAGACAAAGGCCTTTTCATCTTTAGCAAAATTATCCAAAGCTTTGATCAGCTCGGCTTCACTATAGCCTTTTGCCAAATAAAAAGGGGCCTTTACTGTGGCATGAAGGCCATAGCGTCTGGCTTCGTTTGTGAGTTTTTTTAGGCAAGTTTTTTCGTACTCTTTATTGATGCAAGCGATACTTTCGGACAAAAATTTGTGCGCATGAAAGCTGTCACAAGCTTGGCCTGTGTGAATGTCTCGCCCCAAAAGAGCAGCCCCTTGTATACTCAGGGGGCTTTGTCTTTCAGGGACATAATAGATGGCGTACCTTGCCTTCATAGATTATAAAACCTGCTTTCCTTCACGCCAAACAGCCTTGATAAAGGGAATGCCATTGACCAAACGCACTCTTACAGCGTCCGCTCTTTTTCCGATACCAAGCTCGCCCCTGTCTGTCATGCCGACGGCTTGTGCGGGTTTTTTTGTGACCGTCTGTATAGCTTCTTCAAGGGAAATGCCTGCTTGTTCAGGCAAGAGGAAGGCGGCGTGCAAGAGGCTTGCGGGCATATAATCTGAAGAAAAAATGTCTAAAAGACCAAGTTTTGCCAATTCAATAGCGGCGACATTGCCAGAATGCGATCCGCCACGCACGATATTTGGCGCGCCCATAATGATAGCCAAGCCAAGTTCACGAGCTTCTTTTGCGGCTTCAATCGTCGTTGGAAATTCAGAAATGCACACACCATTAGCCGCACCCTCACGAACGTGTTCGGCCGTGGTATCGTCGTGGCTAGCAAGGGCATAAGCCTTTTCTTTGCAAATGTTTACAACCATTTCCATATTCTTTGGTGAATTTTTCGCTTGCAAATCTTTGAGTCTTTGAATGCGTTCGTTCACTTCGCTTTCTGGTGTACTCAATAAATCGCTATAGCGTTTATAGGCCTCAATATCACGCCATTGGCGCTGGCCTGGGGTATGATCCATTACAGAAAAAAGGCGCAATTTTTCATGCCCGATTAAAGGCTCAACTTTTTCCATCAGATTATCACCTGCCACTTCACAACGCAAGTGCAAGAAATGTTCAGCACGGAAAAGGCCTTCTTTTTCGCCTCTTTCAAGAGCCTCAAGGCTCAAGTCAAAGAGTTCATTGCGCATGTGCTTGCCGCCAGGTTCACCAACGGTTATGGCGTCAAAAACCGTAGTCACTCCAGAGCTTACCATGTGCATATCGTGCGCAATAGCCGCAGAAAGACCATAAGGCCAGCTGACCCCTGTGCGGGGGATAAAATGCTTTTCCAAATTGTCGGTATGAAGCTCAACAAGGCCGGGGATAAGATAGTCGCCTTCAAGATCGAGCGCCTTTGCGGTACTTCCTTCACCAATAGAAGCCACCCATTCACCGCTAAAAGAGAGCGTATCGACTTCGCCTTTTTCGCTAAGAATGCGGCCATTATAAAAAGATTGACTTGCCATGATTAGAAACCTATTACATCCTTATATAAAACGTTTGCGTAAACATTGTGAGAGCATATCAAAAAGCACAACAACGCTGATGATCATAATCATAACAGCGCAGGTCTTATTGAAGGTAAAGCCACGAATGAGCTCCCACAAGATAACACCGATACCGCCAGCGCCCACCATGCCCACAACGGTGGCAGAGCGGATATTTGATTCAAAGCGGTAAAGGGCATAAGAAATCCACAAGGGCAAGACCTGTGGGATCACTCCGTACAAGACTTCTTCAAAAAGATTAGCTCCAGTAGCTCGAATGCCTTCAACGGGCTGTGGGTCAATAGCTTCAACGGCTTCGGAAAATAATTTTGCCAAAACACCAGTAGTGTGCACAAAAAGGGCAAGCACGCCTGCAAAAGGGCCAAGCCCAACAGCCACCACAAAGAGCATGGCAAAGACCATTTCATTGATAGCACGACAAGCGTCCATAAGGCGGCGCACGGGTTGATAGACCCACCAAGGCACGATATTTTCAGAACTTAAAATCCCAAAAGGTATGGAAAAAATAATCGCCAAGACCGTACCCCAAAGGGCGAGCTGGACAGTAATCAAAATCTCTTCGATATAGAGGGGATAGTCGCTAAAATCTGGCGGGAAAAATTCTTTACCAAAATCGACCATATTGCCCGCATCAGCAAAAAGATCGAAGGGGCGCATTTCTGCCCCTTCCCATGCCCAAGCAAGCACAGCAAGGAAGATGCCCCAAGAAAGAAGACTGACGATAGAGAGGCCTTTGGCTTTTTTGCCTTCAAAAGATGTCATTGCGATACTCATAAAATTCTCTGTTTTTGCAATAGCCTCGGTGCTTTATAGCAAGCACCGAGGGAGTTATTTCTTTATCAAAATCTATTGTTTAAGGCTTTTGATGCGAGCGTCAAGTTTGGCAAGTTCGGCGTCAATGGCGGCGACTTTTTCTTTCTTTTCGGCTTCATCAATGTTTTCATTGTTCAAGATGACATTTTTGTCTTTAAAGAGTTCGAGCTGGCGGATAACAAGAAGCTGATCATTGTTTGATTTGATAAATTCTTTCCAGCCGAGTTCGTTCATGATCTTTCTTTCGTCTTCAGTCTTTCCATAATTGTAGAAGAAATCAGCAAGGGTTTTCTTCATTTCAGCAGGAATGTCTTTGCGCCAAGCCATTGGATCGCTAGGAATAATTGGCGAAGTCCAGATGATTTTTATTTGGGAAAATTTCTCTGGATTGTTTTTTTCAAGGCGGTACATGGTGCCTGTTTCACAGGTGGCGATGTCGACTTGTTTGTTAGCAACAGAAAGGGCATTTGTTTCGTGGCTTGCGGTGAGGACACGCTTGAAGATTTTCTTAGCGTCTTTACCGTTTTGTGCAAAGATATAATAGCTTGGCACGAGGAAGCCAGAGGTAGAATTTGGGTCACCATTGCCAAAGCGCAAGTCTTTGGCATTTGCAAAGACGTCTTCTAAAGAATTGAGGGGAGAATCTTTGTGGGCTAAAAGGTAAGAATAATAACCTTCACCGCTGACAAGGCTGCTGATTTTTACAAAAATTTCGGCATTTGAGCGGTCAACGGCTTCCATGGCGGATTTGTTACCAAACCAGCCAAGGTCTACTTTGCCGTATTGCATGGCGGTAATGATGCCGGCATAGTCGGGGGCAAAGAAGGGCTTAATTGTATAGCCTGTTTTCTTTTCCATATCGGCAAGGAAGGGGCCCCAATATTTGCGCAAATTTTGGGAAGATTCTGTGCTGATGATACCAAATCTGAGTTCTTTTTTTTCAGCCTTTGCGACAGTGGCAAAGATCATGGTGCAAAGAACAGCCATAAAAACAACTTTTTTCAAAACATTCAAAGTCATTGTCGTCTCCGTAGAGTTTAGAGTGAGTATATAGCCGGCACTGAAAAATACGATAAGTGTTTGAAATTGAAAACTTTTTAGTCAAAAATGCACTAATAAAATTGCAAGAAAAATGAGTATGGAATACGAATTTCTTGCAATTTTATGGAGCCAAAGAGATATTTTTCAGGGCCGACTACCAACATTTTTGCGAAAGCAAAAATGTTGCGCCACGAAAAATAAGCCAGAACTTGCTTCTGGCGGCTGCGAAGCAGTATTTGGAGTGGGCGTGCCTTTCTGAAAAGCGCATGAAAATGCGTTTTTCAGCGTCGACTATACAGACGCAAGTATAGAGCCAAGAAAACACTTTCGAGGTAATTGCGCTTGTAGCCGTAAAAATGAGTTTTTTTTGTGGGAATCACATAAAAGCTGGATTGGCACCAGCCCAATTTCCTTGGCCTGTAAAGGCAGAGATCGGCATGTCTTCTTGTTCAAAAATAGTGTAATCGTCGATATCGTCTTCTTGTCTTGTTGGGGCAAACATTTCTTCGCTTTCAGCGCCGTAGAGCTCTCGTAAAAAGGCTGGTGTGAGGGCAGAAGAGGGGCCGTCGTAGACAACTTTGCCGTCTTTTAGGGCGATGGTGCGAGGGCAATATTTGATGGCATAGTCCACTTGGTGTAAGGTAACAACAACGGTGATATTGTCTTCTTTATTGATGTCAGACAAAATCTGCATGACTTTGCGTGAGGATTCGGGGTCAAGAGAAGCGATGGGCTCATCAGCCAAGAGCAATTTGGCTTTTTGCACCAAGGCTCTGGCAATGGCCGCTCTTTGTTGTTGGCCGCCAGAGAGGGTAGAGGCACGTTGATTTGCTTTGCTGCCAATGCCTACACGGTGAAGGGCTTCAAGGGCGAGTTCTTTGTCTTCTGTATGAAAAAGGCCAAAGGCAGTGCGCCAAAGGGCTGTCCTGCCAAGTGCGCCTAAGAGCACATTGGTGAGGACATTTAAGCGATCAACCAGGTTAAATTGCTGAAAGATCATGCCGACATTTGTGCGGATTTTGCGAATATCACGATTTAAACGGCCGCTTTCTTGTAAGGTTTCGCCCATGGTGACGATCTTTCCGCCGTCTTTGTCTCCGCACATAAGGCCAGAAATATGACGCAAGAGTGTTGATTTTCCAGAACCAGAAGCGCCGATAAGAGCCACCATTTCACCGGCGGCGACATCGATGCTGATATTGTCACAGGCCTTTGTGTTGCCAAAGGTGCGAGTGAAATTTTTTACTTGCAACATTGTTTTTCTCCCTTATGTAAAGTGTTCTTTCGTTCATGTTCAATAAAGAGAGTTATAGAATTGCAGTGTTGCAAAAAAAAGTCTAAAAAGTGTTTATTTCGTGTCAACTTTGTTACATTGCTAAAAAAACAAGCCCTTGATTTATTGTCAAGGGCTTGTTTTCCTTATAAAAATTTAAAATAAGGCTATTAAAAAGCGTATCTGAATGTCGCTTGCACGCCATGGCTTGTTTGATTTTGTGAAGCTTGCAAGTCATACTCTAAGGCAAAGCTCACATTGTCTTTTGCCACTTCAAAACCGATTCCGCCATTGAAAGCAAAGGCGTCTACATTTTCAACATGATAGCTCGCGTTTCCAACGACTGTCGGGATTGAAGAAGTAGAGGTCGCTTTCAAATCGCCAAAAGAATAGGTCATGCCCAAGTCAAGACTTGGTTTGATATTCCAATTATTTGCGGTGGTGAAATCCTTTGCCAGGCTTACACCCACAGGTAGAGAGAAAATGCCTTGACTGTCAGAAGCCGTATGCACCACATTGGAATTGTTCACTTTTACATCATAAGAGCTTGTGTGTACATTGGTATAGCGAAGCCCAAGATAGGGCATAATATCAAGCATTTGATTTTCAAAGAGATAGGCAACTTCTGTACCGACAGTGAAAACATTGCTGTCCATATCGGCATCTGCTTTTGAATAGCCAAGAGAAGTCGGCAAATACATATCCACTTCATTATTGACATGCGAATAGCCTAGGTCTGCCGATAAAGTGAAATTATCATAATACATTGCGCCATAGAGAGAGGCGCCGACAAAGTTAAACTCGTTGTCGGTCTTGTTGAAATCTCCATTAGAGGTCGATGAACCGCCGCCGCCATTTACGGCAAGGCCTAAGAGATAGCTGTTTTGGAAAGTATAGTCCGCACCGACGGATAAGCCAGTGAGATTGCTTTCATTTCCGCTTTCAAATGCTCCTGAATCAAAAGCACTTATATTTGTGTGGCTATAGAAGGGGCTCGCCCAGACAGCAAGCCCGTTTTTGATAGAATTTTGTTCAGAACCAGCTGCCATGCCTTGCTTTTGATTGCGAATATCGTCAAGATAGACAATGCTTGTGCTCTCGCCTGAGAGGAAAGCCTTTAGGCGGCTATGAAAGCTTTGCAGCGTAAGGCCATTTATATTGAGCGCGTTTGAGGCTGCCCCTGCGGAAATTCCAAGTTGCAACAAGCCCTCAAAGGTGATGGTTGCAAGCCAAGGATTATCCGTGCCCATATTATAAGGGTCGGCGCTATCAAAAATGCGAGCAAAAAGGTTTTTGAATGTTTCAGAGCTCTTCACATTGGGATTAAGCCTCGAAAATTCCACAAGAAGTTCGGCACTTTCTCTATCCATGAGCGCGTAATCTTGCAAAAGTTTATTGACATCTGACGGAAATAATGAAAGAAGTTCAATGCTATACGTGCCGATTGTAGGATCAAAATCTGCCACTTTCAGCACTTGTAAAGAAGAGGTTGACGTGAGGTTATCACCGTCCCAAGCTCCTGTTGCGATAGAAGAAGCAGGATTTATAAAACCGTCGGCAATTTGAATAACATTGTTTGCCACACCGTTTTCTATTTGAATTTTTGCGCCTGACTCAACATTAAGTGCAGTATTGTTACCGCTCAATGCGCTTGTATTTGTGAGAGCATCGGCATTGACGATAAGCGTTGAGCCACTGGCAAAAGTGGCAGTGGCTGTATCTGCAAACTTTGCTGTGCTTGCAAAAGTTGTTGTG
>CAYJIB010000096.1:0-7047 GCA_964370125.1 uncultured Desulfovibrionaceae bacterium
CTCGGCCTCCGGCGTGACAGGCCGGCGTTATAACCGACTTAACTACCGCTCCATGAAGAAAGTTATATAGAGCATTTGAGGAAGTGTCAAGCTTTTTTTTTAAATTTTTAAAAAAATATGCAATAATTTCCTTTTTTGCCTTTTAATCAAGCAAATGCGTCATAAATGCCCATGGTTCTGGCCATTTTTCACAAAAAACAAACACAAGTTAACAATTCAAATTTGTAAGACAAGAACAAAAAATCCTTTTGACCAAAGACTTTCCCTTGCGCTTGTAACTTTTTTTGTGCATACTCCGCAGGTGTTTTATTTGAAATACGACTACATTTTTTGGAGGAATATATGGCCAATCCAATGGTTTTGATCGAAACAACGTCTGGGGATATCTTGCTTGAACTTTTTGCTGATAAAGCACCAAAAACAGTTGAAAATTTTCTTGTGTATATTCAAGACGGCTCATATGTAAATACCGTTTTTCACCGTGTTATCAAAAATTTCATGATTCAAGGCGGCGGAATGACCTTGCGCCTTGAGCCAGTTGAAACTAGAGAACCCATTGAAAATGAAGCCACAAACGGCCTATCAAATGAAAAAGGCACAATCGCCATGGCGCGCACTTCTGAACCGCATTCAGCCAGCAGGCAGTTCTTTATCAATACAGCCGATAACGCCTTTTTAGATCACAAAGAACCAAGCTATGACGGCTTTGGTTATTGCGTCTTTGGCAAAGTTGTCGAAGGCATGGACACTGTGGCAAAAATTGAAAAGGGCAAGACGAAATTTATGAGCGGACATTCTGATGTTCCAGAAGATATGGTACTTATTACTGCTACCAGCATCTTCGAATAGGGCAAGCGGTGCTGAAAAAGCAGAAAGGCAATGCCTTTGGCGGCAAAAGGGGATAATCCCCTTTTGAAACCCTAATAAGCGTAAATGAAGGTAATTTGAATTGGTGAAAGCCTCTCTTTGGACAACTGTAGGTCGAAAGACGCCGCAGGCTGCCGCCTGCTCTGTTGAGTGGGTATACAAGGTTTAGGCTTTGACCTTAAAAAATTAAAACCAAGTATGAACCTACAAAATCTTTTTTACATGGCACTTGCGGGCGCCCTTGGAACCCTTTTCCGCTTCTTATTAGCTGAAGGGACCTATTTCTTCCTTGGTCGTTCGCTTCCCTTTGGGACTTTTATAGTCAATGTGCTTGGTTGTTTTATTTTTGGTTTTGTAGGCTGGTTTTTTGCCGAATATATCGCCGCAAACGAAAGCCTTCGCCTTGTAATTTTTGTCGGTTTTTTAGGTGCTTTTACAACCTTTTCAAGCTTGATTTATGAAAGCGATGCCCTCATTCAAGGGGGATATTTCTTTGCAGGCCTTGGCAATGTTCTTCTTTCAAGCCTTGCAGGATTTTTGGCCTTGCGCCTTGGAATTATGACGGCAACACTCTTACAAAATTAGGAATTGTACTGTGAGCAAAAAACCAGAAATACTCGCGCCAGCAGGCGACCTCGGCTCTTTTTTTGCGGCACTTGCCGGTGGTGCTGACGCCGTTTATGTTGGCCTTAAACATTTTTCCGCTCGCATGGAAGCCGACAATTTTAGCCTAACAGAACTCGCAAGGATGGCCGAGCTTACAGAAAAACATGACAAGAAAATTTTCATTGCTTTTAACACCTTAGTTAAACAATCAGACATTATACCAGCAGGTCGCCTCATCGCTCGCCTTGCAAAAGATGTCAAGCCGCATGCACTGATTATCCAAGAAGCGGGTATCATTCCCTTAGCCAAACAAGCAGGATTTAAGGGTGAGCTCTACCTTTCAACACTGGCCAATGTAACCGATCAAGCGGGCTTAAAAGTTGCCAAAGAAATCGGTGCAGACAGGGTCATTGTGCCAAGAGAATTGTCGCTTAAAGAAATAGAGCTGCTCGATAAAGCATGCCCAGAAGGTTTGACCTTAGAAGTCTTTACGCACGGTGCTTTGTGTTATTGTGTTTCGGGCCGTTGTTATTGGTCAAGCTATATGGGCGGGAAAAGCAGCCTGCGTGGGCGTTGTGTGCAGCCTTGTCGTCGTGTGTATGAACAGGGAAAGCGCAAAGAGGCCTTTTTCTCTTGTTCTGATTTGTCTCTTGATGTCCTTACAAAAGGCTTGCTCGATATGCCAAATGTTGCGGCTTGGAAGCTTGAGGGGCGTAAAAAGGGGCCACATTATGTCTATCATGTTGCAAAGGCTTATAAGCTTTTGCGTGACAATCCGGATGATGCTTCTGCACGCAAAGAAGCTCAAAAATTGCTCGACATGGCTCTTGGTCGTGCGACAACAAAGGCGCCCTTTGTAACGCAAAAAAATAGCCCAGAGAAAAATCCTGTCGGTGGCTATGGAGGGCAGAGCGCTTCTGGTCGTCTTGTGGGCAAGGTGCAAGTGGATAAAGAAGGCAAGGCTTCGTTTAAGAGCTATATGGCTTTGCAAGCAAAAGATTTGCTAAGAATTGGCAAAGAAGACGATCGTTGGCACAAGGTCTTTCCCTTAAATAAAGCCATAACAAAAGGTGGCGAGCTTTCTTTGCCTTTTGGGCCTAAACAGAGACCAAAGCCTAATACACCGATTTTCTTGATAGATCGCCGAGGCAAAGAACTTGAAGCAGAGCTTCGCAAATGGAAAGAAGCCTTTGACGCATTGCCGCAAAAAACCAATAAAGATGTGCCTTTTAAGGCAAACTTTCCTAAGACTGTGCCGACAAAAAGATTGCCCGACATGCGAGTTCGGGCAAGCATTCCTTATGGTCGAGAAACAAGACGAGCGAGGTCGTCCCTTTCTGCTTTATGGATTTCGCAAAAGAGCGTGAAGGAAGTTTCAAAGACGGTGACAGGGCAAATGTCTTGGTGGTTGCCGCCTGTTATTTGGCCTGAAGAAGAAGCGGGTGTGCGCCGTATGATAAAGGAATTATTGCATAAAGGGGCAAAGTATTTTGTGTGTAATGCCCCTTGGCAGATAGGTTTTTTTGAAAACAGAGAAAGGCTCAGTCTCTTTGCAGGACCTTTTTGTAATTGTGCAAATTCCTTTTCACTTCAGGTGCTTGCTGACCTTGGTTTTTCTGCGGCAGTAGTTAGTCCTGAACTTCCAAAAAGCGATTTATTGCACTTGCCAAAGGTCAGCCCCTTGCCATTGGCTTTGGTGATTTCTGGTTTTTGGCCTGTGGGGATAGCCCGCCATAAACCGCACCTTTTACAAACAAACAAAGCCTTTGCTAGTCCTAAGGGCGAAGCCTTTTGGTATCGCCAATACGGTCAAAATTCTTGGATTTATCCTGCTTGGCCTCTTGACCTAACAGAACACTATCAAGAACTAAGAGATGCGGGTTATTCTTTCTTTGTCAATTTAGAAGAGCGTTCACCAGCAGAAATGCAAAGCAAAGCGCGCCCAGGCCTCTTTAATTGGGAAGGGCATTTACTATAAATTTTGTCTTTTGATTACAACAAAAAGCCAGGTTCTTTTGAACTTGGCTTTTTGTGGTTTTTTTGCTGTTAGCTATTTTTTAGATAAAAAGTTTTTACTCTCTTCCTTTGCCCAAGCAAACCTTTGGGTCAACTTTGTAATTGTTTTTGATTTCTGCAGCAACGCCGTCTCTTTGCGCACGAAGGGTACTTCTTAGGTCTTTCATTTCTTTTTTTACTTGCTTTATTTGCATTTGATTTGCATTCGGATTTTTTGAAAGTTGATCAAGTTCGAGTTTTTTATCGTACAAATCATCGCGGAGGCCTTGTGAATTGTTTTGAAAATTGTTGCAAACTTGTTGCAATTCAACCTTTTTTTCAAAAGGGATATTGAGTTCACTAACATTTCTGCTTAAAGCAACGTCAATTTGCACACCATCAGCATGAGCAGCAACTGGCACAAGCAAAAGAGCAAACATTCCAAGGGCAATAAAGTGATTTTTTGTAAACATACATAACTCCATAGGTAAAAGGTTTTTGAAAAAGACACCCTTATTTAGCAAGCCCTATGAGATAAAGTCTATGATTAAAGATATTATTATACCAACAAAATCGCATAAAAATTATTTTTCATGAATGCATTCGTAATTTTTTGTATAAATTTCAAATAAAAAGCCAAGACTGGCTTGGCTTTTTTTTTTTGTGAGATTTTTTATGAGAAAAAAAATTGATTAATTGTGCCGGAAGCCGTGCCATCCACCGTTGTGACCATTCCTGCCTCTGCCCCTTTTGTCATGATCTCCGTCTCTGCCTCTGCCCATACCACGTCCATGTTCATAGCCCATTTGAAGATCAATACCAAAGTCTTTTTCAACTTTTGCGGCAAAGGCTTGTCTTTGTGTGCGAAGATTTTTTCTTAATTCTGTGATTTCATTAACAAGCTGTTTGATTTGTGCTGGTTGTGTATTTGGGTTTTTTGATAAGGCGTCAAGTTCTAAGTTTTTGGCAAAAAGTTGGTCACGTAAGGGTTCAGTCTTGTCATGTTGTTCGTCGAACATTTTTTCTAAAGCGATTTGTTTTTCACTGCTTAAATCTTTAAATTTTTGACCATGGTTATAAGCGCTGGCGCTTCCAGCGATGGCAAAAAGTAAGAAGGCAAACATTCCAAGGCTAGCGAGATGTTTTTTTGTAAGCATAATTAACTCCGTGGGTTAAAGGTTTATAGGAGACAATTTGTTAGTAGCAAGCCTTGTGCCAACAAAAAACATCTTAAAATTAGCTTTTATTTCAATGCTTTGTTGTTTTTTGCCTGCAGAGTACAAAATTCATATGTATAAAAAATAGGCAACAAAAAAAGCACAGTAAAAAAAGTACGCAAATGATTTTGTACAGAATGCAAGTGTCTACGATCAATCTTTTATAAACACAAAAGACCGATCAAGAATTTTATCTCTTGCTCGGCCTTTTATTAAAGCTTATTGTTAATTAATTTGCTTGTTTACGAATAAATGTAGGCAAAGCGATTTCTTCTTCATCAAAAATGAAATCTTCTTGGCCAGGCTGATGTTTTCCTACTTGTTGGTTGCGAATAATAGTCGGAATTGAAAAATCTGCGTGAACATCAATAGGATTGTGCATACGTGTGCGACGCAATGGAGGAAGCTGCGTTTCTACGACAGTTCTTGTAGAATGAACGGTCTTTGGAGCGGCTTCTTCAACTTTTTTCGGTGTATGCAGGGTAGGGCTTGGAGCGTGGACAGAATTAATAGAATCGATACCCGTAGCTACAACAGTGATGCGGATTTCATCGCCAAGTGTTGGGTCATAGGTCGTGCCGATAATAATATTGGCGTCATCGCCATTTGGCGAGCGAGCGGCATCACGCAAATAGTCGTTGGCTTCATAAAATTCATCGATTCCAAGGCTGTCTTCAGTTGCTGAAATATTGATAAGAAGGCCTTTTGCGCCTGCGATTGAAACGTCTTCAAGGAGAGGGCTTGTTATGGCACGCATAGCCGCCTCACGAGCACGGCCTTCACCACTCGCAATGCCAGTGCTCATAATGGCACAACCAGATTCACCCATAACCTTGCTTACGTCAGCAAAGTCGACGTTAATAAAGCCAGGAATCATAATGAGGTCTGAAATACCACGAACAGCTGAATTCAAGACATCGTTTGCACGAGCAAACATTTCGTGCAATTTCGCATTCTTCGTTGCTGTTGTGCGTAAGCGCTCGTTAGGAATAATAATAAGACTGTCAACATGGTTTCTAAGCTCGGCAATGCCTTGTTCGGCAGCCAGCGCTCTTTTTTCGCCTTCAAAAGCAAAGGGCTTGGTCACAACACCAACGGTCAAAGCGCCTAGTTTTTTGGCTTCAGCGGCTACAACAGAAGCAGCACCTGTGCCTGTTCCGCCACCCATTCCAGCGGTGATAAAGACCATATCGGCGTCACCAATGGCTTCACGAATTTGGTTGGCGCTTTCTTCAGCGGCGTCTCTCCCGATGCACGGGTCAGAACCAGCCCCAAGGCCTTTGGTGAGCTTTTCACCAAGCTGAATATTTACAGGTGCCTTTGAAGTAGACAAGGCTTGCATGTCTGTATTGGCACAAATAAAGTTCACTCCCTGAATGGACGAATCGATCATGCTTTGTACAGCATTGCCGCCACCGCCACCAACACCAACAACTTTTATCTTTGCAATAGGCTCAAGATTTACAACCATGTGTCCCCTCGTGTTTTTTGAATGTGTCTCCCATGTTTTTTCACAACACGTCTGAAAAAACAACATTTTTGCCAATATTCAAATCAATCCTTAAAAAATTAGAAACAAATCTCTCACTGCTTCTAAAAGGATTATTATTCCCTTTGAAAAATTCAAAGATTTTTAGTGGAAGTAGACTTTTTGAATGTAAATATTCAAAAATACAATGCCAATTCTTAAAGCAAGTATATTACAAGAACGTTTTTATACTATCTGCATTAAGAAACGTCGCTGAACCATTTTTTCATTTTCCCAAAAATGCTTTCATGTGTTTGTGCTTCGTTTTCTATTTGGAAGGCTGGTTCAGCCCCTTCTTTTTCAGCACCAAAACACAAAAGACCTACGGCTGTAGCGTACATGGGGCTATTGACCATGTCCTTTAAGCCACCAACATTTCTGGGATAACCGATGCGAGTAGGCAGACCAAAGACCTGCTCACCAAGCTCTTGACAACCTTCAATAAGTGAAGTCCCGCCGGTTAAAACGATACCAGCTCCAATCATGTTCTTAAAGCCAGACTTTACAAGTTCATGATCAATAAGCATAAAGAGCTCTTCCATGCGAGGCTCACAGATTTCAGCAAGAAGCTGCCTTTCTAAGCGTCTTGGTTCACGACCGCCAACGCTAGGAACTTCGATATATTCAGAAGGTTCAACCATGTCAATAAGGGCGCAACCGTGCTTTATTTTGATTTGCTCAGCAGCCGCCATTGGCGTACGCAAGCCAAAGGCAATGTCAGAGGTAAGGTTTTGCCCACCAAGAGCTAAGACTCCGGTATGCTTGATAGAATTGTTCGCAAAAATGGCTATGTCAGATGTCCCACCGCCAAGATCAATAAGTGCAACGCCGATC
>CAYJIB010000097.1:0-7012 GCA_964370125.1 uncultured Desulfovibrionaceae bacterium
TTGCTTGGCTTTGGCTTGGCTTTGGCTTGGCAGCCTGTGCCTTCTTAACAATCTAACAAGAAAATAAAGAAAAAGCAAGGAACGAGGGGCTTTTGGGCTTTGATGGGCGTTTTAAAATTTTATACAAAGAAGTGTTCAAAAAAGCGTGAATTCTGCCATTTATTGCTTGCAAAAACACCTACTTGCTTTTATTATGATTTTGTATCCTTTGTTTTTTTGTGCAATGTGTTTTGTACTAAAAACACGGAACATCAAAAGCAAAGAAGGCATTTGCAAAATAAAGATTTTATTTTAGTTGGGGAAGGGGAGAGTATGCAAGAAAAACCTTTAGTAAGCATATTTATGGCAACATATAATCATGTGTCATACATTCGAGAAGCTCTTGATTCTTGCCTTATACAAGAAACTGATTTTCCTTTTGAAATAATTGTTTGTGACGATTGCTCTACAGACGGCACAAGAGAAATCGTTAAAGAATATGCTCACAAACATAAAAACATTGTTCTTTCATTACAGGACAAAAATACAAAAACTTCAAAAAATTTACTAGAAGGCCTTAAACGTATACAAGGAAAATATGTGGCTTTTTGTGAAGGGGACGATTTTTGGACAGATACGAAAAAACTTCAAAAACAGGTTGGCTTTTTAGAAGAAAATCCCGATTTTTCTGTTGCTTGTCATAAAGTGCACGTGCTTGACGCAAAAGCAGAAAAAATAAGCCATGAAAAGCAATATATTTACAAAGATATTGCCTTTGATGAAGAACGCATTAAAGAAGGTATTTTTTATGCGGATGAAGCTATTTCAAATTATTTCTTTCAAACTTCTTCTGTTGTGTTTCGCTGGAGATTTACAGAGGGATTGCCAGATTGGTTTACTTTAAATATGCTTCTTGATCATTTTCTTTTTATGTTGCACGCGGTTTTGGGGAAAATAAAATATTTTGATGAAGATATGAGCGTGTGGAGAAGGCATGAAGGCGGCTATTCTTGGCTTCAAACAATAAACAAAGGCTTGTTTGCACAAAAAAAATACGAAGACTGGATTTATGTTTATGAAGAAATGGACAGGTTTTTTTCTTATCGCTTCACATTGCAGATAAGAGAAAGAAATTTGCTTATATTGCGCAATCTTCTAAGCCATTATATGCATACAAATCAAATAGAACAAATAAAAGTTCTTTACAATAAGTATAAGAAATATTTTGAAAAGCCGATTCTTGAAAATGCCGATATGATTGATGGACTGCGCATTGCTTATCCTGATGAAAGAAGATTTTACCCACCTTGGCAGTCAAAGAGCTTGCGAGGCGAAAAGTCTCACGAAAATAGAGAAGAAAGGCTTGCTATCGGAGGCTATTTTGAGCTGGATATAAAGTCTGTGCCTCTTGTTGCAAACAGTGTGTGGGATATGTGGGTAGCCGACAAAGAATACGCTTATTTTAACAATAATTTGCAAGCCCTGACGGCATATTTATGGCAGCAGGGTTGCAAAGATATATGGTTGCCTGCCTATTTCCCCTATTTTACAAGCAATATTGTAAAGCCTTTACGCTTGATGCCAAAATTTTACCCCCTTGATGCGCAATTAAAAGCCTCTTCTAACTTTCTTAATGAAGTAAGGCCTGGTGAGGCTGTGCTAACTTTTTCGCATTTTGGCAAGCCCATTGATGCCGAGCTTGAAGCCGCCTTGTTTGCAAGGAAAGATATTCTTTGGATTGATGATAAAAGCCAAGCTCTTTGCATGAATTTGCCATCTAGGGCCAATGTTTGCCTTTATTCACCGAGCAATCTCTTCGGTGTGCCAGACGGCGCTTTGCTTGTGGGTGAAGCTGTGTCTCTACTGCAGCCTAAAATAAAGGCAACACAAAGTGATGCGTATTTTGAAATGTTAAAGCTTTCATTAAAGCGTATGGAAAATCCTTCTGTGACCATTCAAGACATACTTGCCTATAGCAAGGCAATAAATGAAGATGAATTGCCTCAAAACGCTGGCTCAGAATTGACAATAGAAATGCTCAAACGCCTGCCAATTCAGCCGATGGCTAAAAAACGTATGGAAAATTGGCTGTATTTAAGCAAACATCTAAAAGAATACGCCTTTTGGAAGGATGAAAGCATAGACTTTGCCCCCTTTGCCTATCCTTTGCGCATACCCTACAACAAATCGCAAGTGCTGCCAAAAGATGCCTTGCTCACGCTTTTGGCAAATCATGCTATCTTTTGCCCGCCTGTAGGCCATGTAAAAGCCGATTTTATGCAAGCCTGTTTGTCAGATACCCTTCTTTTGCCTTGTGATCAACGTTATGATGAAAAAGATATGGACAAAATAATTCATTTGGTTCGCAAATATATGGACGGAAAAATAGAAAAAAATGAACTTGTGGCTTGGTAGACAATGCTTTTTTGAAGGAGTTTGTTAGATGTATAATTGGCGCGGCAAGAAGCTTTTAATACTGGGTGCAACAAAGCTTATGGAGCAAATCATAGATATAGGGCGTGCTTATGGCGCTAAAGTCTATGTTGTCGATTATAATGTAGATTCTCCCGCAAAAAAAAGTGCCGATTATGCTTTTTTGGCAGACGCAACCGATGTTGACACTATAGTAGACCTTATAAAAAAACACCAGATTGACGGTGTAATCACAGGCTTTGCGGATTCTCTTTTGCCAGCCTATTATGAAATTTGCACAAAAGCAAAACTGCCATGCTATCTTACACCAAAGCATATTGAATTTACAACAAACAAAAAAATGTTTAGAGAGTATTGCAAAAAATTTCATATTCCAAATGTAAAAGAATATACAAAAGAAAATGTACAATTCCCTCTTATAGTAAAACCTGTTGATAACAGTGGCTCGCGCGGGATCTCTCTGTGTAATGATTATGACGAATATAAAAAGGCTGTTGAAGGCGCGCTTTCTTTTTCAAAATCAAAAAATATATTGATTGAAGAATATGTGCATTATAAAGAAGCAACAATTTTTTATATTTTTGTTGATGGAAAGTATTATTTTTCTTTAATGGCAGACAGAAATACCGTACAAGTAAAAGATGGCTATATTAAATTGCCAAATGGCTATACCTTTCCTTCGCCCCATAGCCAAACAGCCTATGATGCATTGCATGATAAATTTTCAAAAATGTTCAAAGAGCTTGAAATAAAAAATGGGATTATGTTTATTCAATGCTTTATAGACGATAAAGGCCTTTGTATCCCTTATGAGCCTGGCTTTAGAATTACGGCAAGCTTAGAGCATCTTGTTATGCAAAAAAGCTGTGCTTACAGTTCAATGGCTATGTTGATCAATTTTGCTTTGACAAATTCAATGGTCAATAGCCCTGATACCGAGGGAAAAATCACCCCCTTTATTGATGATGAGGCCTATAATCTTACCTGCCTCATAAAGCCTGGAAAAATAATGAAAATTCAGGGGCTTAAAGAAATTGTCTCAGATGAAAATGTCTTGGGCTATTTTCAATCCTATGTTGTAGGTGATGAATTGCCTGAAGATCAATACGGAAAATTGTCACAGATTTTTTTAAGAATTATTTTTTATGGCAATGAAGAAAAGTATGCAAAGTTTACGCAGCTTATCAATGAAAAACTTGAGGTTTTGACACAAGAAGGGGAAAATCTCTTTCTTAAGAATATGTAAAAGGCAAAAATATGAAGAATACTTTAGATATGAGAATACTTGCCTTAGAAAAAGAAAATGCACTATTGCGAGACAAGCTAGCAGGCTTAGAAAAGCTTTTGAGTGATTATGAGGCAAGACCGAAAAATTGCTTTGATTCAATGGCGCAATATGTTGTGCCTAAAATACGTGCAAACAATTATGAAATGCTGCTTTCTGAATATAAATATCAAGGCTTTAACGATGCATTGTTACACGCTTTTCAAAGGCTTGAAGCTTCAATGTTTTGTTGGATTGCAGAAAATAATAGATTATGGCTTCTCTATTTTACGGTGCTTTTAGAAAATAATCTGCATGAAAATATTGAATTTCTCATAAAAAGATATGTGTATTATCATCAATTAAAAAATGTTGAAGATTATCCCGCTGTTGCCTCTTCTTTTCATAATTTAGGCTATACAAATGAAGCCATTGAAAAATCCGCGTCAATCCATATGAACTTTATGACTTCAGAAAAAAATCAAGAATTTGAAAGCCTTGTGAAGGGTAAAAGCATTGCGGTTGTGGCAAATGGCCCTTATGAAGTGGGCAAGGGAAGAGGCAGAGAAATTGATGAACACGATATTGTCGTAAGGTTTAGTCAAGGTACAGACAAAGGCTTTGAAGAGGATTATGGCTCAAGAACCGATATCTGGGTGAATACTGCTGGCTGTAAACTCTTTCAAAACTATAGGAAGCCAGATTTTTTGCTCACTTTATGGCGATTTGATTGCTATTATTTTCGAGATGAAACAGGTATTGGCAATTTGTATTCGCTTCTTGACAAAAAATGTCAGAAATATGGCGACAAAACAGCACAATTTGCGTGGAATAAATTGGGAGTAAATTTCTCTCTTACAACAGGGAGCGATTTTCTTCTCCATCTCTACTCTGTGCTTGCTTCATTTGAATCTGTTGATTTGTATGGATTTCATTTTATGAACACACTTGACCGAAGCAATGTTTATTTTAATCAAAAGAGGGCTCTTGGCTCTGTTTCTTACCATAATTTTGATGAAGAATATACAATAATGAGGAAATTTTTGGCTGAACATGGCGGGGAAAAATTTCTATGAGCAAAAACATTTTAATTACAGGGGCGGGCGGAACTCTTGGCTGTATGTTATTGAATGCTTTGCCCAAGGAATATCGTATAAAAGCACTCAGCTCGCAAAAAGAAAACTTAGCAAGGCAATTTGAAAACGCTAAGAACATTTCTTTTTATAGACTTGAAGATTTTTATGGTGATGAGATTGATTTTGGCGATGTTGATATTGTTTTGCACCTTGCTTTTGCAAGGACACAGAGCGGTGACGATTTAATTCAAAGCATAGACTTTAGCAAGAAAATTTTTCAAAGAGCAGAAGAAGCAAAAGTTAAACATATTCTTCATATTTCTTCACAAAGCCTCTATGGGAATATGAGGGAAAAGCCTTCTAAAGAAAGCGACCTTGTAAGTCCTTTTGATATGTATGGCATGGCAAAATACGCGTGTGAGGTGCTTGGCAGTGAAATTTGTGCACACTCAAAAATCCTGCATATACGCTTAGCCAGCTTGCTTTCGCCTTTTTTGCCTGAAAGAATCGTGAATAAAATGATTTCTTCTGCGCTTTTAAACAATGAAATTACTGTTATGGGTGGCAAGCAGATTTTTTCGTATCTGGATACAAGAGACGCTATTGAAGCCTTGCTTTGTTTGCTTACTTCAAATCTTAACAGGCTGGAATCATTATACAATATAGGCTCAAATACTTTTTATAGTATCCATGAAATAGCCCAGGCGATACAAAAAATTATTAAGAAGCGTTGTGGGAAAAACATACAGATAAATTTTATTGAAAAAGACATACAAACACAAATCAAGCTTGATTCAAGTAAGTTTAACAAAGCCTTAAATTGGCAGGCAAAATACTCTCTTGAGGACAGTATAGAATGGATAGGAAGTGAGCGTGCCTTTCTAAAAAAAACGTGAAAACACATTCTTAGCTTTGACGATAAAAAAACCAGGGGCTTTCGCTTTTCTGGTTTTTCTTTTTTGATTTTTTTTCATAAAAAGCATGCACTTATGTCTATATTTCAATAATTCTTGAAATATATTTGCCTCCATCCCTTGACATATTTCAAATAATGTTGAACTATTGAAATGTATGGTGCGTCAAAGAGCATCAAGCTCCACAAGTCGCAACTAACTCTCTGGAGGAAAGAAATGAAAGAAGAACAAAGTGCTGAAATCGGTTTTTTTGAAAGATATTTAACCGTTTGGGTCATCCTTTGTATGATAGCGGGTATCCTTATTGGGAAATTCCTCCCCATCATACCACAAAGTCTTGCAAAGCTCGAATTTGCCAATGTTTCTGTGCCTATAGCCATACTTATTTGGCTAATGATTTATCCTATGATGCTCAAGGTTGATTTTCAAAGTATTAAAAATGTGGGCAAAAATCCTAAGGGTCTTTTTGTGACTTGGATCACAAATTGGTTGATCAAGCCTTTTACTATGTTTGCCATTGCCTGGCTTTTTTTCTTTGTGTTTTTTAAGGATTTTATCAGCCCAGACCTCGCAACAGATTACTTGGCGGGAGCGGTGCTTTTAGGGGCAGCGCCCTGTACGGCCATGGTCTTTGTTTGGAGTCATCTAACAAAGGGTGATCCAGCCTATACGGTTGTGCAAGTGGCTACAAATGACCTTATTATTTTAATAGCTTTTACGCCTATCGTTGCTTTCTTGCTTGGCGTTAGTGGCATAAGTGTCCCTTGGGACACCTTGATTTTGTCGGTTGTGCTTTTTGTTGTTATTCCTCTTGCTGGCGGGATTATCACAAGAAATGTTGTCACAAAAAATAAGGGCAAAGACTATTTTGAAAATATTTTTATTCCAAAGTTTGGCAATGTCACTATCGTGGGCTTGCTTTTGACTCTTACCATCATTTTTTCGACACAGGGAGAGGTCATTCTTGAAAATCCTCTGCATATTGTGCTGATAGCCATTCCGCTGACAATTCAGACGGTTTTGATATTTTTTATTGCTTATCTTGCCTCTAGGGCATTGAAATTGCCTCACAATGTTGCTGCCCCAGCAGGCATGATTGGCGCCTCAAATTTCTTTGAGCTGTCAGTTGCTGTTGCTATTGCCATTTTTAAAGCTGATAGTCCTGTTGCGCTTGCGACTATTGTTGGTGTTTTGGTAGAAGTGCCTCTTATGCTTATGCTTGTGAGGTTTGCAAATCGCACTCGCTCTTGGTTTGCTTAGGCGATTTTTAAAAAGCGACTATAACTTGTAATGAGTGGGGCTACAGGACGTAGCCCCCGAACGTCATACGTCTTTCGCCCACAGGG
>CAYJIB010000098.1:0-6959 GCA_964370125.1 uncultured Desulfovibrionaceae bacterium
GGTGTGCGCAGTGCTTTTCAAACTCGTGCTTGTAACAAATCTTTTGAGCATTGTGACGCTTTAGCAGGCGGCAATATTTCTTATGTTCGGGGGGATTGTCCTGAGCGGGTTTTGGCTTATCGTTTGGCCTTGCAAAAAGAGCTTGGCTTTTTGCAAGTGGCCGAGGCCAAACAGGTGCATGGGGACAGGCTACTTTTTGACGCAAGGGCCAGCTCGCAAAGGCCTGATCAAGCCTTACTTGAAGCAGACGGTCTTGCGACTGATGAAAGGGGGCTTGCGCTTTTGATAAAGACAGCGGATTGTCAGCCTGTCATGTTTGCGCACAATTCTGGCAAGCATCTTATGGCCTTGCATGTGGGTTGGCGTGGCAATAAAATGGCTTATATTCAAAAGGCTGTGAAAGAATGGTGCGAAGTGAAGGCCTTAAAGCCTTGCGATTTATCGGCAGTGCGTGGGCCAAGCCTTGGCCCTAAAAAGGCAGAATTTATCAATTTTGCCGATGAGTGGGGTGCGGAATTTTTGCCCTATTTTGACAAAGAAAGTCGGTGCATGGATTTATGGGCCTTGAGCCGTGATCAGCTTCTTGAAGCCGGGCTTTTGGAGGAAAATATTTTTGGTATTGATCTGTGTACCATGACAGAACATGAGCGATTTTTTTCTCATAGGATAAGCAGCCTTGCTGGCCGCCAGGGCAGTTTTATTTGGGCAGGGCCTTTGGAATGAGGCTTTTGGATAAAAATTTTAATAAAAATGCCGTGCTTGACAATCAAACACGGCATTTTGTTAAGCCCTTAAAAGGCTATTTTCATTTTAAGCTTTACGAATGCGTACACGCAAAATCACAAGTCCTAAAGCAAAAAGCGTAAGCAAAGTAAGGTCATAGACATTATTCTCCCCAACAGAGCAGCCAGAGCTGCCGCCGCCGCTTGGTCTTGGTTGGGCAAAGAGGCCGTTTGGATCTGAAATAACTTTCTGTCCATCAGGCGTGTCTGGGTCCTTTGTATTGTCAAATTCGCCATCGTCCTTGATGACAAAATAAACGTAATATCTCGCGCCTTCTACAAAGGGCTCTGTGCCGTCTGTCTTGACAATGCCGTCACCAACATTCTTAGTCAACCAAAATTTTCCGTCGAAAAGCTTCAATCCGTCCATGTTTTTTGGCGGAACCGGCACGTCAATGAGCTCAAATTCGCCGACAAATTCGTTGCTAAGATTGTATTTTACCAGTCGCATAGTGTCTTTATTAATCAAGAGTGTGTCTTTCTTGCCGCTCACCTCATCTGCTTTGGAATTGAAGATGAATTCCCTTTTAAAGATATAGGCATCGCCCTCACTAAAGCCTGTATAGGCAAAGGTCTGTACGGGCTGCCTGGTCTGACTAGCAACGCCGGTGCCTAAAATATATTGGTTTTCTGCATACTTAGGGTCTGTTTTCTCAAGTTTTTGGTCTTCTACCATCCAAGGTGCGCCGTCTCCAAAGACGGTGATTGGGCCGCTTGTAAATTGTGTGAAGCGAAGGTCCGGTAAAGCAGGTGGACTATTATTCAGCCTTGCTGTTTTTGAAAAGACAGCCACGATGCTTTCGGCCATTGTTCCTTCAGCATTGACAGGCACTGTATAGTATACGGTATAGTCAGATTTTTCAAAGGTGAGTGGAGTTGGGCTTCCGCCTTCAAGGCCTTTGACCATATTGCCGTATTTGTCTTTCAGCCAAAAAAGCCCGCCCTCTGTCGCCTTTGCTTCGTCTTCTATGCGTGTGAGCTCTTTGCCATTGTTGAGGTAGTCCACGAGCTTTACATGGTCGATTGTTGGCTTGAGGTCAATATAGCGTGTATCTGTATACTCAGGCACTTCAACTTGCACTTTATAGGTCACAAATTTCAAGCCTTCCTGTCCGACGATGTCTGTCTTAAGGTATTTAACCGGAGCCTCCAAGCTCCCTTCAAGTGTGTTTGAAACGTTAATAGCATGTCGATTAAGCACATAGCCGTATTCTATGCCTGTAATGTAGTGTGAAGAATCGCTCTCAAAAGTGTTTGAATACAAGAGGCCATAATCCGCCCTTGGGTCGGCTTGCGGATCGGCGAGATAGGTAGAGCCTGATCCACTGCTAACGAGGCTTTTTGGCCCAACAAGGCGCAAGGCATTGTTCAGGGTGGCAGGATTTGTGCTATCGCTCAAGACCGCATAACGTACAGTATAAGTGGTGCTTCGCTTAATGAAGTCTCCATTTTTTATGGCAGGAAGGGGGCTTGTTGCTGATTGTACCTCTTCTCTACTGCCTTCATAAATGGCGAATTGCCCGTGCGTACTAAGGGCAACATTGCTTGCGCTATTTTGTTGGTCTGCGGCCTTCAAAGAGACAAAATTGTCGCCATCCTTAAATTGTGGCACAAAATGATTGTCTACGCCAAATTTGTGGGTCTTTTCGGCTATGGGCCCAAAAGCATATTCGATTTCAAAATTGACGACAGTGGCTGTATCGATTTGAACTTTCGGGTCTGCGGCCTTGTACATATCAGTGATTTCAACAGTCTGCCCGGCAAGAGGGAAAAGCTCTTTTTGTGCTTCTTCTAGGCCAGCTTCTGGAGTAAAAAACGGCTTTGTTAGGGCATCACCAGACAAAGAAGAGGAAGTCCCTGCAATGCTGTATTTGTTGATGCTAGGCTCTTGCACAGTAGCAAGGGCTTTGTCTAGGCCATTCCAAGCGACAAGGACGAGGTTGATCTTGACGTAGTTGTTAAATTCGGGGATTTGGATTTGGTCAATATTGCCGATGTTATCAGCTTCAGGAACTACATCGACTTGCTTGATATTCTCAACCTGCACATTGATGGTGTACTTACCTGCTTCTTTGAAGGTATCCGCGTCTGTAAAATTTGTGCCACCTACTGGCTTGATTGTATACTTTTTGTCAGCAAGTGCATCTCCAGCGATAAAGGTAAAGGCGCCTGGCTTGCTATAGGTATCAGCAGTTTCAACTACACCGCCAAGCCACAAGACATCTTTTGGCTTATGCCCGATAAGGGGGCTGTCTTCACTAAGCGTGAGCGTGATTTCGAGGGTGGCGTGAGTGGCAGCACCTATGTCTGTGTACGTCCTTATCGCAAGAAGCTTTTGTACACTTCCAAGATGATATTGGCCTTCAACTGCAGTATAAGCATTATTGCCAAGGGAGCCATCATAGCCTTCCACCAATTCCGCACTATCCGCCAGCGCAAGGCTCGGCGCAAAAAAGACCAAGAAGGCGGAAAAAACAAGGGCAAAAATATTTGCTTTTGTTAATGATTTCATTGGTTTTCGCTCGTTTTTCATGTTCATGAGATTTCCTCACTGTTAAAATGTTTCTTTCATATAATTAAGGCTAGGCACTAGCCACTAATCACTAAACACTAGCCAAAGTGCAAAATTTATGCAAGCCTTTTTTGTTTGTAAACAAGCGAGATTTCATTGCAAGTTTTAGCTGTAAAGGTGCAAAAAAAGCCACCTTTTACAGTGGCTTTTTTGGTGTTTAGTGGTCAGTGTTTAGTCTTCAGTGCTAACAATCTGCAGAAAAAGTCCTTGTCTCAACTCTTTTAAGCATTTGCCTCCAGCAGGCTGTTTTTTTCGATAAGGGCGCAGACAGTGCTTTTTCAAGCACCTGCAGGCGGCTTAAAAAGGGTGAGATACGAGGAAAACAAGATTTTGCTAGCGAAGTGTACGCTTTTGGTACATAGCCGAGCTGTCCATTTGCGTAATTGCTCATTCTTCGCAAACGCAAACTCCCTTCGGTCGCCTTTGGTGGCGAGCGACGCAAAATCGCAGTTTGACAAAGTAGATGATACTTTTTTAGTCGCCTGCTTATCTGCCAGAATGGCTATGCCCCCCAGCACCATCCGTATCACCCTGCTGCTTACTTGGCGTAAATTCTTGTAAGTGTTCAAGGCAAGCCCTTATGTCGTTGATAAGTAGGTTGATTAAATCACGGCTCACACCATGACGCACTAAGGCACGCATCACAACAAGCGAAGTCTGATTTTTTGGCATCGAATAGGCAGGAAGCTGCCAACCTCGCACACGCAAACGGTCAGACAAATCATAGAGGCTAAAGGGCACAGAGACCTTTTTGTTCAAAGTCCAACACACAGCAGGGATACCGCCACGGCCATCATAAATTATTTCAAAAATACCAAATGCTTGTAAAGTTTCAGCCAAATAAATCGCGCTCTCATAGCAGGCTTTGTGAATGCGGGCATAACCCTCACGCCCAAGGCGCAAGAAATTATAATATTGCGCAACAATTTGCCCGCCGGGGCGAGAATAATTGATGTTAATTGTTGGTAAATTGCCCCCTAGATAATTGACATAAAAGATCAATTCTTCTGGCAAGGATTCTTTTGTGCGCCAAATAACCCAGCCTGTCCCAAGAGGCGCAAGACCAAATTTGTGCCCAGAAGCATTAATAGACTGCACTCTTGGCAAGCGGAAATCCCAAAGAATATCAGGCTCAATAAAGGGCGCTAAAAAACCACCGCTCGCTCCGTCTACATGCATAGGAATGTCAAGGCCGCTTTCTTGTTGTAATATATCAAGAGCGTCAGAAACTTCTTTTACAGGTTCATATTGCCCAGTAAAAGTCACGCCAAAAGTCGGCACAACGGCGATGGTATTTTCATCACAACGTTTGACGGCCTCTTCGGGACTCATGATAAGCCGCCCTTCTTCCATGGGGATTTCTCTGTGCTCTACCTCCCAATAACGGCAAAATTTGAGCCAACAAATCTGCACAGGACCTGTGACGATATTTGGCTTGTCGATGGGCTTGCCTTCGGCTCTTCTCTTTGCTCGCCAACGCCAAAGCAAGGCCATAGCCCCTAGGATAGCCGCTTCGCTTGAGCCGATAGTGGCGGTTCCTATGGTCTCTCTTGGTTCTGGTGAATTCCACAAATCGGCAAGCATACGGATACAACGCTGTTCAAGCTCGGCACTTTGCGGGTATTCGTCCTTGTCGACAAGGTTTTTATCCACGCACAAATCCATAAGCTGATGCACTTCTGGTTCAAGCCAGGTCTGGCAAAAAGTGGCCAAGTTTTGCCTTGCATTTCCGTCAAGCATCAGCTCGTCCATGATAGAACGACAAGTCGCTTTTGCGTGATGCTCTTCGTCGGGAATACGAAAAGAGGGCAGAGCGCCAGAGAGTTCACGGCTGGCATAGATATCGTCGAGCATTTCTTGGTGAAGGTTATTTTTCATTGTTTACTTCCTTTAGATATTGGTGATGAGTTTTTTATCGCCACTTTGATTTTCGTGCATTTCAGACTGTGGATCGATGATTATTTGGGATTGTGTGCCCTGTTTCCATGCCGTTTTTTTGAAAGATTGAATAATCATAGGCGCACCAATAAAGATGATCATACCCGAAGCGACAAGGCCAACATAAAGCGCAGGATTGCCCACAGGCAAATTGCTTGGCGGGAAGAAGCCAACGATTAAGGCAAAGGTCACGCCCAAAAAACCAATGCCCGCAACAAGACCCATGCCAAACATTCCGCCGGGGATTTTAAAAGTTCGTGGTAAATCGGGCTGGGTAATACGCAAATAAATAGCCGAAGCAAACATCAGCATATACATGGCGAGATAAAGTGTCGCTGTCATGGCAGAAAGCACAAAGAAGGCCACACTCACATCCTTCATAAAAAAATACAATGAAGCCAA
The DNA here is from genome assembly GCA_964370125.1 of uncultured Desulfovibrionaceae bacterium. GTDB lineage: Bacteria > Desulfobacterota > Desulfovibrionia > Desulfovibrionales > Desulfovibrionaceae > CAYJIB01. The sequence goes on from CAYJIB010000098.1 coordinate 5,695, forward strand.
GATGGTAACGACAATGGCTTGAATAAAGAGCAAGCTAACAGGCGCGCCCCTTTCGTTTGATTTTGTAAGAAGTGGGGGAAGTTCACCTTCTTTGCCTGTTGCTAAAAGGCCACGGCTTGGGCCTGTTACCCAAGACATAACGCCACCAATTGCCCCAAAAGCCATGCACAGGCCGATTATCGGCGTAAGAAAAGAAATGTGGAATTTGTCAAAGGCTACTTGAAAACTTTGCATAAGGCCAGCTGTGAGACTTAAATTTTCAGCGGGAATGATGGCAGCCACGGCAAAAGAACCGAGCATAAAGAGGGCAATGATAATGGCAGAAGCTAGGAACATGGCTAGGGGAAAATTGCGCCCTGGATTGTCCATATCGGCCACTTGCACGGCCTGCACTTCTACACCTGCAAAGAGCAAGACGATACCCGCCAAAAAGGCGATGCTCCCAAGGCCTGAGATATGCGGTAAAAATCTGGCGTGCCAGCTTTCATGGGCGATGCTGTGTCCAGCTACGGGTTCTAAAAAGGCTACTGTATTGCCTGTATCTGCCCATAAAGCGCCAAGAACAATAATGGCTATGCCTGGGAGCAAAGTGCCTACAATCACGCCGTATTTTGTTACTTGATTGACGGCATTTGAGCCTTTAAGCGCTACAAAAGTCGCCAGCCAATAGACAACAATAATGACAAGGCCAATATACTTTCCGTCTTGGGCAAGGCTTGGTCGCATAAAGAGGTAAGCAAGGCAAGAGGCCGCATAGGCTAAGACGGTTGGATACCAGACCACATTTTGTATCCATTGAAGCCATATAGCCGTAAAGCCCCAGCGTGAACCAAAGGCCGCCTTTACCCAAGTATAGACCCCGCCCCCTTCTTTGTTGAAGGCAGAACCCAGCTCAGCAGAGACGAGAGCGGCGGGTAAAAGAAAGATGAAGGTTGCAAAAAGAATGTAAAAGACCATGGTGAAGCCTTCGGCGGCCATCATCGGCAGACCACGTAAACTCACCACAGAGGCCACAGTCATAAGGGCCAAGGTTGTGATAGAAACTTTTTTAATGGAATTTTTTAGCATAGCTGTTCCTCCTGTGTGTTTAACAGTACTAAATTTTAGTGAAATGGCTATGATAAAAGGGTTTTTCTAAGGCGAGAGAGATATAGTCGGCACTGAAAAATAGAATAAGCTTTTGAAATTGAAAACTTTTTAGTTCAAAATACGCTAATAAAATTGCAAGAAAAATGAGTATGGAATACGAATTTCTGGCAATTTTA
>CAYJIB010000099.1:0-6951 GCA_964370125.1 uncultured Desulfovibrionaceae bacterium
ATGCCTTTCTTTTTTTGTCTGCAACAAGCTCCTTCGGAGCAGTGCAGACTGGATTCCTACGTCAATTCGCTTCGCTCTTTCCTCTGAATGACAAGAACGGAGGTCGCAGTAACGACATAGGAGGTGCTTTCCTCGCAGTGACCTCGTCTGCCGCCGCAGGTCATTGCTTTGAAATTGCTTTGGCTTGAACTCTTGTTTCCAGCAATCTAACAAGAAAATAAAGGAAAAGCAAGGGAAAGAGGGTTTTTTGCACTTCCGATTTGAATGTACGGGGAACTGTTCATAGTTTTTTGATTTTTTTGTGAAATTGAGAAAATCAGGGAACTTATAAAGATTTATCGTCTATTTCTATAGGGCCTTTGATAACGTAAGGGCACGACATGCACGCTTTTGTCACGATCTTTCGCCCAAGTGTTTAGGGCTTGCAAAGTCTCCCGCATGGGGTGACCGATGACGATTACATGCCCCACTCTTTTGGCAAGCCTTTCTGCCAAATAAAGATTTTGCAGGGCCGTACGCTTGTCTTTTCCGTCGTCCAAAAAAATCTCTCGCCTACCAACATTGAAACCTTCTTCTGCCGCTTTTTTGGCAAAAACAGAGCGGGGGTGGGTCAAGCTGTCAAGCATCATAGAGCCACGACTTCCCAAAATATCGACAAGCATCGACACTGACCAGGCATTTGTCGTAAAAGCCGAACCCGTATGATTGTTAAAGCCGATGCTAAAAGGCACCCGGGCGGCATTGTTTAGCAAGACTTTTTCAAGCGCTTGTCTGTTCATATTGGTGAAAATCGCCCGACTGCCCGGGTCAACTTTTGGATAGCCCATAGGCTCCATAGGCTGGTGTACAATGACTTCATGCCCAGCATTGTGTGCAAGTTCAGCAGACCTCTCTCGATAGGAAGCGTTTGGCCAAATAGCAAAAGTCATGGGGATATTTAGGGCGAGCAAAGCCCGAACATCTCGTACATTTTCGCCTAAATCATCGATAACAATACTTATTCGTGCGGCGTCCTTTGGAGGCGGTAAAGAGAAAGGACGATCTTTTGGCACAATATACAAAATATGCGTAAGGACATTGTCGGTGTGCAAAGTAAGTATGTGTCGATTTTGTAAAGCTATTTCAGTGCCTTGTGTCCATTTTTTGAGCTCTTTTTGTGCTTGCTCTAAGACGGCATCAAGGGCATTATCTGTATGCACATAAACACGTTGAAAGAAATAGGGCTGGCCCTTATGCTCTCTTTTTTCTAAGCCAGCAACAAAGAGCTTGTCTTGTGTAATGCCAAGATGTTCAAAGGCTTGCAAGAGAGCATAGTCTACAGACCTTTGGGCAAAAAGCTGATTTTTGGCATAGTCCATATAGGGATAGACATCAAAATAGAGGGCCTCACGAAGGGCATAAGAACTCGCGTATTCAAAAAGGCGAGTGTTGAAATTTTGTTTGGTCTCGGTCAAAGAAGATTGCTGAAATTCTTTAAAAGTTAAAGCGATTTCAGTGCTTTGTGGTGGAGAAGCGTCTTTTTTGGCTGTAGAAAAATCTACATTAAAAACAACACTTTGTCTGTCTTTTTCTGCTTTTTTGATAAATAAGCTCGATCCGAGCTCCCAAAGACCAAAGCCTAGCCACAAAACAAAGGCGCACAAAAGAGTTGCCAAAAAGGCCCCTAAAAGTGTGCGCCAAAGATGTGGATAGGCTTTTGGCATGAATGCATTGTCCTTTAAACAAGCCTTAGTCCATCGGCAAGCAAGGCCGTTCCGACTAATTCGTCAATTTCTGTATGGTCGGTAAGGTTTTTAAGATTTGCAAGGCAAGGCTTAACTGATTGTCAAGCTCAAGGAATTTCTTGGCTTCTTCGTCAGCTTCTTTGCCATTTTTTTCAGCGTCTTTTTCTTTATCGCTTTTTTCCTTGCTTTCAGCCTTGTCGCCTTTCTTTTCTTCATCGCTCTCTAAATGCCTGTCAAGGTTTTGCTCACGCAAGGTTGGCAAATCGTCTTTTTCTTCTAAATCTTCTTTCTTTGGCGGCTTAAATTCTACAAGAAAATCAGGCTCGATGCCTTCTGCCTGAATAGAGCGTCCAGAAGGGGTAAAATAGCGAGCAACAGTGATTTTTAAGCCAGAACCGTCAGCAAGAGGAATGATATTTTGCACAGAACCCTTACCAAAAGAGCGTTCGCCAATAATGAGCGCGCGTTTTTGGTCGCCAAGTGCCCCCGCAACAATTTCAGAGGCAGAGGCAGAACCCGCATTGATCAGCACAACAAGGGGGGTGCTGATGTCTGAGGCCTCTTGGCTGGCGGTGTATTTTCTGACGGTTTCGTCGTTTCTTGTGCGCATGGACACAATCGTGCCTTTTTTTAAGAAAACATCTGAAACATCAATAGCTTGGTCGAGCAAACCGCCGGGATTGTTGCGAAGATCAAGCACAATTCCCTTAATCGGCCCTTGCTTTTTGATTTCAGCCAATTTTTTCTTTAGTTCATCTGTTGTTTTTCCGCTAAAACGGGTAAGGCGTATCCAATGGTAATCGTCGCCAAGGTGTTGATGTTTAACACTAATAAGCGGGATAGAATTGCGAGTAATGCTGATTGTTTCAGGCTTTTTTTCGTCTTTGTGTAGAACGGTGAGCTTTACAACTGTATTTTTTTTCCCGCGGATTTTTGAAACTGCATTTTGCAGAGTCATGTCGAGGGTGCTGTCGCCGTCAATAGCCAAAATAATATCGCCGGCCTTTATGCCTGCCTTAAAAGCGGGGGTGTCTTCAATGGGCGCAACAACAAGCAAGCTGTTGTTTTCTTTAGTGATTTCAATGCCGATGCCCACAAATTCGCCAGATGTGCTCTCTTGCATAGAGATAAATTCTTCTTCATCAAGCATAGAAGAATGTGGGTCAAGGGACTGGAGCATTCCGTTTAAGGCTCCATTGATAAGCTCGGTGCGAGACACTTCATTAACATAAGAACGCTCTACAATATCAAGTACTTGGCTAAATCGCTTTAAAGCGTCAAAGCGGCTTGTATCAGGGGCTGCAAGAGCCGAAGCTGAGACAAAAAATACTGAAAATAAAGAAAAAGCGATTGTTTTTGTATAGGTACGATTAAACATGGTAACTCCCAGAGCGGTCTTTAGTAAGCTCTTTTTATGTATATGAAAATGTGTATTATGGCAAGCAAAAGTGTGGCTGTGTTTTTTTGCCTTGTTGTGAGTGAGTGCAAAAAAGCCTTTTTTGAATACGCTTATCAGGCTTGCTTTTATATGAAGAATAGACTAAGTTTTGCGAGTAATGAACTCAACAAAGTTTTGACTCGAAGCAATGCCTACAAGGAAAGAAGGAGAAAGTTATGGCAACGCGCATTCTGAAAAAAGAATCGCTTATCCCTGGGAAAACCAGTAAGCTGGTGCTTGATGCCCCGCATATCGCAAAAACCGCCGAACCAGGCCATTTTGTGATGCTGCGCTTAAATGAAAAAGGGGAGCGCTTCCCCTTAACCATTGCGGATACCGATAAAGAAAATGGCACGATAAGCATCGTCTTCCTTGTGCTAGGCACTTCAAGTCTCTTGCTTGAGGCCATGAATGAAGGCGATGAAATCCTTGATGTGTGCGGCCCTCTTGGAAAAGCCACTCATATTGAAAAAAAGGGCAGTGTCATTTGTGTGGGCGGTGGTACAGGCATTGCGGCCATGCACCATATTGCCAAGGGCCATCACTTAGCCGGCAATCATGTCATTGCTGTCATTGGTGCAAGAAGCAAGGACTTATTACTCTTTGAAAAAGAATTGACGTCTTTTTGCCCTGAGGTCTTGATTTCAACAGACGATGGCTCTTATGGCCATAAAGGCTTTGTAACCGAGCTTTTGCAAAAACGTCTTGAAGAAGACAAAAGCATTACCGAAGTTGTCGCTATTGGCCCTGTCCCCATGATGCGGGCTGTGGCAAAGACAACCTTGCCTTTCAATATGCCAACAACCGTGAGCCTAAATTCTCTTATGGTAGACGGCATAGGTATGTGCGGAGCTTGTCGTGTAACCGTTGACGGCAAAACGCTCTTTACCTGCGTTGACGGGCCGGAATTTGACGGGCACAAAGTCGACTTTGACGAATTGCAAAGACGTTTACAAACTTTTGCCCAACAAGAAAAGCAATCTTTTGACAATCATAGGTGTTCTTGCTCATGACTACGAAAAAGAAAGAAAAAATCGATCGTGTAGAGATGCCCTGCCTTGACCCTTTAGTGCGTGCCAAAAACTTTGAAGAGGTCGCTCTTGGCTATTCACTCGAACAGGCTCAGCTTGAGGCTTCCCGCTGTATTCAGTGTAAAAAACCGCGCTGTGTACAGGGTTGTCCTGTTGAGGTGGCTATTCCTGAATTTATTCAAAAAGTTGTCGACGGCGACATCGGCGCCGCGGTGCGACTTATCAAAAAGACCAATTCCCTCCCCGCTGTGTGCGGTCGTGTTTGCCCTCAAGAAAATCAATGCGAGGGCGTGTGTGTGCTTGGCATTAAGGGCGAGCCTGTGGCTATTGGGCGTCTTGAGCGTTTTGTGGCCGACTATGCCAATGCGGGTCTTTGTGAAGGCTTAACCCCTGACGACGCTTGCGCCCTTATCAATCCCGACTTAAAGGTCGCTTGCCTTGGTTCTGGCCCTGCTTCGCTCACCGTAGCGGGAACGCTAGCAGCAAATGGCGTCAAAGTGACCGTTTATGAAGCTCTTCACGAGCCTGGCGGTGTTTTGATTTATGGTATTCCGCCTTTCCGCTTGCCAAAGCATGTTGTCACAAAAGAACTCAATGACTTGTGCGCTCAAGGCGTGGACATCCAAACAAATTATGTCGCTGGTCGCACGATTTCTGTGCAGGGCTTGCTTGATGAAGGCTACAAAGCTGTCTTTATCGGTGTTGGTGCCGGCCTGCCCGTCTTCTTAGGCGTTCCTGGTGAAAATCATATCGGCGTTTTTTCTGCCAATGAATATTTGACCCGTGTCAATCTTGGCCGTGCCTATGAATTCCCTGACTATGACACACCAGTTTACCCGGGCAAGCATGTCACGGTTTTTGGTGCGGGCAACGTGGCTATGGACGCCGCACGCACAGCCCTTCGCCTTGGAGCAGAATCTGTCAACATTGTTTATCGTCGCACAAAGGCAGAAATGCCCGCTCGCCACGAAGAAATTGAACACGCTCTCGAAGAAGGCGTTAAGCTCTTAGAGCTCGTTTCTCCAGTAGAATTCAATGCAAACGAGCAGGGCATTTTGCAATCTGTTAGCTTGCAGAGAATGCGTCTTGGCGAGCCAGATGCTTCTGGTCGTTGTCGTCCTGAGCCTATTGAGGGCGATATCTTTGTTCACGAGACTGACCTCGCCATCATCGCTGTTGGCACAAGTTCTAATCCTATCTTGCTTGAGGCGACAAAGGGCCTTGAGTGCAATAAGTGGGGTTATATTGTGGTAGATGAAGAAACAGGCGAGACGTCCATACCTAATGTTTATGCCGGAGGCGACATTGTAACAGGCGCGGCGACGGTTATTCTTGCTATGGGAGCAGGAAGAAAGGCCGCAAAAGAAATCTTGCACCGCTTCCAGATGCAATCTTTGTAAGCTTGTAAAACAATAAATAAAAAAACCTGCTGAGAAAAAATCTTAGCAGGTTTTTTTATGTTTGGATTTTCTTTCAAAGCAAATCCCTAAAAATTCAAAATTCAACAAGCTTCATTGCAGTAAATCGAGCAAATACTGCCCATAAGGATTGTTCTGCATAGACCGTCCAAGCGCTCTTAGCTTATCATCATCAATAAAACCCATATCCCAAGCGATTTCTTCAATACAAGCGATCTTTGTCCCTTGTCTGTCTTGCACAACTTGCACAAAGTTTGAAGCCTGTTGCAAAGACTCAAAAGTTCCCGTATCAAGCCAGGCAACACCACGCCCAAGAATTTGCACCTTAAGGCTGCCGTCTTCTAAATACAAGCGGTTAAGGTCGGTGATTTCAAGTTCATTGCGCTTTGAAGGCTTGATCTTGCTGGCAAATTCTGAAGCCCTGCCATCATAAAAATACAGACCCGTAATCGCAAAGCTCGATTTTGGCTTTTCTGGTTTTTCTTCAAGGCTTACGACAGTATTGTTTTCATCAAAAGTGACAATGCCATAACGCTCAGGCTCTCGCACCTTATAGCCAAAAATCTGAGCTCCGTGTGTGCGATTTGCCGCCGCTTGCAACAAGGCCGTCAGACTCGCCCCATAAAAAAGGTTGTCGCCAAGAATTAGACAAGAAGGCTCGCCTTGCAAAAAATCCTTTGCCAAAATAAAGGCCTGTGCCAAGCCCTCTGGTTTTTCTTGAACGATATAAGTAAACTCAAGCCCAAGCTGCGTGCCGTCGCCAAGAAGTTTCTTAAAAGCCTCTTGGTCGTTTGGCGTTGTGATAATACAAATCTCCCTTATGCCCGCAAGCATAAGAATAGACAAAGGATAATAGATAAGCGGCTTGTCAAAAACTGGCAAAAGTTGCTTGCACATCGCCCTCGTAATCGGATGAAGCCGCGTCCCCATGCCGCCGGCTAGGATGATACCTTTCATATAAGAAATGCCTCCGGCGGCCAAAGGGGATAATCCCCTTTGGAAACCTTAATAAGTATGAATGGAAAGTCATTTGAATTGGCAAAAAGCTCACTTCGAACAAAGCTAGGTCGAAGGACACCGCAGGCTACCGCCTGCTCTGTTGCGTGGGAAAACAAGGCCTAGGCTTCGAACTTTGTTTTCATTTGGATTTTTTCGGCCAAATGAGTGACCTTATAACTCGTTTTTTGCAAAGTATACCTATGCGCTAAGACAACTTTCCGTGCAAAAAACGATGGTTGGTTTTGGACGATTTGAGATGATGCTCAGATTTTTTTCGCCAGCAAGGAAAAAAAATTTTTCTGCGTAAGCGTACTTAAGTACGTGCGTATAAGAAAAATTTT
>CAYJIB010000100.1:0-6790 GCA_964370125.1 uncultured Desulfovibrionaceae bacterium
TAACTTCCATTAAAGAAATCAAAGCCCCAAAAAACTAATTCCCCAAAAAACTAATTCCCCTAAAAACTAATTCCCCAAAAACCTATAATCTTGTTAAAAGCGTAACAAAAAGCAAAGCAATAGAGACAAGCAAGATTTTTTGAATGAAGGGTGCGCCGATGCGAAGGGCAAGGCGGCTTCCGATGACATTTCCAAGAATGTTTGAGATAATTAAAGGAATCGCCAAAACAAACAAGACTTTGCCGTTCATAATAAAGGCCACGAGGCTGCCAATACCTGTCATAAAATTAAAGACCTTTGTCGTAGCCGAGGCATTGAGCAAATTCATGCCAAGGACAAAGTGAAAGGCCAAAATAAAAAAACTGCCCGTCCCTGGGCCAAAAAAACCGTCATAAAAACCAAGAACAAAACAAATAAGAGGGCCAAGAATATATAATTCTTTTGTGCCAAGTTCTTTTGATTCTACATAGGTTTTTTTGGGGAGAAGTGTAAGCACAGCCCCAACAGGAAGAAGAAAGAGGATGAGTTTTGAGACAATTTCACTGTCAAAGAGCAAGATGGCCTCTGCCCCAAGATAGCCCCCAAGCATGGCCGCAGGTACGCCAAGAGTGGCGAGCTTCCAAAGTATGGCTTTGTGCCTTGCGTACATCAGCATCGAAGAAAAAGTGCCAAAAGAAACACAAAATTTGTTTGTTCCCAAAATAAAATCGGGCGGAATGCCCGTCAACAGAAAAGAAGGAACAATAATAAGGCCGCCACCACCAGCAATGCTGTCAACAAAACCGCCAGAAAAATAGGCCAAGCACAAAAAAGCAATCATCCAAAATTCTAATTCCACAACGCCTTCCTTGTCCTTGGCTTGCTGAGTGTTTTGCTCTTATTTTTTGAAGGGCGACATAAGGCGCAAACGCTCAACAATTGGCGGAAGCACCTCAAGAGTCTTGTTGATTTCTTCAACTGTGGTATAGCGAGACAAAGAAAAGCGTATAGATCCATGCGCAAAAGTAAAAGGCACATTCATAGCCCGCAAAACGTGTGAAGGCTCAAGGCTGCCTGATGTGCAAGCAGAGCCAGAAGAAGCGCAAATGCCGTATTGATCAAGCATGAGTAAAATCGATTCGCCTTCGATATAGCCAAAAGACATATTTGTTGTTGTCGGTAATCTGTTTGCGATATCGCCATTGACCTTAACATCGCTAACAGCCTTACAAATCCCTTGTTCTAAAAGGTCTCGCAAGGTCGCCACGCGGGCATAATCTTCTTTGCCATGCTCTTTAGCAAGCTCACAAGCTTTGCCCAAGCCCACGATATAGGGCGTGTTCTCTGTTCCTGCACGACGCCCCCTTTCTTGATGTCCACCACGAAGGAAGGGGCGAAAACGTGTGCCTTTTCGAATATACAAGACACCGATCCCCTTTGGAGCGTGCAATTTGTGCCCTGAAAGAGCGAGGAAATCTATGGGCATTTTGCTCATATCAAGAGGCACTTTTCCCACAGATTGTACGACATCGCTGTGCAGTAAAATCCCTTTTTCTTTAACAATTTGTGCTATTTCTTCAAGAGGAAAAATCGTGCCTGTTTCGTTATTGGCTTGCATAATAGACACAATGGCTGTGTCGTCACGCAAAGATTTTTTAAGCTCAAAAAGGTCAAGGCGGCCTTGTTCGTCAACAGGCAAATAGGTGATTTCATAGCCTTTTTTTTCTAAGTGTTGGCAAAGATTGATAATGGCAGGGTGTTCTACTGCTGTTGTGACAATGTGCCTTTTGTTTGCTTGCACTTCAAGTGCGCTCATAATGGCTGTGGTATCGCTTTCTGTCCCGCAAGAAGTGAAGACAATCTCTTCGGGCAAAGCGCCGATGAGATTGGCAATTTGCTCGCGAGACTTTGCGATATATTTGCCGAGTTGTCCGCCAAAAGAATGCATGCTTGAAGCATTGCCATACAGCTCTTCAAAGAGGGGGCGCATGACCTCAAACACTTCGGGCGCAACACGAGTAGTGGCATTATTGTCTAAGTAAATTACGCTCATATAGAAACTTCCTTTACAATGATTTCTGGGTCAACGTGTTCACGCAAGGTTTTTTCGACAAATTCTTGCAAAGGAAGCTTGTGTGAGCTGCAAGAATTACAAGAGGCACATTTCCCCTTAAAGGCAACGAACACTCTTTGTCCGTCAATGTCAACAAGCTCTATATCGCCGCCGTCTCGTACGAGGTGCGGACGCACTTCATGTTCAAGAATATCCAAAACCCCTTGCATTCTTTTCAAATTGCTCATCCCTTTGGGGCGAAGATCCATGAGTTCTACTCTTGGCCTTCCTAATGCTTCATCTAATATATCTTGAATGGCTTCGTGGCATCTTGTGCAAGCTCCACCAGCCTTGGTTATGCCTGTAATATCTTCAATGCTTGCCGCACCGTTTTCTTGAATAGCGCGGCGTATTTGATTTTCTGTGATGTCATAGCATTTGCAAATAAGCTCATCTTCGTGGTGTTCTGGCACATTTTCTCCACGCCAAGAGCACAAAGCCGCCTCAAGGGCTTCTTGCCCCATGACAGAGCAGTGCATTTTTTCTTTGGGCAGGCCGCCAAGTTTTTCGGCGATGTCTTTATTGCTTAGCTTTGCGGCTTCGTCAACGTGCATACCCTTAACAAGCTCTGTCAACACAGAACTTGAAGCAATAGCGCTGGCGCAACCAAAAGTTTGAAAGCTTGCGTCCTCAATAATACCCTTATCGTTGATTCGTAAAAACAGCTTCAAAGCGTCCCCACAGGCAAGGCTTCCGACTTCGCCAATAGCATTGGCATCGGCAAGTTCTCCGACATTTTTGGGATTTAAGAAGTGTTCACGAACATTGTCTGTATAATTCCACATAATCGACTCCATTTGTAAAAAGGAAGGTAAAAAACAATACCCTTAGTATTCTTAGGCGTCAATGCTTTTTGCATAAGCAAAATGCGATTATATGTTTTTATAATAAGCTTCATAACGTTTTTGTACATTCCTTTTTTTATTTTTCTTGCAAAGTCTTTACCTTGAACAATGAAGCTTTTTGTGCTATCTTTTTTGCAGTTCGAAAGCTTGATTGTCTTTAAACATCAAATATTTAAAAAGTAATGCACACAAAATCCCCAAAAAATCCTCTTTTTCTTGTCCTGCTTGTCCTTGCTACTCTTGGCATGATGGCTGCTCAGTGGTGCATTTTTGTTTTTGCGCCTGTTGAAATTTCTATGGGTATTGTGCAAAAGATTTTTTATCTGCATGTCCCTCTTGCTTGGTGGGCCTTGGTCTTTTTTGCCCTTGTCTGTCTTTTTGGTATTTTGTTTTTGCGTACATCTCGCACAAAATGGGATATTTATTTACAAGCCGCCAATGAAATCGGCCTGCTTTGTGCTGTTTTAGCCCTTTTTAGCGGCTCAATTTGGGGACGCTATGCTTGGGGTCTTTGGTGGACTTGGGATCCACGCTTAACAAGCAGCTTGGTTTTATGTTTTTTGTATGCGGCTACTTTGCTTGTTCGGCAGATGAATATGGGGGAGTCGCAAAGAGCAAGGCTGAGCGCAAGCCTTGGCATTATATCCTTTATCAATGTGCCTTTAGTCTATTTTTCTGCACGTTTGTGGAGATCGGCACACCCTGTTGTCTTTGGCAAAGGCGGCGGTCTTGATGCGGATATGTTGACGAGCTTGCTTGTTTCTCTTTTTGCCTTTGGGACTTTTTGTCTTGTTTTGTTTTGTTTACGCATTGGGCAGCTTCATCTTCAAAGGCAAGTGCAAAGCGCTATTGTATACGGCACAAAAATAAGGGAGAGAGCATGACACCGATACTTTGGCTTATGGCGAGCAATGTTCTTGTTTGGGCTGGCTTTGGCCTCTATGCCTATGTGTTATGGCGAGGTCACAGAGGCCTGCAAGAAAGGCTCAAACTCTTAGAAAGGCAGCAAGGAAGAAATACAGAAGGAAAACAGTAAAATTTTTTGATTAAAGTCTTGAGACTTTTTTGCGCAGTCTTCATATTCTACTTGATATTCTAGCTTATTTGTTGCATAATCCATTTGGGCAAGCTGTATGCTGTTTGCCCCTGAAAACAAAAAAATTGTAAACCGTCATTGCATTTTTATAGAAAGATTGTGTCTGTCTTGTATGGCACTGTTTAATTAAGGAGTCCTTCATGCCCATCATCAGCCGCGTTATAACCATCGGAAAAGCCATCATGCGCAACGGTTATGACGCCCACATCATCAATGCCCCTTTGCAAAAAATCATTTATGAAGCCACTCAAAGTCCAGAATTTGATTTGGCCTGTGCTTGCGACCTTGAAGCCCTAAAAAAAATCTTTCCTCATGCAGAAGGCTTTACCGAAGATGAAGCTATGGCCATTATGACTGAAGATGACCTGACTATCTATTTTTATCGCACAGAAGTTGACGACGCTGTTCAGCCTGAAAGAGTGCACAGACGCCTTACATCTCGCATGTTTCGTGCCCTTTCAGATATCGAAATCGGTACAAATTTTCATGTGCAAAGCTTAAAAAGAAGCCATTCAACCACGCATTTTTTAAACACCGACAAGGGTGTTGTCTCTCTTGTTGGTATCCCCAGTCAAAGCCTCAACCACAATTATCTTTTGGCAATCAAAGCCTTACGCTATGCGGCAAATTATGACATCCCCATCGAGCCACAAAGCTGGCTTGCTATCATTCAAGCAAGAAGCCGTATTCTTGACTATGTCGCCACCCGAGACATTATGGACGAATGGCGTAAGGTAACAGCAGAGTCTATGGCACGCTTTGTCAGATTGCTTTTTGATACCCAGCTCTTGCACGGCATCATGCCAGAAGTCGCGGCCCTTGCTTGCGTTGAACACGGAAAAAAGGACAATGGCGAAATCGAAAGCGTCTTTGACAATACCATCACCGCCATGTACGAATATCCTACCGACGGCTTTGCCTTTGACTGGTACGGAACTTTTGCCATGCTCTTGCACAATGTGGGTAAGCTCTATGCCGCAGAACTCTATGACGGCACATGGACTTTTTACCAGCACCACCGTGTTGGCGCAAATATCGCAAGAAAAATCATGCGTCGATTAAACTTCTCATCAGAAGACATCGACCTTATCGCCCACCTCATTCGCAATCATGTCCTCTTTAACTTCATGCTCACAGACAGCGGTTTACGCCATTTTGCTTCACTCCCCGAGACCGATCGCTTGATCGCCATGTGCGCTGCCGACCTTAGAGCTTCGCACGATTCATACACTTCCTTCAATCACAATATGAAGTACCTTGGACGAGCAAAGCAAGACAAATTGACGACAGAGCCCTTGCTCAATGGCAATGAAATTATGGAACATATCAATCTCCCCCCAGGACCAAAAATCGGCCTTATTCGTGACGCTCTGCTTAAAGCGCAAATTGACGGAGATGTCACCAATATGGAAGAAGCTCTTGCCTTTATTGAAAAATATGACGGATAACTTACAGCAAGATTGCGGGCAATGTCTGGGGCAAAGCGAAGAACAAAGCGGACGTATAAATTTGCTCGAGCTCAGCTATGAAGAATTGCAAGACTTTGTCATGCAAGAATTCTCAGCCTCACGCTTTCGAGCAGACCAGCTCTGGCAATGGATTTGGCAAAAGCTCGTCACCGACTTTGACCAAATGACAGACCTCTCAAAAAGTCTGCGTGAAAGCCTCAAAGCCAAAGCCTATATTAAACTGCCAAAGATTACAGCCGATCTGCAATCAAAAGATGGCACAAGAAAATTGCTTTTGACCTTTGCTGACGGCGCCAGTGTCGAAACCGTCCTCATTCCCTCTTCTGGAAAACAAGAAGGCAAAAGGGTGACCCAATGTCTCTCAAGCCAAGTGGGCTGTGCTATGGGTTGTACTTTTTGCCATACCGCCGCCATGGGCCTTGTCCGCAATATGACAGCAGGCGAAATCCTAAGCCAAGTCCTTATCGCCAGGCAGCTCTTAAACGACACAAGAAGAGATCACCCCATCATCAAAAACCTCGTTTTCATGGGCATGGGCGAACCCCTGCTCAACAAAGATGCCCTCTATAAAGCCCTACATTCACTTCACAATCCAAAAGGCTTTGATTTTTCAACAAGGCGCATCACCGTTTCAACTTGCGGCATAAAGCAAGGTCTCTACGAGCTTGGAGCTTCAAATTTAGCCTATCTAGCCCTCTCTCTTCACGCACCAAGCCAAGACCTGCGCAAAAAAATCATGCCAAAGGCCGCTTCTTGGGAGCTTGAAGACCTTTTGCAAAGTCTTGAAAAGTATCCCTTAAAAACAAGAGAATATGTCACTTTTGAATACCTCTTGCTCGGCGGCGTAAATGACAGTCCCGCACACGCAAAAGAACTTGTGCGCATCATGTCTCGCATGAAGTCAAAGCTGAATTTAATTGTTTATAACCATTCGGAAAATTTGCCCTACAAAGCCCCAGACGAAAAGGCAATACTCGCCTTTCAAAAAATACTCTGGAATAAAGGAATTACGGCCATTATACGAAAAAGCAAGGGGGCAGATATATCCGCCGCCTGTGGCCAACTCTGTGTAGAAAAGCTTTGAAAAAGCACCATCTACTTCGTCAAACGGCGATTTTGCGTCGCTCGTGTACCAAAAGCGTACACGTCGCTAGCAAAATCTTGTTTTCCTCGTATCTGGCACTTTTTGAAAGCTTTTCTGCCTCGCAGTGCTTAAACGGAAAGGCAGAAAGCCAGAAAGGCAGTGCCTCCGGCGGCAAAAGGGGGTGACCCCCTTTTGAAACCCCAA
>CAYJIB010000101.1:0-6358 GCA_964370125.1 uncultured Desulfovibrionaceae bacterium
AACCTTGTGCAAACTATGAGAAATATTAACGCAAAAGTCGCTAGGCATGAAGAAGGTTTAGTTGACTAGAAGGTTTTTTGGGGCTCTTTTATGTGCGAAGCAACAATTAAGCCCCCATCCGGGAGGGGGGAAGCTTGAGCGGAGCAAAGCGAAGCGAAAGCAGGGGGGAGCAAGCGGATTAAGGTTCAAAGCTCAAACCTTCTATTCCCACTCAGCCGAGCAGGCTGTAGCCTGCGGTAGTCTTCGACCTCCCTTTAAGTAAAGAGAGACTTTTGCCAATTCTAATTCCCTACCATTCATATACTTATTGGGGTTTCCAAAGGGACTCAGTCCCTTTGGCCGCCGGAGGCATTGTCTTTCTGCCTTTAACCGCCGGAGGCATTGCTTTTTTGCCTTTAACCGCCGGAGGCATTGCTTTTTTGCCTTTTGAGCTCAAAAAAACCTTTACAAATACTGCCTTTAGGCACTATAAACAGAGAGCACATATTTTTAAGGAGTTTTTATGTCACATTTGCGTATAGGTCTTATCGGTTGCGGTATTGTTGGTTCTGCTTTTGTTGAGCTTTTTGCACAAAATGCTGAAAGTTTGCCTGAAAGAACGGGAACGACCTTACAGCTGACCCACATTGCCGACCGCTTTACGGACAAGGTGAGTGAGCTTGTTGCAAATAAGCCTTGCCTAAAAGATGTTGTCGTGACAGACAAAGCTCTAGACTTGACACAAAACCCTGAAATTGACGTTATTGTTGAACTCATGGGCGGAAAAGATTTTGCTTATACGGTTATAGAAAGTGCGTTGAATAATAATAAGCACGTCGTCACAGCTAATAAAGCTCTCTTGGCTGAGCGTGGCAATACGCTTTTTGAGTTGGCGGCTAAAAAGAATTTGGCTCTCATGTATGAAGCCAGTGTTGCGGGCGCTATTCCTGTTGTGCAAACCTTAAAAGAAAGCCTTTCTGGCAATCAGATTTGCCGCCTTGAAGGTATTTTGAATGGCACAAGCAATTATATTCTTTCGCAAATGACTTCTAACGGAAAAGCTTTTGCCGAGGCTCTAGCTGATGCACAAGAAAAAGGCTATGCCGAGGCCGATCCTACACTCGATATTGACGGCTTTGACACTGCACACAAATTGACCCTACTTATTCGCTTGGCTTGGGGAGTGGACTATCCTTATGAAGAAATGCCGATTGCGGGTATTCGCCATATTGACAGTATGGACATTGAATTTGCCAGAGACTTTGGCTATCGCATAAAACTTCTTGGCGGTGCGGCCAATATTGACGGCAAGATTGTGGCTGGTGTTTTCCCGACTCTTGTTCATTACACTTATTTGCTGGCAAGTGTTGGTGGGGCTTATAATGCGGTTCGCCTTGAGGGTTCGGCTTCTGGCTCTTTATTTTTACACGGCCTAGGTGCGGGTGGTGAGCCGACTTCAAGCGCTGTCCTAGGCGATGTTATTATGCTTGCCCGTCAGGTGCATACCTACAATCTCGGCTATGTTAATCCTGACCTGCCAAAGGCCTCTATTGTGAAGCCTTCAGAGGCGATTTCGCCTTATTATTTGCGTATGCTGGTGCTTGATAAGCCAGGTATTTTGCGTGATATTACTGGCACTCTTGCCGATCAAAATGTCAGTATCGCCAAAGCAAACCAAAAAGGGCAATCCGAAAGCGGCGCTGTTCCCCTTACCTTCATCACCTATGACGCCCCTCGTGCCTCTATTGAAAAAGCCATTGAAAGTATGAAAAAACTTGGCCTGCTCTTTGAAAATACGGATGTTGTTTGTTGCCCTATCAGAGAGAAATAAGCCCACAAAACACAGCATAAATCCCTAGAAAATATGAAAGAACGTCTGCTCGCCCTCATTCAAAAACTTAAAGAGCCACAAGCAAGAAAAAAGGCCGTCAAGGCGCTTGCGGGCCTGGCTCTTTTGGGCTTGCTTTTTTGGGCTTATGGTGTGTATGAAAAAAGGCAGCCAAGCTATGTTATTGACACGGTCAATGAAGCCATGGCGCAAAAAGATCTTGGTGCTTTAGCGGATTTTTTTGATATTCCTTCTATTGCCGCCGATTTTACAGGGGCCCTTCTCCCCATGCAAAAGGCCTTTGTTCGCAATAGCAGCGAGCATGAAGGTCTTGGCGAAGAGGCTTTGCTGACTTCTGTAAATGACGCCATAACACAAGCCCTCTTTGCGCTTGCTATGGAAAGCGCTGAAGAGGAAGAAGGCGAAGAAAGCGAAAAAGAAAAAGCCAAGGCAGAAGCCGAGCAAAAGGCCAAAGAAGAAGCAGAAAAAAAACCAGAAAACCCTATCATGCCAGAGTATACACGCTTTGTCATGCCAGAGCTTGTCCCCGAAGACATCTTGCCCGCCTTATTGACTCAAGAATTTAGCCTACAAACACAAAAAGACGGCCTCGCCGTCATTTCTGTGCCTTTGCCGCATTCTGGACTAGAAGAAGAGCTTACCGCAAAATTTCTTATGGAGCGCGGTCTCTTTGGTTGGAAAATTGTCCGCCTTGCCAATGCCAAATTGTTGCTTGAAGAAATCGCAGACACAATCGCCCAAAGAAAGCAAGAAGCCATCGACAACTTTCATAAGGCCAATGCCGAAATTGAACGCAATCTTGGCCTTTATGCCGAGCCAAGTTTTTGCAAAGCCATTCTTATCTTGTCGACAAATAAACAAGAAGTCGATGCCTTTATTACAGCAGACCTTACCAACAATGGGGCACAAGCTATTGAATACGCAGCTTTTCGGATAGAAATTTACAGTGCAAAAATGCGCCACTTAGGCAATTTGGCGGCGCAATTTGCCAAAAGACTTGATGTCGGTGCAAGCGAAGAGCACACTTGGAGCTTTGAATTTAAAACAGATGAAGAAAGCCCGCCAGAGCTTTTTCAAGACGCCACCCTCCCCTGCAAAATCATTCCGCATACGGTGCGCCTTGTCGATGGGCAAAGATTTGGCCCGCTCAATCCACAGCTTATCGACGGCCTTGAATAGTGGTTAGTGATTAGTGATCAGTCCTTTTGCGCACGCCCAATAATGACCACATGAACCGACGTAGCCCCTGCCTCAAGCAAGGCCTTTGTGGCTGAACGCAGAGTAGAACCCGTTGTCATAATATCGTCAAGCAAGAGCACGCCCTTTCCAGAAACAAACTCTTTCTTTGCCAAAAAAGCGCCCTCAACATTGGCTTGCCTTTCAAGCTCGCTCAAATCCACCTGTTGCTTTGTAGCAACAATACGCTCCAATGCGTCCAAGCACAAGGGAATGTGAACAGTCTTTGCGCAAGCCCGACCAATCTCTATGCATTGATTAAAGCCCCTTTCACGCAAACGGTCAATATGCAAAGGAATAGGCACTAAAATATCATAAGGCCTGTCCTTGAGTGGATTGTCTTTTTTTGAAAAATCGTCCAAAAAGCTCAAAGCCAAAAATTTTCCAAGAAGCTTGCCCAAAAAAGACAATAAGGCGATATTGTCACCGAATTTGCCACGCAAAATAAGGTCACGCAAAAAGCCACCATAACTGCCAACAAAGACTATAGATGACCAAGGCGGCGACTCTTCATGGCAATCTTCGCAAAGGGCGGCTTTTTCAGTGGGAAAAAGCACACTTTGCCCGCACAGAGTACAAGCAGGCGGACTAACGGCTAATAAATCCTTGGCGCAGTTTGAACACAAATGGCTTTGAAGGCAGACCTCAAAAGGCGAGACTGCTTTCTTTTTTTCTATATATTCAGGAATATACACGCAAGAACAAGCAAGACAACGCCGCTCGTGACAAAGCAAATTGACTGTTTGCCTCCATATTTCACTCATGCTCGAAAGACTTGTCTGTGCTTCTTGCGCAGAAAGACTGTCTTTTTCGATATCGCCCATAGCTTCAAGCCCCCGTAAACACAAAGGATCCTGAACAGAAAAACCCATAATAGACAAAAAAGTGCGGTAAATCAACAAAGAAGCCTCAAAAAGCTTCTCGCCCTTTTCACGAGCCGCCACAAGCGCAATAAAGGCCGGCTTTTCTATAGGCGAACTGTCCTCAATCCCCTTCTGTAAAGCCCAATACCTTTGCGATCTGTCAATCAAAGCCTTCATCAAAGCAGGCGGTCCATAAAAATACACAGGACTGGCCAATAAAACAGCGTCTGCAAGGCGGATTTTTTCTAAAAGCGCAAAGGCCGCATCGTCTGCACATTGCCCTTCGCCTTCAATGCGCTCAAAGCTTTCTTTTGAATCAAGAGAACAGTGGCATGGATTATCTTCACAAAAACCACAAGCAACACAAGGCTTTATCGCATAATCATACAAATTAAGCACTTCACTTGTATGGCCTTCTTCATGCAAATCTTGCAAAAGAAGCTCTGTAACTTTAGCGCAATTTCCCTCTTTTCTGGGGCTTGCCACTATACACAAAACATGTGCCATCAGCTAAAAATCCACTCTAAAATAGCTTTTTGGGCATGCATTCTGTTTTCTGCTTGATCCCAAACAATAGACATCGGGCTTTCCATCACCTCATCAGTAATCTCTTCGCCACGGTGCGCAGGCAAACAATGCAAAACTTTCACATCTTTATGCGCATGGCTAAGCAATTCCATGTCCACACAAAAACCCTCAAAAGCCTTCAGCCGCTTTGCCTGCTCTTCTTCTTGACCCATCGATGACCACACATCTGTATACACAAAATGCGCGCCCTCAACAGCAAGACGAGGCTCATGCGTCATAAAAATCTTTGACCCGGCGCTAAGTGCAAGGCTCACAAGTTCAGTATCAGGCTCAAAACCCTTAGGAATAGCGATCATAAGCTCAAATGGAAAATACAAAGTCGCCTCAATAAGCGAATTGAGCACATTGTTCCCATCGCCAACCCAAGCAAGACGCACCTTCGATAAATCGGGCATACGCTCATATATTGTTTGCAAATCGGCCATAATCTGGCAAGGATGCCCCTGATCAGTAAGGGCATTGACAACAGGAATAGAGCCAAATTCGGCAAGCTCATCAAGCTTTTCTTGCCCAAAAGTACGCACAACCATACAATCAACATAACGAGACATCACACGAGCCGTATCCGACAAAGGTTCATTGCGCCCAAGCTGGCTTTCAGCTGGCGTCATAAAGATCGTCGAACCGCCAAGATGACGAACAGCCATCTCAAAAGAAACCCTCGTGCGAGTTGAAGCTTTTTCAAAAATAAGAGCCGCAACCTTGCCTTCCATGCAATTTCCACGGAAATTTGTGTCCTTCATCTCTTTGGCACGGCGCAAGACCTTCCACGCCGTCTCATAACCAAAGTCTTGAATGCTTAAAAAATGCTGTGTCATATATCGTCCTTTCTTTCCATATCTTTATTGTACATACGCAAATAAGCAAAATAGCAAGCGCCCACAACAGAATCAGGACGCATCACATGATAAGCGTCCAAAATATCGTCAGGACAAGGCGGCTTTTGCTTTGGCGGCGGCGGCGGAGGCGTCGCCGAAGCTATCCCACAAAGCGCCGTACGCCCAAAATCAAGGCTCAATTCAAGCCTCTGTAAAACAGGGGCCTCAGGCACGGCCTCTAAAAAAATATTGACCCTCTCCAAAATGTCGGCCTTAGAATACGATAATTCCTGCAAGGCCAAAGTGTCCGTCGCACCAATAAGCAAAGTGTCCCCTCGAACACCAAGTGGTAAAGCCAAAGACGAAAGCTCCTCCCCCAAAACCATAGACCAATGCTGCCAAAGACGCAATAAAGGCAACTGCGACTTCGTATCCAAACGAGAAAGCAGACCGCCAATGCCGTCCTTAAAAGAAGTCATGGCAAAAACACGCTTAGAAAAACGCCTCGGCAAATGCGCCCTGCGCTTCCATGAAGAAGACTTTTGTGCTCTCATATAAAGATACATAGCCCCATACGCAAGAAAGCACAAGAATTTTTTTTCTTTTTTTTGAGGGAAATGATTTCCCCCAAACCCCCTCAATTAGCGGCTTGTTATGCGATTTCACGCACTCCCTGCGGGAGCGCATAAAATCGCATAACAAGCCGCTATAGAGAGAGTTTAGAAAATTCGTTTACCCAAATATCTCGAGAAGAAAGGCTGCCTCATAATCTGAAACGGCTTTTTTTATATCAAAATTTAAAAACCTTTACCCAGCAAAAATTCTTTCACACTTGGCAACTTTTATGCATTGACGTTCTTTTTAGAGCCACCTACTCGCCAATCAAACATTCATTATTCTTAGCAAACTCTGCGTTAAAAATTGCTCATAACTCAATAAAAGTGTTGGCACTGGAAGGGGGGGGGGGAACCATTCCAATGTCAAGTGCAACACATTTTTTGAATGAACTCAATTGGCGATAACCA
>CAYJIB010000102.1:0-4966 GCA_964370125.1 uncultured Desulfovibrionaceae bacterium
TATCAGGGTTTCAAAAGGGGATTATCCCCTTTTGCCGCCGGAGGCATTGCCTTTTTGCCTTTCTGTCTTTCTATCACAAATCTTATCCGATGCCAAGTTGTTTAAGCAGTGCATCGGTGTCGTCTTGGTTGTTTCCGTCTTCACTTGGCCCTTTGAGTTCAGAGCCGACGACTTCTTTATTGATGTCAGCAATCTCTTGCATATTTGCAGACTGTGTGGCTTCAGCTTTTTGCAGTCCGCACATGTCTTCGTGTTCAGAGAGGATTTTCTCCATATCTTGCAAAATTGTCAAGGACTTTTTTAACCTTTGTCCTGTAAGGTCTTGAAAGCTTAAAGCCATGAGGATGGTATTTAAGTCGACATCAAGATCAGCTTGCAAGTTTTTGAGACTGTCTAAGGCTTCATTGTGCTCATCGCTTTGAAGTTGAGAGAAGGCTTCTTCAGCGAGATGCTGTTTGCTGAATTGGTGTTCGGCGGCCTCCATAATAGTGCCTGCGGCGTGCTCTATTTGTTCAAGGACGATGGTCAGTTGCCCCTGAATTTCGGCAAAAAGTTGTCTGAGCTTTTCGCTTTGTAAGATGCCTTGATTAGGGCCTTCATAGCCAAAGGGTGCGGGAATATGCTCAACATGAGAAAGATTATCTGGGCTTGTTTTTTGCTCTTCCTTGCTTGTTCTTGCTTCTTTGTTTTTTTGAGTTTTTTTAGTTTTAGCCATTGCTTTTCCCTTTTTCCAATGTTTCAAAAGCCACTCTAAAGCGTCTTATTCGACAACAACCATCTGCAGGGCTCGTACTGGGCACACCAAAATACAACGCCCGCAAGCAGTGCATTTGTCTTGTTCAAAGACGAGTTTGCGAGTTGTTGGGTCTACGCTTACTGCACTTGTAGGGCACATTGAAGTGCACATTCCACAATCCATGCACAATTCTGTGACGTGTTCAACGCATTGTGAGGCATATTGCACTTCAATATCGTGCTCTTTTAAATAAGCAATACCTTCTTCGCACGACTTTTTGCATCCAAGCAGTTCAAGTGTCAAAAAGCCCTGCTCTCTTGGCGTGATTTTGGCTCTGATAATATTGAAATCTATATCAAAAAGCCTTGTCAGCTGACAAACCACAGGCTCGCTCGAAACCCTTGGCGGGAAAATCAAACGCACATTGACCCTGTACTCTCTATTACCACTTGTCATTTTCCTTCCCTTCCGCAATGATGTCAACTATTTGCAGGCATAAACACTTGATTAACTTTCGTATTTTACCCAATAAAGTTTATTTATTTTCAGCAAGAACGGTAAGCGCTCTTTTGGCTTCTGGGCTGTCGGGGAACTTTTTCAAAAGCTCATCTAAGCGAAAGCGCGCGGCTTCTGGTTTAGCGGTTTTGAAAAAGGACATGCCTTGTTTTAGGTAAGAAGCGGGCAATTTTGCGCTGTCGGGATATTTTGAAATGACCGTCTCATAATCAAGGGCAGCCGCAGCATAATTGCCGAGCTGATAGTTTGATTCACCACGCCAAAACCAGGCATTGGCGATGAGCTTGTGGTCGGCATAATTGTCTGTAAAATCACGAAAAGCATTAAAAGCTTGCTGGTAATTTCTTGAATTAAACGAGCTTATCCCTGTATCGTATAAATTGATAGCCGTATCAGCGCTTACTGCTGGAGGAAGCGAAGGCTGCGAAGGCGGACTCGCTGGTTGAACACTTGCGGGGGGCAATGGTGTTTGGCCTGTGGGCAACTGTCTTGCGGGCATTTGGCTAGTTGGTAAGCCGCCTTGAAGCTGCAAATTCATGCCAAATTGCGTATTTATGGCTTCAAGGGCTGTTTGATGACGACCTACCTGCCCAGCAAGGCCTTCAAGGCCGCCTGCGGCTTGCGTTGCGTGATTGATATTGTCGATTTGCCCACGCAAGGTTTCGAGTTCTTGGCGCATGGCTTGCACTTGGGCCCAAGTATCGGCTTGAGCAGGTTGAACACCTGAGACTTGCCTGTTAAGGGTCGCGATTTCTTGATTTTGTTCTGCTATGCGTCTTTGCAAGGCAGAAATGTCATTTTGCTGTGTACAGCCACCAAGAAGGGCAGCACTTCCGATAAGCAGTAAAGAAAAGAGATTTTTTTTCATGATCATTCCTTTTATGCGATTTTATTGTTTTTTTGAGAGTTTTCAGTATTTTCTAGGCTTTGAGAAGCCTTATTCTCTTCTGTCTTTTCACCATTTTCTGTATCGATAGTTTCGTTTTGGGCTTCTTTTTCACTGTCTTTTTGCACCTCAATAAAGAGGGCCTTTGTCTTGCCTGTCGCTCGTCTAAAACCAAAAAGCAAATAGATTATGCCGCCAGCCAAAGGAACAAAAATACAGACAAAAGCCCAAATCATGCGCTCAGCGCTTGAGGCAAAACTGTGCGTAAAGACATGCCAAATGCCCCAAGTATTGATGAACAAAGGAATGAGCAAGACCAAGATTTGCCAAGCCTTGAGTTCCAAAATGGGCATACTATTCTCCTCTTTTGCCTTACACCAAGCAATGGCAGCAATAAAATTTTAGCCAGTAAACAATGTAAAAACTAGGCTTCTTTCTTTGCAAAAAACAAAGACAAACAAACAAAGACAGCCCCGATTGTAATGGCCATGTCCGCCACATTAAAGGCCGGCCAATGATAATTGCCTATATAAAAATCTAAAAAATCGGTCACAGCCCGAAAGCGCACCCTGTCAATAAAATTGCCAAGAGCCCCACCAAGTATAAGGCCAAGACCAATAAGCTGACCCCTGTCCTTTGCGCTTGTCCCCCTCGTTAAAGAAACAATCAAGAAAAAGGCCACTATTGTTGCTAGCATAAAAAACCAAAATTGCCAATCTGTATCGGGCCTGTTTAAAAAACCAAAGGCCGCTCCACGATTTTGGATATGCACGAGATTGAAAAAACCCAAAATCACTGGCCGCACAGAATATAAAGGCATTGTGCTGACAAGCAGCCATTTTGTCAACTGGTCAAGCACAATCACCAAAAAAGCCCATGTAAAAACACGCCAAATGCGAGCGTCACGCAAAAGAGGGGGCTGCAAAGTCTTATTCATGCGGGCTTTATTCATCCTTTCCTTCTTCAGAAAGCACCCTTGCACAACGTGGGCAAAGTCCTGGATTTTCAGCATTTTCTGTTGTCAATTCTTCTGAATAAATCCAACAACGCAAGCATTTTTCACCATAAGCCTTTTCTACCTGAATGGCAAGAGAAGCGCAAGAAGCATCAGAAGCCGTATTGTCTGCTTCGCCTTCTTTAGAAAGTTCAATTTTTTCAAGATCTGCTGGTGCTTCGGCAAGTTTTTTGAGCTGAATTTGTGAAACAATACACAAAGCCCTAAAATCAGTGCCTATATTGTCAAGCAAAGAATACAACTCATCATCGGCATAAAGAGTTAAACGGGTATCTAGGGCATGACCGATTTGACCTTCTTTGCGCAGAGGCTCAATGGCTCGAGTAATCGCTGAACGAACAGCCAAAATCTGCTCCCATTTTTGACGATTTGCTTCATCAATGGCAGGAAGAGTCAATGAATCCGCTTGCATAGCAAAAACAGTCGAAACATCGCCTTGTAAATCTTTTGGCAAATAACCAAAAACTTCATCAGCTGTAAAAGACAAGATAGGCGCCATATTTTGCAAAAGATAGCGAGCAATCCACACCAAGGCTGTTTGCGCAGAACGACGCTCAACAGAATTTTTTGCAGAAGAATAGAGGCGATCTTTCACGATATCCAAGTAAAAAGCCGACAAATCTGTCGAACACAAATTGTGTAAGGTGTGGAAAATTTTGTGAAATTCATAATCTGCATAGGCAGCCTGCATACGCTCATGCCCTCTAAACATAACATCAACAATATAACGATCAAGAGGGTCAAGCTCTTCGAGTGGCAAGAGCTTGTCAGCCGTCATATCGGCAATATTTCCAAGGATATAGCGGCAGGTGTTACGAATACGGCGGTAAGCATCAACAAGTCTTTCCAAAATCTCATCAGACACACGAATGTCTTCACGATATTCTACAGAAGAAGCCCAAAGACGTAAAATTTCTGCTCCGTACTTAGCGATAACTTCTTCAGGCGCAACAACATTGCCTAAAGATTTTGACATCTTGCGACCATTTCCGTCCACAACATAGCCATGAGTCAGCACAGCCCGATAAGGCGGTGTTCCTTTCGTACCCACAGAAGCCAAGAGCGAAGAATGAAACCAGCCCCTGTGCTGGTCAGAGCCTTCGAGATAGAGGTCGGCCGGGAAGGCCAATTCTTCTCTTTGCATAAGCACAGCCAAAAAACTTGTGCCAGAATCAAACCATACGTCTAAAATATCTGTTTCTTTTGTAAATTCAGTGCCTTGACAAGAAGGACAGGCAAGACCTTTTGGCACAATCTCTTCAAGCGGCGTCTCATACCAATAGTCACAACCCGTTGGGTGCTTGGCAAAGCGGTCGGCCATATCGTTCATCCAAGCCACATCTTGCCAAGCCGCATGGCAATGCGTACAAAGCAAAGCAAGGATAGGCACGCCCCAAAGACGTTGACGAGACACGCACCAATCAGGGCGGTTTTCAATCATCGAAAAAATTCGCTCTTCTCCCCAAGTAGGGATCCAATCAACATCTTCACGAATGGCCTTAAGCGCGTCTTTACGCAAATTTTTAGCGTCCATGCTAATAAACCATTGCGTAGTTGCACGGAAAATAACAGGATTTTTACAACGCCAACAATGCGGATAAGAGTGCTTAATCGTATTTTGCGTGATCAAAGCCCCGCTTTCAACAAGAGCAGCAATAACGTGCGGATTGGCTTCATGTACGGTAAGCCCCGCAAATTTTTCAACAATTTCAAGATAGCGGCCGTCATCGTCAAGGGGCGAATAGACTTCAATCCCGTATTGCAAGGCCACTTCATAGTCTTCTCGGCCATGCCCTGGGGCTGTGTGCACAGC
>CAYJIB010000102.1:4976-6258 GCA_964370125.1 uncultured Desulfovibrionaceae bacterium
TACCTGCCTCAAGCGTGACATGCTTACCCAGCACAAGGGGAGAAGCTCTGTCATAAAGGGGATGTTTGGCTTGCAAGTTTTCAAGCTGAGCACCCTCAACTTCTCCAAGGATTTCATAGTTTTCCCAGCCAAAAATCTTAGCACAATCTTCCACAAGGTCAGAAGCAAGAAGCACATTTTCGCCTTCATGGCGCACAAGGCTGTACATAAATTCTGGGTGCAAAGCGATCGCCATATTGTTTGGCAAGGTCCAAGGGGTCGTTGTCCAGATAACAACAGACGTTTTTTGCACATCAACATTAGGGAAAACTTTTTGCAAACCTGCATCGTTCAAAGGAAAGCGCACATAAACAGAAGGCGAGCTGTGATCATAATATTCAACTTCGGCTTCGGCTAAGGCCGTGCGACAAGAGCAGCACCAATAAATAGGTTTCTTACTGCGCACCAAGTCGCCCCTTTCAACAAAGCTAGCAAGGGCTCTGGCGGTTTCGGCTTCATAGCTTGGATCCATGGTCGAATAAGGCTTGTCCCACACACCAAAGATGCCCAATCGCTTAAATTCTTTGCGTTGAATGTCTAAGTATTTGCTGGCGTATTTTCTGCAAGCACGGCGCACCGAATGAGCAGGCATAGTCTTTTTCTTTTCGCCAAGCTCTTGCTCGACTTTAAGCTCGATAGGCAAGCCATGACAGTCCCAACCGGGAACATATTCCGCACGGTAGCCTTGCATATTGCGTGATTTAACGATAATATCTTTTAAAATTTTATTGAGCGCAGTGCCAAGATGAATGTGTCCATTGGCGTATGGAGGGCCGTCATGCAAGATAAATGTGCCCTTGCTTCCAGATGCGTCAAGCATAATTTGGCCAGTATTGCTTTTTTCCCATTGCTTAAGCCATTCAGGCTCACGCTGTGTGAGGTTAGCCTTCATAGAAAAATTTGTAGACGGCAAATGCAAGCTTTTTTTATAATCTTTCATAACTCAATAATCTCCTTAGCTGTCAAGAATCACTCCGCGCAATAGAAACAAAAAACAATGTGAAGCATAGTAAGCAAGTTGTCAAGCAGAAAGGCAGTGCCTCCGGCGGCAAAAGGGGATAATCCCCTTTTGAAACCCTAATAAGGGGACTTTAAGAAGTTGGAATTGGTGAAAGGCTCTCCTTGGTCATAGCTAGGTCGAAGACTGCCGCAGGCTGCCGCCTGCTCGCTTGAGTAGGGAGGCAAAAACCCTTCCTTATAGCCGACGGCAGTCGCTCGCGGTAGCGAGCTTTGAGCGAATGCA
>CAYJIB010000103.1:0-6216 GCA_964370125.1 uncultured Desulfovibrionaceae bacterium
AGAACTAGGGGCAAGGGGGGGGAGATATATGAGCCTCGCAAGTGCCAGTTTAAAAAACAACTTACAAGCTCAATAAACTTTTAATTTAAAACTTGCGAGGCGAATATCCTCCCCACCATAAGCCCCTAATCTCCCTCGAAAAATAATAAAAGATAACTTATCAACAATAAAATAAGTAATGTGACAAGATAACTTTCTCTCAAAGAAAAAACCCTAAATCCCTCAAAAACCTCACAGGGATAGAAAACTTCCTCTCAAAGATAAACCTTAAAAACTTCAGATGAATAGACAACTTTCTCTCAAAGGAAAATCCCAAACTCAACCTCAATCTCAATCCCAATCCCAAAAACTTTTCCCGCAACATACTTGTTGAAAACATTTATCACTTAAAGAAAAAGGACGCAAGTATTTTGCTTGAGAGAGAATGATTTTTTATGAAAGTATGAAAGTATTAAAGAGCGAAAAGTTTAAGAAAAGAGACTATTATTTTTCGTCTTTTTCACTGTCAGAGAGATAGAGGTCTAAAAGACCTTCTGGGGGAGAAATGCGGATTATTTCTTGTGTGAGATCGATGTCATTGACAAATTCTGGCACAGCAGGGAGGAAGACTTCCTTGCCATCTGCGGTGACAATCAGCCATAGTTCTTGCTCGCCATGCCAAGTAACTTGTTCAAGCGTGCCAACGGGGGCGTCATCTTCGTGCAAGACAACAGAAAGCCCAATCATATCGTGCACATAAAGCTCATCTTCGTTCAAATCTGGCAAATCGTCTGCCTTGACGTAGACAGAAGCTCTGTGCCAAGCTTCGGCCTCTGTGCGGTCAGAAATTTCTTCAAAAAGACAGACCGCATTACCGCCTTTCCCGCTGGTATGCGGACGGCTTTTTTTCAAAACGAGGGTCTTTGCCTTCTCAAGCTCTTCATGTTCTTTGCACACAAGGACAGGGCCTTTGGGTAAAAGAGCAGACTCTGTATAAACAAAGGCCCGCATCTCGCCCCGAAGGCCTTGCGGCTTTCCGAGTGTTGCTAAAAGAACATATTCAGACATGCTATACCACTTTGTGTACTTGCAAAAAAATTCAAATTACAAAGCAAAGAATTTTTCAAGCTTGTTATTTGCACTTTTCCTAAGAAATAAAACCTTTTCCCAAGCAATACACCGATAAATACGTGGAGCGTGCGCCAAGAACGAGGAAAATTTCTTTTTTGCGGAATGAGTATACTCTCAATGGTATTCGACATGGAGCAAAAAAGGAATTTGACGACGCCAAAGGGCAAAAAGACAATAAATCAGCCTTTCCATCAGTCGAGGATGTCAACCAGCATCCTCTTCTCCATCTTCGTAGAAACAGCCCCAATAAGATGTCGCAAAGCTCCGGCAGTCCTGCCGTTTTTGCCAATAACCTTGCCAAGATCTTCCTTAGCAACACTGACAGAAACAACCACAGACTGCTCGTTTTCCGTTGTCTCCACACGAACTTCATCTGGATTATCAACAAGAATTTTCACGACATCTTGGATCATGTCTTTAACAAGTAAGATTTTTTCGCTCATAAGGCACTCATTGCTTTGCAAAAAATTGCAAGCCACTATTGCGCAGCTTGTGCACGAGCAGCTTTTTTGATGAGCGAACGAACGGTGTCAGTTGGCTTTGCACCAAGAGAAACCCAATGATCGACTTTTTCCATATCGATTTTGATGTCGGCCGGGTCGGTTTGTGGATTGTAATAGCCCACATACTCAAGAGGACGACCGTCACGACGGCTTTCGCTGTTCATAACAACCACACGGTAAAAAGGACGCTTCTTGCAACCCATACGGGTCAAACGGATTTTAACTGCCATATTCAATCTCCTATAAAGGCAAGTGTTTTTTATTCAAAAAAGGACAAGGGAAGTTTCTTAGTCCAAATTTTATAATTGGTCAATGCTTTTGTGCTTACTTTAGCATTTTTATCTTTTGTTTTTCTTTTTCTTCTTGCGTTCAAGCTTTTTCTTGGCCACAGAGACCTTTGTCGCAGAAGATTTTCTGCCGCCACCCATGCCTAAAGCCGACATGTCGGGCATACCGTCAAGGCCGGGCATTCCGCCACCGCCAAGGCCACCTAAACCACCAAGGCCAGGCATTCCACCACCAAGGCCTCCCGCAAGCTTGCCCATGTTTGGCATTCCTTTAGGCATCTTGCCCTTGCCGCCCATCATGCCTTGCATCATTTTGCGCATTTGCTCAAATTGCTTAAGCAGCTGATTGACTTCGGCAACTGTTGTGCCAGAACCTTTAGCGATACGGTTTTTACGGCTAGTGGCTTTTAAAAGTTCGGGGTTTTTGCGCTCTTTTGCGGTCATTGAATTGATAATGGCTTCTGTGCGTGCCATCTCTTTTTCAGGCACGGCACCTGCGCCAAGCTTTTTTGAGAGTCCACCAAGGCCGGGAATCATCTTCATGATAGATTCAATAGAGCCCATTTGTTTAACACGACGCATTTGTTGACGAAAATCTTCAAAATCAAAAGTTGCGCTTTGGAATTTTTTGGCAAGGGCTTCGGCTTCTTCTTCAGCAAAGGTGCTTTGCGCTTTTTCAATAAGCGAAAGCATATCGCCCATGCCAAGAATACGCCCTGCGATACGGTCTGGCTGAAAGACTTCTATGTCAGAAACTTTTTCGCCTGTACCGACAAATTTTACAGAAGCCCCTGTAACCGACTTGATCGACAAGGCCGCACCGCCCCTTGCGTCACCGTCCATCTTGGTGAGCACAAGGCCTGTTATGCCAAGGTCGTCGTGAAAGGCTTTGGCTGTTGTCACAGCGTCTTGCCCTGTCATGGCGTCTGCAACAAGCAAAATTTCTTGCGGATTTGCAAATTCTTTTAGGTCTTTGAGCTCTTGCATGAGCGGAGCGTCAATATGCAAACGACCAGCGGTGTCGATGATGAGCAAGTCACAGTCTTGCGCCCTTGCTTCTTCGCAAGCTTGCTTTACGATATCAAGAGCCGACATATTTGGTACGCTTGCAAAGCAGGGAATGTCGAGCTGCTTGGCAAGAGTTTGAAGCTGATCAATAGCGGCTGGGCGGTAAATGTCTGCTGGAACAAGGTAGGGGCGCATTTTTTTGCGACGAAAGTGTTGCGCCAATTTTGCAGAAGAAGTTGTCTTACCCGAACCTTGCAGGCCCACCATCATTAAAATATTGAGGCTGTCTTTTTGCAAATTCACTTCAGTGCTGTCTGCACCAAGAAGCTCAACAAGACCGTCATTTACGGCTTTGATGAATTGTTGATTTGCAGAAAGGCTTTTGTCACGCTCTTCACCGACTATTCTGTCTCGCACTTGCTCGGTAAATTCTTTGACCACAGCAAAGTTAACGTCGGCTTCAAGCAAAGCAAGGCGCACCTCTCGAAGGCCCTCTTGAATATGGGCTTCGGTGAGTTGTGTGCGTCCGCCAAGATTGCGAAAAACGCCTGATAATCGTTCGGAAAGAGTTGCAAACATGCCAAGACCTCTTGGGCTTTATCAAAAAATTTTGCTTCTTGCACCACACAGCACAGGCGCAAAGATGAAAAGTCTCTCGCATTTTCTTGCAAAAGTCAAGCTTTTTCTGGGCACCGTGTTTCAGTTGTTGACGAAGAGGCAAAGAAAAGCTATGCTTTTCTCACCATGTCAGCCAAGTACCGTGTCGACGAACTTCTTTTTTTGCAAAAACTCGCCCCCAGCCGTGAAGTGGCAAAGCGCCTCATCATGGCGGGCAAAGTCGCAATGGCGCACCCAAGATATAAAGACAAGCTCGAAGAAGGCGAACACCTTGAAGAAAAACTTCAAAGTATCCCTTCTGAATACCTGCTCCGCCTCGACAAGCCAGGTCACAAAATCCCCGAGGACAGCTTCCTTATCTTAACAGGCATCGAACGCTTCGTCAGCCGTGGTGCCTACAAGCTTTTAACAGCCCTAGAACATTTTAACATCACTGTAAAAGATTTCATCTGTCTTGATGCTGGCGCTTCAACAGGCGGCTTCACAGATTGCCTCTTGCAACACGGAGCCAAAAAAGTCTATGCCCTTGATGTTGGGCACAAACAACTCCACGAAAAATTGCTTGCAGACCCTCGTGTTATCAGTATGGAAGGTTGCAATATTCGCACCCTCCCCAAAGAAGCTATAGCAGACGAAATCGACCTGCTTGTTGCCGATGTCTCCTTTATTTCACTCAGGCAAATCCTTCCGCATTGCACAATCTTTCTAGGTGAGTCAGCCAAGCTGATTGTCCTTGTCAAGCCACAATTTGAACTTGACGCAAAGCACAATAAAAAAGGCGTTGTGCGTGACCCAACCCTCCAACAAGAAGCCGTGCGCCTTGTGCAAGATTTTTGCGAAAAGGAGCTTTCTTTGTACTGTCACGGTGTCGTGCCTTCGCACATAAAAGGGCCAAAAGGCAATCAAGAATACCTCATGTACTTACAAAAAAAGCCACTTTAAGGAATACATCATGATAGCCTATATAGAAGGTCGCCTTCTTGAAACAACAGAAAATTCTTGCATCATCGCCACAGAAAGCGGTCTTGGCTATGAGGTCTATGCCCCTTCACATTCTCTCGCTGCCCTCCCCGAAAAAGGCCAAATGTTGCGCTTCTACACTAGTATGATCGTGCGAGAAGACAGCCAAGAGCTCTTTGGTTTTGACACATGGGAAGAAAGGCAAAGCTTTCTTATTCTTATATCTATTTCAAAAATCGGCGCACGCACAGCCCTCTCCATTTTGTCAATCTTCCGCCCAGATGATCTTTACCGCCTTGTGCAAGACGAGGACATTATCGGCTTTACTCGTGTCCCTGGCATTGGCAAAAAAACCGCTCAACACGCTCTCTTAGAGCTAAAATACAAACTCAAAGTCAGCGCACTTTCCACAAAGGCCGGCCAAAGCCCGGTCACAAGCCTCTACAAAGACACCTTGACGGGGCTCACAGGTCTTGGCTATACCGAAGAAGAAGCTGGCCCTATTTTACAAGAAATCTTACACAAAGAGCCCGACCTTGATGTCAGCTCTGCCCTGCGTGCCTGCCTCAAAAATCTGGCCAAAAAATCATAGAGAACTATAATGACACAAAAACCCGTGCCCAAAAATCCTTTCCTTCAAAATACAGAAAACAGCCCTGATCCTTTTGACACGGCCATGAACGATTTTTTTGCTGAAAATGAAGAACAGCTCGCCGACAACTCAATAGACGATCGCATTCGCCCAAGTCGCCTTGATGACTTTATCGGACAAGAAGAACTACGCGCCAACCTAAAAGTCTTTCTCCATGCCGCAAGAAGCCGTGGCCAAGCCATGGATCACACCCTTTTTTACGGCAATCCAGGCCTTGGCAAAACCACCCTCGCACAAATCATGGCCACAGAACTCGGCGTCAACCTCGTCTGCACATCAGGCCCCGTGCTTGAACGCTCAGGCGACCTCGCCGCCATCCTCACCAATCTCGGCCGCCACGACATGCTCTTTGTTGATGAAATTCACCGAATGCCCATTAGCGTTGAAGAAATCCTCTACCCCGCTATGGAAGACTATAAAATTGACCTGATTATCGGACAAGGCCCAGGCGCACGCACTGTAAAAATCGACCTCGAACCCTTCACCCTCATCGGCGCCACCACACGCTTTGGCCTTCTCTCTTCCCCCCTAAGAGACCGCTTTGGGATCGTCAGCCGCCTTGAATTTTACAGCCCAGAAGAGCTCGCCCAAGTCGTCACAAGAACAGCCCGCATCTGCAATATCGACATCACCGAAGAAGGAAGCTTTGAACTCGGAAAACGCTCAAGAGGCACACCACGCATAGCCAACCGCCTGCTAAGACGAGTGCGAGACTTCGCTGCCGTCTACGGCACAGGCCTCGTCGATGGCGAACAAACTCGCCACGCCCTCGAACGACTCGATGTCGATGCCTTCGGACTCGACCAAATGGACAGAAAAGTCCTAAGCGTACTCATCGAACTCTTTGACGGTGGACCAGTCGGCATAAAAACCCTCGCCACCGCCTGCGCCGAAGACATCAGAACCATTGAAGATATTTATGAGCCATACCTCATACAATGCGGCTTCTTAAAACGCACAACAAGAGGACGCATGGCCACAGAAAAAGCCTATAAACATTTGAGGATTGAAAGGTAAAAGCACAAAGGCAGTGCCTCCGGCGGCAAAAGGGGATAATCCCCTTTTGAAACCCTAATAA
>CAYJIB010000104.1:0-6211 GCA_964370125.1 uncultured Desulfovibrionaceae bacterium
GCCTTTTGCCTTCCCTATTTCTTTGCGGCGGCTTTTGCGGCGATGATAGCGGCTTTGAGGCGTTCTTTGCGGCGTTTACGTCTGCGATCGAGTTCTTTTTTGCGTTCGATTTTCTTATGAGCCATGATGGATCTCCTTGTTTTTGGGTATTTAAAAAAAATCAAAAAAATAGTATAGACAAAGTTTTTTCCTTTGTCTAGCAAAAATCAAAGGCTAAAAAGATGGCTTTCTTCAAGGAAAATTTGACTAACACTTCTTTTTTATGTAGAGTTTGCCTTTAACGGTAGTCAGTTGATAGATATATAGTTGGCTGCATATGTTTGTTGGGCTTTTGAGTGTGTCGATAAAAATTAGTGAAAAAAGGTTGTCTATGTTTGGTATTGGTGGTTCGGAGCTTTTACTTATTTTGCTTGTGGCTTTGATTGTGCTTGGCCCAAAGTCTCTTCCGCAGATCGCAAAGACCTTGGGGAAGGCTATGGGTGAATTTCGTAAGGTTTCCACAGAGTTTCAGCGCACAATCAATACTGAAATCGAGCTTGATGAATACAAGAAGCGTGAGAAAGAAGCTGAGGAAGAGCTTTTTGGCGAAACAAAGAATGCTAAAGAGCCTGTAAAGGTCGCAAGCGCAGAAAACCTTGACGATACAAAGAAAAGCACATGAATACACGACTTACCGACAAAAGCTTGACAAAAAAAAGCAAAAAAGGCCGTAAATACAGAAAGAAGGCCAAGCAAGCAGAACATTCGGCACAAAGGGCGCAAGCTCTTGCTAGGGATCTAGCTCAAAACACAAAACAAGCAGAAAATTGTTTACCAGAAGACATTCCTTTTAGCCCGCCAAAAAGAAGAAATACAGAAGATCGATCAGCGCAAGATGAATTTGCACATTCAATAAATGAAGGTGAAAAGCAAGAAGAGGCTGAAGAAGAAGGGCAAGAAGAGGGAGCTGAAGAAACTTTGGGCATCCTTGACCATCTTGCTGAATTGCGTGTGCGCCTTGTGCGCTGTATTGTTGTTGTCGGCCTTGTGTTTTTTGCTTGTTATTCTTTTTCAGATCTGTTGTTTTCGTATTTGGCCTTGCCTCTTGTAAAGGTCTTACCAAAGGGCAGTACGCTTATCTTTACGGGCATACCCGAGGGCTTTTTTGTCTATTTAAAGGTCGCCTTTGTTGCGGCTTTATTTGGCGCAAGTCCTTATGTTTTTTATCAGGCTTGGGCTTTTATAGCCCCCGGGCTATATGCCGAAGAAAAACGCTATATTGTGCCTCTTGCTTTGTTTTCGGCTCTTTTCTTTATGAGCGGTGCGGTTTTTTGTTATTTTCTTGTTTTTCCCTTTGCTTTTGAATTTTTTATGAGCTATTCTACAGAAAGCATCGTTGCCGCACCTACTTTAAACGAATATTTGAGTTTTTCGCTAAAACTGCTTGTGGCCTTTGGCCTTATTTTTGAGATGCCCCTCTTTGCTTTTTTCTTAGCAAGAATGGGCATCATCACGGCTAAATGGCTTCGTGAAAAAAGGCGCTATGCGGTATTGTTAAGCTTTGTTGTGGCCGCCATTTTGACGCCGCCAGACGTTATTTCGCAAGCTCTTATGGCTGTGCCGATGATTATTTTGTATGAGATCAGTATTTTTGTGGCCGCAACCTTCCAAAGAGCCAAGAAAGAAAAAAAATAATATAAGGATTAAGTATGTCACGCACCAGCACCATTCACAGAACAACCAAAGAAACAGACATCAAATTGTCTCTAAATATTGACGGGCAAGGCCTTGTTGAGGTACATTCAGGCTTCGGCTTGCTTGACCATATGCTCACTCTTACAGCTTTTTGGGCAAACTTTGATTTGAGTATTCATTGTGTTGGCGATACGCATATTGACGCCCACCACACAGTCGAAGACATTGGCCTTGTCTTTGGAAAAGCCCTGCTTGAATGCCTTGGCGATAAGGCAGGCATTGAGCGGGTAGGGCATGGTCGTGTGACTATGGACGAGGCCCTTGCTGAAGTGACAATAGACATCTCTGGTCGCCCTTATCTGGTATGGCGTGGTGATGAGCTTCTTCCCCCTGTGATGGGCGGAGAGGAAAAAGATTTGTGGCGTGAATATTATAAGGCCTTTAGTTCTGCCGCAGCGATGAACGCCCACATTGATTTTTTGTATGGAAAAAATGGACATCATCTTCTTGAGTCTGTCGCCAAGGGGATGGGCATGGCACTTAAAAATGCTGTTTCGCAAAGCAGCACAAAGGTACGCAGTACCAAAGGAAGTCTTGACTGATGAATACGCAAAATTCTTGCCCCCGCCTTGTTCGTAATTTTTGGTTGCCGCTTTTTTGCCTGTGCCTTATCCTTTCTGCTTGTCAGCAAAGCATAAAGCAAAATCCGCCTCTGCCAGAAGCCATGAGCCTTGGGCTTGTGCCAACAAAACAGGCTTTTTTAGCTACTGAGCTTTTAGCTGGGCATATTCCTGCTGTTCAAGGAAAGGCTACAGAAAAAGATTTGCTCGCCTTTGACGCTTTGGTAGACAGAAAAATCCGTGCAAACAATGCTTCTCGCCGTATTGTTAGCTTGAGGAAAAATACTGACAATCCCTTGCATAGCGATCACCGCTCGGCCATGGAAAAATTGATCGAACAAGGCCAAGAGGCTGGCGTCGATTTGCTTCTTGTGCCTGTCATTCTTTCTTGGACAAATCGTGCAGGGAGCGAGGCGGGTGTTGTAGAACCGGCTGAACTTATGATGGATATTTTCCTTGTTGATGTTGTGCAAGGCCGTATTGTCAAAAGAGCGCATTTCCAAGAACAACAAGAAGCCCTGACCACCAATTTGCTCAATGCCCCCGCCTTTTTTAGCCGTGGCGGCAAATGGGTCTCTACTATGGAACTTGCCGAAGAAGCCCTCAACCTAAGCATGATGGATTTTGGACTATGAAACTTTTTCCAGCAGTAGACTTAAAAGACGGTAAGGCCGTGCGACTTCGCCAAGGAAAGGCCGATGAAAGCACAATCTTTTCTGATGATCCCGTAGCCATGGCCCTTAAATGGCAAGAGCAAGGGGCAAGCTATTTGCACCTCATCGACCTTGACGGCGCTTTTTGTGGAAATTCTGCCAATGCTGAAATTGTCTCAGAAATCGCAAAAGTCCTCTCCATTCCCATTCAGCTAGGCGGCGGCATTCGCAATGAAGAAGTCGCAAAAAGATGGATTGACCTTGGTGTGCAAAGACTCATTGTCGGCACGATGGCCCTTGAAGAGCCAAAGCGTTTTTATGAGCTTTGCCTGCAATTCCCAAAGCAAATCGGCCTTTCCCTAGACGCCGTTGGCAATAGCCTCAAAACAAGGGGCTGGCTTGTTGACAGCGAACAAAATCTTGACGACATTGTCTCTGCAATGGCAAGCAAGAAAGAAGGCAGCATCGGCGCCGCTTTTTCCGAAGCCGCCTTCCTCATATATACCGATATTGAAAGAGACGGCACAGGCCTTGGAGTTAACCGTGAAAAGCTTGCGCATTTATCAAAAACAAGTCCCGTCCCTGTCATTGCCGCTGGCGGCATGTCCACCCTGCAAGACGTAAAAGACCTCTATCCCCTTAGCAAAGAAGGCAATCTTGAAGGCGCCATCATCGGGCAAGCCCTCTACACAGGGACAATAGATTTGGTTGAGTCCTTAGAATGGATCAAGTTACAAGATTAAGGGCACAAGGCTAAGCCCAAGGTGAATGTTGAAGCAAGATTATTTTTTCATGAGAAGTAAAAAAAGTGCACTTTAAAGGCTTTTCTTTTTTAGTAATGTGTGCTATTACTCTTTTTGTTCAGAAGTAAACCTGCTCTGATTTTATTTGTCCTTGATCCTTGTTAACCTTTTTACGATTGGAGAAGAATATGATTGCAGTTGGCAAAAAAGCACCTGATTTCACAACTCAGGCGTACAAAGACGGGGCTTTTTCACCCGTTTCACTTAGTGATTACCATGGTCAGTGGGTATATATGTTCTTTTATCCCGGAGACTTTACCTTTGTCTGAGCGACAGAACTTGCTGCAGTTGCAGCACGCTATCAAGAATTTGCTGCCCTTGGCGTACAGGTTTTAGCCCTAAGCACAGACTCTGTTTTTGTGCACAAAATGTGGGACGAAAAAGAACTCGCCAAGGCCGGTCACGCTGTGCCTTTCCCCATGCTTGCAGATCCTTGCGGCAATATCGGAAGGCTATTTGGCACTTTTAGCGATGAGATCATGCTCAATCTTCGCGGAAGCTTCCTTATTGATCCAGACGGTATTGTTCAAGTGACAAAGGTTTTTGCCGCCCCTGTTGGTCGCAACTACGATGAAGACTTGCGTGAAATCAAGGCTTTTCAATATGTGCGTGAAAACAATGGCCAAGCCACACCTGCTGGTTGGGCTCCTGGGAAAAGCACTTTGAAGCCTGGGCCGGAGCTTGTGGGCAAGGTCCTCGAAACCTGGACACCCTAGTACAAGCGGCTGAAAAAGCATCATCTACTTCGTTAGACTTCGATTTTGCGTCGCTCATGTACCAAAAGCGTACACTTCGCTAGCAAAATCTTGTTTTCCTCGTGTCTGATACTTTTTAAGCCGCTTGGCGAAGTGCGGTCTCGCCCTTTTTGAACAGCCCGCCGTGGCGCTTGCTTAAGCCGCTTGGTGTGGTGTTGTTGAAAAAGCATCATCTGCTTCGTCAGACTTGCTCTTTATAAAGTTTGGCGAAATAATATAAAATCCCTTTTTGTAAAAAAAATCTTTAGCAGACTTTTTTAAGAGCCTGCTAAAGATTTTTTTTGATTAGCCTGAGTTTGCCTTTGCACGCAATTCATAACCAAAATGTTCCGCAAGATAGTACAAAGCTCTGTGGTCTCCTGTTATGTGCATGATGTCCAAGCAGGTTCTTGCACCAAGCTTTGCCCTCGCATTGTTTGGATCAATTTCACGAAGCAATTTTGCATAAGGTTTTCCAATGCCTTGAGCAATTTGATTGTTCTCCAGAGACGTGTCTGAAAGTATATTTTCTATAATATGCATAAAAGTCTTCGCCATGGCGCCTCCCCTTTTTATGCGCGTTAAACGCGCTCTTTCTTGTTTTAGCATGCTATTAGCTAACAAAGTCGCAAAAAAATAACTCAAATAAGCGACTTGCCTCTTTCTGGAGAGAGTGTATTATATAGCTTTTATAGTGTCAAGTATGCATGTTTATTCAGTGAAGATTTTTTTGTATGTTTATTGTGCAAAATCTTTCGACACAAAAAAGCAAGGCAAGCTTCAGGCACTAGTGCCAAGAGAAGCTTCGCCCTGCATTTTAAATGCCTATGTTGAAGATAGCATTTTCAACATAGACGATATGTCAAAAAATCAATTATCAGGCCATTGCCATTCTGGATCAACCGTAGGACTCGTGGCTAAACTTTGATTTGTAGCCACATTGTTGTTTGAGGTCCTTTGGTCAAGGGGATTTCTTGGTCCGGGCTTAGGAATAGGCGGAGTTGTCGGAACAAGAGGAACTTGCGGGCTTGGAGTCTGCATCGTTGCCCTCGGTTGGTTAGCTTGTGTTGGAGGCTGGACCTTCGCTTGTGTTGGGGACTGTGTTGGCCTCTGCGTTTGAGCAGGATTTTGTGTATTCCTTTTTTGAGAAGGAAAAGGTGTTGGCTTTGCCTTTGGGTCAATCCAGCGGGCATTTGGCGGGATAGAACTGCTTGCATAGCTTGCCCTGTTTGGATTGTGCTGCATAAAGGCCTGCGGGCGCAAAGCCAGCTCTTCCCACAAAGACGTAGGTAGATGATTGCCTCGAATGCGTTCATTATATTGATGCTTGGTCAATACCCTTTCAGAAGCAATGGCTCTTTGCGTTGCCAAGTTCTCAAGGTGCTGTAATGAATTTGCCTTGGCCTCGTTTGGTAGGGTGCAAGCCATCAAACAAAGGGCACTCACTTTAATAAAATTGCGCATAATGGTAGCCTTATAGAGTAAAATGACTTTCAATGAAAGCCTATCATACATCATATCGGCAAAATACGCAAAAACTTTAGTTGAGATTTCAAAAAAAGAAAGGCTAAAGAAATCTTCCTTCAAGTCTGTGTCATCTGCTGTGTTTGAAAAGATCAGAAAGAGGCGGATTTGTGTTTTTTTTCTAAAAAAATGCGATGTATCTTATTAGAATTGTGTGAGATTTTCCTTTTAGAAAAAAATTTACATTTTTTTTAAAAAAGTGC
>CAYJIB010000105.1:0-6159 GCA_964370125.1 uncultured Desulfovibrionaceae bacterium
CTTTAAGCGAATGTAGGCAGGCAAATGGAACTTGCTTCCATTTGCATACCTACTGCCAAATGAGCGGCCAAATGCCGCCGCTGGCGTGAAAAAGATGCATCGCTCAAAAGAGTTCAAAAAAACTCAAGCACACAAGAAACTGATAAGAACACAATATAAATCTATCTAAGTAAACTTACAAAAAATAAACTAACTCAACTCTTCCTCATGCACAAAACGCATATGCAAAGCACCCTCTTCATTAAACTCAAGATGCACCTCTCTAGGCATCTGCCCATCAGCCATATGCTCTAAAATACACTTTGAAAGCTGCGGCAAAATATTGGCCGAAATAATATAATCAATATTGCGAGCCCCTGTCTCAACTTCCAAACAACGTGAAGCAATAGCCTGCGAAAGCTTATCATCATACACAAGGCGGATTTTATTGTTTGTGTACAGACGCTTTGCCAAGATATCGAGCTTCAAAGTGGTGATTGTCTTCAAGGCCTCTGGCTGCAAAGAACCGTAAGGAACAATGTGCATTCTCGCCAAAAGAGCGGGCTGGAAATGCTGTGACAAAACAGGACGAATAGCGCCAATTAAGGCGTCTGCACTCGGCAAGCCAGAAGCACAAAGTTGCTGAATGCTGTCAGAAGCCAAGTTTGAAGTCAATAAAATCACAGTATTGCGGAAATTGACCTCTGTCCCTTCGCCATCTGTAAGTGTCCCCTTGTCAAAGACCTGATAAAAGAGCTGCATGACATCTTTATGCGCTTTTTCTACCTCATCAAGCAAGACCACAGAATAAGGACGGCGTCGCACCGCTTCGGTAAGCATGCCCCCTTCGCCATAACCCACATAGCCCGGAGGCGAACCGATCAGGCGAGAAACCGTGTGCTTTTCTTGAAATTCGCTCATATTGATGGTGATGACTGAACGCTCATCGCCAAAAAGTGCGTCCGCCAAGCGAAGGCCAGTCTCTGTCTTGCCCACACCAGAAGGCCCAACCAAGAGGAAGACACCCATAGGCTGATCAGGCGAGCGAAGGCCGGCCTTACTGGCTTGAATGCCTTCAACAACAGCGTGAATAGCGGCGTCTTGACCCTTAATGGCCTTGCCAAGCACATTGCCAAGATCGGCCACCATAGAGGCCTGCTCTTGCGCAAGCTTGCCAACCGGAATGCCCGTCCAATCTGAAACCACCTTGCCAATCGTCTCTGGGCTTACCTCAACAAAGACCAAAGGATCATCACCCTGCAATTCGAGCAAAGCCTTGCGTGCACTGTCAAGGGCCTCACGAGCCTTTACCACCTCAAGGCGGGCTTCTTCTAAAAGAACGTCTTCTGCTTGGCTTTCATTTGCATGACTTTCTTGTGCATTGCCCTCTCCAAGCTCTTCTTCAAGAAAATCTTCTGGCACAGAAATATCTGCCGCCTCATTCACAAAAGGTTCAGGCTGGCACAAATGCGATTTTTCTGCTTCTTTGGCCGCATAAAGGGCCAAGCGGGCTTCAATAAGTAGCTGTGCGGCCTCGCATTCTCTTTGCCAAACAGCACGGACTTCATCGGCCTTTGCGTCAAGTTCTGTGATTTGCACACGCAAATTCTCAAGACTTTCTTCGCTTATCGGCAAGCCATTATCCGCATCACGTAAAAGAGCGTCAAGCTCTCTTTGCCTTGCTTGTGAAGCTCTTTCGGTGTCTTCGAGCAGGGCTGGCTTGGCCTTTTGCCCAACCTTCACACGAGCGCAAGCCGTATCCAAAAGATCAATGGCCTTGTCTGGCAAAAAACGCCCTGTGATATAACGCCCTGCGTATTCTGCAGCGGCTTGCAAAGCATCATCACGGATAAGCACGCCATGGGCCTTTTCATAAGAATCACGAATTCCACGCAAAATAAGGGCCGCCACCTCAACAGAAGGTTCATCAAGTTTGACCAACTGAAAGCGGCGGGCAAGAGCTGGGTCTTTTTCAAAATATTTCTTGTATTCCTTCCATGTTGTGGCCGCACAAGTACGAATTTCACCACGAGCAAGGGCTGGCTTCATAAGATTTGCCGCATCAGAACCGCCGGCATTGCCGCCAGCGCCAACAAGCAAATGCGCTTCATCAATAAAGAGGATAATCGGCGTAGTCGAAGCCTTGATCTCATCAAGCACCCCCTTCAAACGACGCTCAAATTCGCCCTTCATCGAAGCCCCCGCCTCAAGCAAGCCCATATCAAGCCCCATAAGGCGCACGCCTTCTAAGGTTTCTGGCACATCGCCCTGCACAATGCGCAAGGCCAGACCTTCCATTACGGCTGTTTTTCCAACACCGGGATCGCCCACCAAGATAGGATTGTTCTTGCGTCTGCGGGCCAGGATGTCCACCATCTGGCGGATTTCATCATCACGCCCAAAGACAGGGTCGATCTTGCCCTGCTTGGCTTTTTCGGTGAAATCCTCACAAAAACGCTCCATAAAATTTTCACCGCCATCAGCAGACAAGGGCCTTTTGCCCTCTGCTTCGCCGCCCTCATAGCTGGCCTCGGCATTTTCAACAGAAGAAGCCGTTATCGTGCCAAATTGTGCAAGGAAGGATTCTCTATTTATAACAGCAAAATCAGAAGAATAATTGCCCTGAGAATAGAGCGAAGGCCTGCGCAAATAGGCAAGAAGCAAGGCGCCAGAACGCAAACGATTTAAGCCCACATCAACTGAGGCCACAAGCCAAGAAGCCTCTAAAATTTCTTGCAAAAGAGGGGAAAAAACAGGACGATTTGGATTGCCAGAGCGAAAAGCCTCTAGGGATTGATTGAGCGATTGCTTGACCTTGGCAATATCGCCGCCAAAAAATTCTAAAGCAAGAGCAATGTCTGACTTTGGCTCTTCAAGGCAGGCAAGCAAGAAATGCTCAAGACTCACTTCATAATGCCCACGATTGACCGTTAAGCCCGCCGCCGTATTCAAAGCTTGCGTACAAAAGATATTGCATTTGTCGATCAAGTTTTTCATTTCAACGCCAACCATAAGCTTCTCCCTGATTTTTGTGTAGTATGTGAATGATTTTTGTTCTAGCATCAAAAGTTATTTACAAATTACCGTCTTTTTACGGCCTTGGCAAGAAAAAAGCTCTCTACTACCTTCTATTTTCTCTGTCCTTGTCCAAGTTAAAAAGACGGCGTAAGGCATCAACATGACGATTTTCTTGCGGTTCATGGCTCTTTTTCAAAAAAGTGAGCGGGTCATGGGCAAGCTTTCTCACAAGTTTGTGACGGGCTTTTTGTAAGAGCTGTGCAAGTTGCTGATCATCCTTGCTAAATTTTTCTTCAATCTCCATAAAAGCTGTGTCAAAACAGTGTTCAAAATGCTGAATAAGGTCAACGATTGTCGGTTGTAAGGCTAAGGAATAAAACCATTTTTCAAAATTTTCCACTTCTTCATGCACGATTGAAAGAGCCTTTTGGCTTTCATCACGGCGACTTGTCATATTTTCTTCAACAACATCCTTTAAGTCATCAATATCATAGACAAAAACATCATCAAAATTGTTGATGTCTGGGTCAAGATCTCGAGGGACAGCGATATCAATAAAGAACATGGGGCGCCCTGCCCTCTTTGGCAAAATGGGCGCAATGTCGACAGCTTTTAAGATGGCTTCAGTCGCTCCAGTTGATGAAATAATAATGTCAACATCGTGTAAAGAAGGAACAATTTCATCAAAGGAAATCGCTTCACCTCGTAATTGTAAAGCCAAGGCCTTGGCTCTTTCAAAGGTTCTGTTGCTAATATATAGGTGATTGATACCCGCTTGCAAGAGATGCCTTGCTGCAAGCTCGGCCATCTCGCCAGCGCCAATAAGCAAGGCCTTGTGTTCAGAAAGATTGTTAAAGATGCGTTTTGCAAGCTCTACAGCTGCGTATGAGACAGAGACCGCACTTGCGGCTATGCCTGTTTCTGTACGCACTCTTTTGGCCACCGAAAAAGCCTTGTGCAGCAATCTATTAAGGATAGGGCCCGTATTTTTTGCCTGTACCGCAAAACGGTACGCTTCTTTTAATTGACCTAAGATTTGCGGCTCGCCAAGCACCATAGAATCTAAGCTTCCCGCCACGGTAAAGACATGCTCAACGGCTTTTTTCCCAGTATATTCATAGGTATAAGCTAAAAGCTCTTCTGCCTTTTCACCCTTCGCCTTTCCCCATTTTTTGCGAAGGCTTGCCGCCATATCGCCTTCACCATAGGCGATGATTTCTACTCGATTGCAGGTTGAGAGCACAATGCATTCTTTGATTACGCTTTCAAAAATCCCTTCTGGCGCAGACCTTTGCACATTCAAAAGGGCTTCGAGCTCGCCTTTTTGCAGGGCAAAACGCTCTCGCACGTCAACACTTGCAGAGCGGTGACTTAGGCCTA
The DNA here is from genome assembly GCA_964370125.1 of uncultured Desulfovibrionaceae bacterium. GTDB lineage: Bacteria > Desulfobacterota > Desulfovibrionia > Desulfovibrionales > Desulfovibrionaceae > CAYJIB01. The sequence continues at coordinate 4,378 of CAYJIB010000105.1, forward strand.
GAACAAGCAAATTATTGTTCATTTTAGAGCCCCACCAAATTGTGCGTTGTGGCAAAGAGCTTATTTAAAACAGTTAAAGAAAAGAGGCCGGCCACAAAGAGGCAGATAGCAAAGATAGCAGCCCTTTTTCCATAAAGGCGAGAGCGCAAACGCAAGCCAAAGAAGCAGGCATAAAAAAGCCAGATAGCGAGGCTCATCCATTCTTTTGGGTCATGAGTAAAGCTTTGCCCATAGGCCCAAAAATTATTGAGAAAGCCGCTTATGAGGCCAAGGCTATACAGGGGAAAGCCCGCGTAGACTGACCATTTATTGACTCGATCAAGGAGGGTGAGCGAGGGCAGATTTTTAAAAAAGCGTATGACCGGCCTTTTTGTTTTGAGGCGGTGTTTTTGCTCTAAATACAAAAGGGCCGCCAGAAAGGCGATCACTATACAGGCCCATGAGAGAGAAAGGCTTGCAATGTGTATGGAAAAAAACATGGTCGAAAGGCTTGGCGGGAGGCTAAAAGTCACTTGGCGATAAAACATTGCAAAGAGGTATATACCTGTTATAATTGGCATAGTGAGCAAGAAAAGAGTCGAATGTCCAAGCTTTTGCCAAGAAAAAAGCGCCACAAGGCCTATGCTCCAGGCAATAATCATAAGGAAAAAAGCTCTGCTAAAAGTCCCTTCGGCAAGGGTGAGGGCTAGGTCAAGGCCTTGTATGGTCAATGTCGCATAGGCCAAGATAAGGGTGAATTTCTTGAGTTTTTCTGAACGTTTAAAGAAGGCAAAGAGGGCGCAAACGCTGAGTATGGCATAAAGATGCACGATAAATAAGGGCAATAGTTTAGTCAAGATCATTGAGCACCTCATCAATAAGGCTGTGCAGAGAAGGCGGCAAACTTTCTTTGAGTATCAGCTTGCTGGCCTTTCTGTCTTGATTTTTTAGGCAGTCGCCTAGGGGCGAGCGGACAAGTTTTGCGAAGTATTCTGCATGATTACCTTGAAGGCTGCCCTCTTGAAAGGCTTGTAAGATATGTGGCCGTAACTGTTCCATACATTTGACAAGGGGTCCAAGGCTTTGTGTTTTTTCTTCAAGCCAGTGGGTGAGTTCTTCACGAAGGTATTTGCTGATTGCGGGGCTTTTTCCTTCTGTGCTGATTGTGCAGGTGATGCCCTTTCTTGTGAGGCTTGCGGGCAGATTAAAAGAGCCTTCATGCGGATTGCTTGCGGCATTGCAGAGGATATTGTGCTTGCGACAGAGCTTTGCGATATGAGAATTTACTTCTTCATTGCTTGTTGCAGCAAAGACCAACAATTTCCCTAAAATATCCTTGTCTTCAAAGCTTCGGCATTCATAGCGCACATTTCCCTCTAAGCAAAATTCTTGCACTTCTTTTGTTATTGGCTTTGGGTCAATGATAAGGATTGAGGCAGGTTTTTCTTGCAGCAGCCTTTTGAGCTTGCGCAAGCCGACATGTCCCATGCCGATGATAAGGCAATGCGAGTGGTGGTTGTTTTGTATGTCGAGACAAATTGGGTACATGGTTAGCTTTGGCTATATTTAGCCACTCATTTAGCCGCTCATTTAGCAGTAAATCTGCAAATGGAAGCAAGTTTTCTTTGAGAGAAGGCTTTCTATCCCTGTGAAGTTTTTAAGGTTTTAGGTTATTTCTTCGAGAAGAGGTTTTCTATCCCTGTGAAGTTTTTTCCTTTACCTAAAGTCATCGTTCCTTCATTGTTCGAGGGAGATTATGGGCTTATGGGGGGAGGATATGCTTCGCATATATCTCCCCCCCCT
>CAYJIB010000106.1:0-6116 GCA_964370125.1 uncultured Desulfovibrionaceae bacterium
AAAATTATAAATCCACCGCGGGCCCCTATAAAACCCCCCCCCATTCCCCCCCCCCCCCCCCCCCAACAATAATAAAAGATAACTTACTATTATAAGCAAAGTTATGTGACACGATAACTTCCTCTCGAAGAAAAACCTAAAGTTTAAAAAATCTTTCTTCATGGGAACCTCTATGATTTTCTTTATTGCCCCTTATTAAAACAATAGAGGGCGGGAGCTAAGAACCGTCATAGAGCGGCGGACATATTCCCCGAAGGTATTGTATTAGTCCACTCCCGCCCACAGAATAGGCGAAAAAAAGCCCACAGTTATAACTATGGCTTTACGTCTATGAAAGAGTTCTTAAGCTCTTAATAGAAATATATTTTAAGGTGACTGCTTTGTCAAGAGTGAGGATTTAATAGCGTTTTTGCTTTTGCGATTTTCTTTGTAAAAGGCAAAAAAAGATACACAGCAAGGCAATCATTTCCCTTGATTTTCAAAAAAAACTGTGATACTTTACTATAAGTTTGCTTGATTTTTCACTATTAACTGCGAAGGGAGAAAATATGGCAAATCTTGCTTATAAGAGAATTTTGCTCAAGCTCAGTGGAGAAGCCCTTGCCGGCGACAAAGAAGGCGGCATTGACCCTGAAACCGTATCAAAAATCTGCAAAAACATTGCGGCTGTCGTTCACTTGGGCGTAGAAGTCGCTCTCGTTATTGGTGGAGGCAATATCTTTCGAGGTCTTGCAGCCTCATCTCAAGGTATGGACAGATCTTCTGCGGATTACATGGGAATGCTCGCAACCGTCTTAAACGCCCTTGCTTTGCAAGACGCACTTGAACAAGAAGACATCCCCACCCGAGTCTTGTCGGCTATCACCATGCAGCAGGTTTGTGAACCTTATTTGCGCAGAAGAGCCTTGCGCCATATGGAAAAAGATCGCACAGTTATTTGCGCTGGCGGCACAGGAAACCCTTATTTTACAACAGACACCACAGCCGCACTTAGAGCTATGGAACTAAAATGTGATGTCATCATCAAGGCCACAAAGGTTGACGGCGTTTATGACAAAGACCCAGTCACCAATCCTGATGCAATTATGTTCAAAACCCTAAGCCACGAAGAAGCCCTGCGCAGGCATTTGCGCATTATGGATACAACAGCCATCACACTTGCACAAGAAAACAATATGCCCATTATCGTCTGCAATATCTTTACTGACAGCATCACTCGTGTGGTGCAAGGCGATAATCCTGGTACTATTGTTATATAAATGTCTACAATCAAACTTTAAATATAGGGAGAAAACATGGAAAGCGTCTTACCAGAAGCCGAAGAAAAAATGAAAAAAGCCCTCGGCAGCCTTGACCGCGATTTTGGAAAATTGCGCACTGGTCGTGCTTCTACTAGCCTTGTCAGCGGCCTTAAGGCCGACTATTATGGCACACCTACAGCCATTGATCAAATGGCCTCTGTCGCTGTGCCAGACAGCCGCACGCTCACTATTCAGCCTTGGGATAAGGGCGCTTTTGCTCTTATTGAAAAAGCTATCTTAAAATCTGACCTTGGCCTAACTCCAGTAAATGATGGAAAAATTATCCGCATCGTTATTCCACCCCTTACTGAAGAACGCCGTAAAGACTTGGTAAAGGTTGCCAAAAAATACACTGAAGACGGAAAAATCGCTGTCAGAAATATCCGTCGTGACGCGAATGACTTGCTCAAAAAACTCGAAAAAGACAAAAAAATTACCGAAGATGACCTCAAAAAAGGCAATGAGCAAATTCAAAAACTCACCGACAACTACATCAAACAATGTGACAGCATGTACCAAAATAAAGAAAAAGAAATTATGGACATTTAGCTTGTAAAAGCTGTTTTATCAACTGTATTGAAAATATAAAACTCCTGCACAATTTATTGTACGGAGCCTTACGGAGCTTTAGCGGCAGTTGAAGCTTAATATATTGAAATAAACAAAAATCAAGGTGTGCGTAGTCTTTTGACGCAAGGGCCTTGATTTTTGTGATATTGAATATTTTTAAATGAATGTGTAACACACCCATAGAATTGGCAAAAAGCATGAGCGCAGACAACAAACTCCCCAAACATCTGGCCATTATTATGGACGGAAACGGACGTTGGGCCAAAACACGCAATCTTTCACGATCTGAAGGCCATAAGGCCGGTGTAAAAACCGCTCGTGAAATCGTTTTGGCTTGCGCAAAAATCGGCATACCAAGCTTAACACTCTACACCTTTTCAAAAGAAAATTGGGGACGGCCAAAAGACGAAGTCGCCTTGCTTTTTGATCTGCTTGTCAATTTTTTGCAAAAAGAACTCAGCTTTATTCAAAAAGAAAATATCCGTCTAAACATTCTGGGCGATTTAGAGGGTCTTCCAAAAACGGTGCAATTTGTTCTAAAGCAAAGCATTGAAAGTACAAAGCAAAATACTGGAATACTTGTTAATTTGGCAATCAACTACTCTGGCAGGGATGAGATATTGCAGGCTGTGCGCCTGTGCATAAAGGACGGCCTTAAAGAAGAACAAATCACCGAAGAAGTCTTTAGGGAAAAGCTTTATACAAAGCAACAAGCCGACCCAGACCTTGTCATTCGCACCAGCGGAGAACAACGCCTTAGCAATTTCCTCCCCTTTCAATGCGCTTATGCCGAACTTATTTTTAGCCCACTTTATTGGCCTGATTTTACCCCAGAAGACCTCAAGCAAGCCTTAGAATGCTTTGCAAGCCGCAATCGCCGCTTTGGCCTGACACAGGAACAATTATGATTTCATCAAAACACGCTCCAAGAATTTTTACTGCTGCAGGACTAATAGTCCTGCTTATACTTGGCCTTAGCCTTGGACCAACAAGCTTGCTTATCGGTATGCTGGGAATGACTGGCCTTGGCCTTTGGGAATTTTATAAGCTTTTTTGGCAAAATGAAGAAAACTTAGGTGAGCGAATCTTTGCTATCGCTTGCGGTCTTGCTATCACCTTTGTTGCCTCATACAAACATCCTTCTGCCTTGCTTGCTTGCCTTGCCTTTATCGCACTTTTGCACGCCTTGATATTTCTCTTTTCTTATAGCAAAAATCCAGACTATCCCTTTGAAAACACAGCAATTTTTCTTTTTGGTCTTTTGTATATTCCTCTTTTCACTGCGCCAATTTTCTTTTTTGAACTAAAAGACATTATCCTCATCTTGCTTGTCGCCGGTGTTTCTGATACTTCTGCCTATTTTTTTGGGCTGCGCTATGGAAAACGCAAAATCTGGCCGGCAATCAGCCCTAAAAAAAGTGTTGAAGGTTCAGCCGCAAGTTTTGTTGCCTGCACCCTTGTCATCAGCCTCATGGGACTTTTTTTTGGCAAGGCCTCATTCATTCAATTTGTCTATGTAGCAATGCTTTTAAATGTCGTTGCTCAACTTGGCGATTTCTTTGAATCTGCCCTTAAAAGAGCGAAAAACGTTAAAGATTCTGGCAGTATCCTCCCAGGGCACGGAGGCATTCTTGATCGCATTGACAGTATTTTGTTTTTGATCCCTACCTACGCCGCCCTTAACCTCATACATTCTTTCTTTTAAAATATGACCATCAACTATATATCAAGCCTTCCCTCTGAAAGCTGGAATGCCAAAAAAACTCGCAATCTGGCTATCTTGGGAAGCACAGGCTCTATTGGTGTATCGACACTTGAACTTGTCAAGCACAATAATGCAAGTGCCCAAAATGACAAAGAAAAAGCCTTTGAAATTGTCGCTTTGGCTGGGGGAAAAAATGCAGAGCTCTTGCTCAAACAAGCTCTTTTTTTTCGCCCAAAATACATCGCCATGCAAGACGAAGCCTCTTTGCAAAAAGTCGCACAAGGCCTCCCAAAAGACTATAGGCCCTGTCTTTCTCACAGCCCACAAGCCTTTGCAGATATGGCAAGCCTTTCTGAAATTGACCTTGTCGTTTCAGCGCAAGTCGGCGCAGCGGGCCTTGCCGCAACTCTTGCTAGTGCAAGAGCGGGCAAAGTTATTGCCCTTGCCAATAAAGAATCTCTGGTGCTTGCCGGCGAGCTTATACGCAATATATGCAAAGAAAGCGGGGCGGTCATTTTGCCCATCGATTCCGAACACCATGCCCTCTTTGAAATCTTGCACGGTCGAGAACCAGAAAGCGTAACTTCTCTTCTCATTACGGCCTCTGGTGGGCCTTTTCGACAAAAAAATGCCGAAGAACTCGCCAAGGTAACAGCGGCCGAAGCCCTAAAACACCCAAAATGGAATATGGGCGCAAAAATCACCATTGATTCTGCGACATTAATGAATAAAGGCCTTGAAGTGATAGAGGCTATGGCTCTTTTTGGAATAGACCTTGATCGCATCGAAGTTGTCATTCATCCAGAGTCGATTATCCATTCAATGGTGGCTTTTTCTGACGCTTCTGTCCTTGCGCAAATGAGTCAGCCCGATATGAAGATCCCTATAAGTCGTTGCCTTGCTTGGCCAAAACAACTCCCTTGCCAAGTGTCTCCCCTTGATTTCTTTAGCCTAAAGAGCTTGACTTTTGAAAAGCCGAATGTATTGTTATTTCCGTGCCTCTCTCTTGCTTTTCATGCTGCCATAAAGGGCAAAAATTTGCCCATAGTCTTAAATGCCGCCAATGAAGTGGCGGTTGCGGCTTTTTTGCAAGGGCAGATAGGCTTCATGGATATTCCAAAAATTGTTGAAAAAAGTCTTGATTTGGCCGAAAGAGAAGGCTTAACGCAGGCAAATAATTTTGAAGACATCTTGTCTATTGATACACAAACACGCCTGCAAACAGGCTTATGGAGTGAATAATTATGGATTTTTTAAGCTCATTGCTCCCTCATGGGCAGAGCGTTCTTTCTGTGATCATTGTCCTTGGGGCTTTGATTTTCTTTCATGAACTTGGGCATTTCCTTGTGGCGAGGGCCCTTGGCATTGGTGTTGTCACCTTTTCTCTGGGCTTTGGTCCAAAGCTTATAAAAAAGCAATATGGCAAAACAGAATATTGTCTTTCACTCATCCCCCTTGGCGGCTATTGCGCTTTGGCTGGGGAAGAAGACGGTGAGGAAGATGAAGACGAAATCGCCCAAAATGGCATCGTCTTTGAGCCGCACGAACGTTTTAATCTTCACCCCGCTTGGCACCGTTTGCTTGTGGCCCTTGCGGGTTCTGCCTTTAACATCTTGCTTGCCGTCATCATTTATTTTGGCATCACTTTGTCTCAGGGCACGGCAGAACTTTTGCCCGTCATTGGCGAAGTCAATCCTGAAAGCCCAGCAGCCACAGCAAATTTGCAAAAAAATGACCGCATTCTTTCTATAAACGACAAAGAGATCAGCACTTGGAGCGAAATTGCTGACGCTATCAAGGCGACTGGCGGTAATGTTATTGAACTTACTCTGCTTCGTGAGGGCGAGGAACTTTCTGTCACGCTTAGCCCTGAACAAAAGGAAGTGCCTAATATCTTTGGTGAAATGGAAAAGACTTGGCTTATTGGCATAAGTTCTGGTGGCGAGCTTGAGTATCGCCCACTAGGTTTTTTTGAAGCTTTATCTTCTGCTTTTTCACGCACTTGGGGGACTATTGCCTTTACTTTTGAGTCTTTGGCAAAACTTGTGCAAGGGGCTGTTCCCTTAAATTCCCTTGGTGGGCCAGTGATGATTGCGCAAATTGTTGGACAGCAGGCGCATGAGGGGATTGTTAATCTTCTTTTCCTTACGGCGCTTATCAGTATCAATTTGGGGATTTTTAATTTATTGCCTATTCCTGTGCTTGATGGGGGGCTTATCATCTTTTTTGCTATTGAGATGATTGTTGGGCGTCCTGTGAATGAGCGTTTTAGGGAGATGGCGGGTCGAGTGGGTATGGTTTTTCTTATTGGTCTGATGTTGTTTGCGACCTTTAATGACCTTGTCCGCCTTTTTTAGCAGTAAAGTGTTGAAAAGGGGCAATCTGCGGCGTCAGACTGCGTTTTTGCGTCGCTCGTGTACCATAAGAGTACACGTCGCTAGCAAAAGCTTGTCTTCCTACCTACCCAAAGGGCAGCACGAAGTGCTGTAGCCCTTAGGCGAGGAACGAGCCTTAGGGATATAGAGAGCCCGGCTGCATCT
>CAYJIB010000107.1:0-2375 GCA_964370125.1 uncultured Desulfovibrionaceae bacterium
GGGAAATATTTTCGCCCCCACGAATAATCATATCTTTTAAGCGGCCGCAAATGCGCACATAGCCTTCTTCGTCCATGATACCAAGATCACCAGAATGCAACCAGCCATCTTCGTCAATGATTTCTTTTGTGGCCTCAGGCATATTGTAATAGCCCTTCATAAGATTGTAGCCACGACAACAGACTTCGCCCTCAACACCACGGGGCAGCTCTGTGCGTGTTTCTGGATCCATAATGCAGACCTCAATGCCCGGCATGTGACGGCCAACTGTCTTTACACGACGTTCAACAGAATCGTCGGTAAGCGTTTGTGTCATCACAGGCGAGGCCTCTGTAAGGCCATAACAAATGGTGACATCGGTCATATTGAGCTCGTCCATAACACGGCGCATAAGAGGTTCAGGGCAAACAGATCCCGCCATAATGCCTGTGCGCATAGACGAATAGTCAAAGCGAGAGAAAGCTTTGTGGTCAAGGACAGCAAGGAACATTGTCGGGACGCCATAGAGGGCCGTACATTTTTCAATGTCCAAAGAAACCATGACTTGGAGAGGCGCAAAACTTTCTAAGATAACCATTGTCGCCTTGTGATTGACACAGGCCATAACACCAAGCACACAGCCAAAACAGTGAAACAAAGGGACGGGCAAGCACACTCTGTCTTCGCTGGTAAAGAGCTGATTCTTCCCTATCCAATAGCCATTGTTGCCAATGGATACGTGCGAAAGCATGACACCCTTTGGGAAGCCCGTTGTGCCAGAAGTGTATTGCATATTGACGACATCATAAGGCGAGACACCACTTTTCCTTGTCTCATAATCTTCCTTACTTGTCATGACCGACAAGGCTTTTACTTCGGTAAAAGAGAACATACCACGGTGTTTTTCCATACCAAGGAAGAAGACCCTCTTTAAATGCGGCAAGTCCTTACTGCGCAAATGCCCACGCTCTTGTGTGCGAAGTTCGGGAACAATATTGTAGATACATTCAATATAGTCATAATCTCTGTGGCCACCGATAAGGAAGAGATTTTCGCATTCTGAATGAGAAAGCAAGTAGCGGATTTCACTTTCACGATAATTGGTATTGACCGTGAGCAAGATAGCCCCGATGCGAGCCGTTGCAAACATAAGGGTGACCCAATGCGGCACATTTGTCGCAAGGACAGCCACTTTTTCGCCAGGCTTTATGCCTAAGGCCATAAGGCCTTTGGCCACTTCGTCCACTTCTTCAGAAAAAGTCTTCCATGTTTGACGAAAATCACGGTCTACATAGACTATTGCGTCATTGTCAGGATAGGCCGCAACGGCTTCGTCCAAAAGCTGCCCCAAGGTTTTTTCACGCAAGACAAAATCGCCCATATTGTTCTCCAAGCAAATCTTTAACTATTGAGGTATTGTTTACAAAAAAATTTTTCTGTGGCGATTGTCTATTCAGGATAGAAAAGCACGGCATAAATTTGTGCTGGTTCGCCCTTTGCTGGCCCCAAATAATGCGGCACGGCTGAATTATAATAGACGGTATCGCCCTTTTCAAGCACATAGCTTTCTTGACCATAGATCAACTGCACCGCACCTTCTAAAACAAAGATGAGTTCTTCGCCTTGATGGCTTGAGAGGCCTTGCTTTGCGGTTGTTTCTGGCTGCATATTGATGACAAAAGGCTCCATCGCTCTGTCGACCTTGCCCTTTGCCAAAGAAAAATAGGTATACGAAGGCCTGTTGCTCCCCGCTTGTTGCATAGAGAGGTCTTCATGACGCTCTTCGGCACGAGTAATAATGGGATCTTTTGTGCTTTGATCGTCCATAAAGGTGCCAAGGCGTGTGCCCAAGGCTCTGGCTATTTTTTGCAAAGGGCCAATTGAAGGACAAAGGCTAGTCTTTTCAAGTGTTTCTAAAAAATCGACGCTAAGGCCTGTCATTTCTGCCAAATCTTCATAGCTTTTTTCTTGATTTTCACGCCATTTGCGCACTCTTGCGCCAAGTTTACCACTTTCAGACATTGTCTTCCCTCCAAAAAAAGAATAAACTGTATTTGTTCAGTAGCTCTTCAAGGCAGACTGCCAAAACGGTTACCAGAACTACTACCAGAGCTACTCTATAAAGAAATTTTGCCTTTCTTGCAAGGAAAATATTTGGCATTTTATGAAACGTCGTCTTTACATCATACAAGGTCAAGTCCAGGGTGTGGGCTTTCGCCCCTTTGTCTACACAAAAGCCACAGAACTTGGCCTTACGGGACTTGTCTATAATATGGCAAACAACGTGCGCATTGAAGTGCAGGGAAAAGAAGACATTCTCGCACTTTTTGCGAAAAGCCTGCAAGAAGAACTCCCTCCACTCGCCCGCATTGACAAGTGTATAGAAGAAGACCTGC
>CAYJIB010000107.1:2385-6045 GCA_964370125.1 uncultured Desulfovibrionaceae bacterium
CAATTTGATGAAAAAAAATTTGTCATTCAAGACAGTCAAACAGAAAATGATGAAAAGCAGGTTCAAGGCCTTGCTATCCCTGCAGATGTCGCCCCCTGCAAGGCCTGTTTGCAAGAGCTTTATGACAAAAAAGACAGGCGCTTCCACTATCCCTTTATCAACTGCACAGATTGCGGTCCAAGGATCACCATCACGCATAAAAGTCCTTATGACCGCAAGCACACTTCCATGGCCTGCTTTGATCTGTGCGAATATTGCGCCAAAGAATATCACGATCCAAAGAGCCGCCGCTTTCATGCTCAGCCTCTGGCCTGCCCAGTCTGCGGGCCACATATTTGGCTTTGTGAGCCTTTTGAAGAAGACAGCCACAAAAAAAAGCAGCTCCCGACAATGAAAGTCTTGCACATTGTTTGCAAAGCCCTTGAAGAAGGCAAGATTGTCGCCATAAAAGGCCTTGGCGGTTTTCATCTTGCCTGTGACGCCACAAATGAAGAGGCCATTGTCCGACTAAGAGAAAGAAAAAGACGCCCGCACAAAGCCCTTGCCGTGATGGTTGAAAATCTCGAAGAAGCAAGAAGTTATGCCCATATTTCAGAAGAAGAGGCGCAAAATCTTGAATCTCAAGTCCGCCCTATTGCTTTGCTCAAGCAAAAAGCACAGACTTTGCCAAAAACTGTCAATCCTGACATCGTTTTTAGCACCTGCGAAGCAAAAAAGCTCTGTAAAGAAGAATGTCAACAAGGCGAAGCCAGCCAAGGCCGCATTGGCTTAATGCTCCCTTCAAGCCCCTTGCATGAATTGCTTTTGCGCCTCTATAAAAAACCGCTCATCATGACATCGGGAAACAGTTCAGGCGAGGCCATTTGCCTTGGCAATCGAGAGGCTATTTCTGCTCTAAGCGATATAGCCGACCTCTTTGTCTTGCACAATCGAGACATTCTTATACGACAAGACGATTCTGTTGTGCTTTTTGTCCAAAAAACACAAAACAGGAAAAAGCCAAAAAGTGAACTATTGACACTTCGCCGCAGTCGTGGCCTTATGCCAAGTTTTGTAAAGCTTCCGCACAAAGGCCCGCCCATTCTTGCTTGTGGCGCACTGCTCAAAAATACCCTCACCTGCACCCAAGGCGACAAGGCCTATGTTAGCCAGCACATAGGCGATCTTGACAATCTCAAAAACTTTGCTTTTTTTGAAGAAATGGCCGAACATCTTGTACGCTTTGTGCATTCAAGCCCAAAGAATATTGAGTGTATCGCCGCCGACCTGCATCCTGATTATCCTTCAAGTCGCTGGGCAAAGGATTTTGCAAAAAATCTTGGCATTCCCTTTGTGCCTGTTCAGCATCATGTCGCTCATGCCTATGCGGTGCTTGCTGAACACGGCCATACTGGGCCAGCCCTTGCTCTGTGCCTTGACGGCATGGGCCTTGGTTTTGACAAAAAGGCTTGGGGGGGCGAGTTGCTCTTTGTACACCCTGCTGCCTTGCGCCAGCAAAATACTAAGCACGCACCACTCAATACGAAAATCGGCCAACTGCAAGCTATCCCCTTACTCGCTGGCGATAAGGACGTGCAAGAGCCTTGGCGCTTGGCCCTCTCTCTACTCAGCGTCCTGCCACAGACCTTAGGCGCAAGCTATAAAGACATCGAACAAAGACAACCTTGGCCTTGGGAAGAGAGCAAGTCGGCAATTTCCTCACACATTTCTGACCTTGCACAAAGGGGCTATGGAGAGCTCACAACAAGCTGCGGCCGTCTTTTTGATGCTGTCTCTGCCCTTCTTGGTCTGTGTGAAACAATATCTTATGAAGGCCAAGCGGCCATTCGTCTTGAACACAAGGCCTATCAATTCGGAAATTTCAATACAATCTTGCAAAATCAAGATTGTATTCCAGAAATTGCTGAAAAAAACAGCCTTTTGGAGCTTGAAACACACAGACTCTTTTATGCTCTCGCAAGGGCCTACCAGGAAGGAAAGGACACAGCCTTTCTTTCTGCTTTTTTTCATACCAATCTCGCAAAAGGCCTTGCGACTTTGGCTCATAAAAAAGCAAAAGACTTAGAGGTAAAACACCTTGCCATAAGCGGCGGCGTTGCGCAAAATAGCCTGCTCTTGCGCCTTGTCTTGCATTTTTTACAAGACAGCCAGCTGCATATTTTATTGCCCAAAGCTTATCCACCAAATGACGGAGGAATAAGCCTTGGGCAGGCCTTTTATTGCTCGTATTTTTTGTGATAAAAAAATAGACATCAAAAGGGCTCTTGTCGGTGGCGCCATAAGCCTTGGGCCTTTTATTGCTCGTATTTTTTGTAGACAGAAAGCCTTATGTGGTGTTACAGAGGAATATATTTTTTATGACAATATACAATTTAAAAAAAAGGATAAGTATAATGAGCAGAAAAATTTCTAAAAAGCCCTCTGTTGTGGCGGATCGTTTGTGGGCAGACCTCATGGAGCTTGGAAAATTTGGTGAAATTGAAGGTGGCGGCGTGACTCGCCCTGCCCTTTCTCCAGCGGACAATGAAGCCCGTGAGTGGTTTATCAATCGCTGCAAAGAGGCTGGCCTTGAGGTGCGTGTTGACACCATGCTCAATGTCATCGCTTCTGTCCCTTCAAAAAAACCAGGCGCCAAGGTCATTGCTGCTGGTTCGCACCTCGATACTGTCATTCGTGGTGGGCGTTTTGACGGCGCTCTTGGCGTTGTGGCCGCTCTTGAATGCGCTCGTTGTATCAAAGAAAATGACCTCGACTTGCCCTTTACCTTTGAATGTATTTCCTTTACCGACGAAGAAGGCGGCTATAGTGCGGGCTGTGTGGGTTCAAGGGCCATGTTTGGGGCCATAGAAGAAGGTGAATTTGAGCGTGTAAGCCCTGTGAACGGGCGCGTTTTTGCCAAGGATATTGCCGAGCTGGGCGGCGACGTGAATGTCGATATTCGCCGTTCTCCAGATGAATTTGCCTGTTATCTTGAATTGCATATTGAGCAAGGCCCTATCCTTGAAGACGCAAAGAAGGATTGCGGCATTGTGACGGGCATTGTGGTGCTTGAGCGTTATAAGGTAACGGTTGTCGGACAGGCGGGGCACGCAGGGACTATGCCCATGCATTTGCGCAAAGACGCTTTACTCATGGCGGCACCGCTCTTTACGCTCTTGCCAGAATGGGCGAAAGAACAAAATCCTGAAATGGTTTGTACTGTTGGTGTGGTGAATCTTGTCCCCGGTGGCGCAAATATTATCCCCGGCGAATGTTCTTTCACCATTGATATGCGTTCTTCCAAGCAAGAAGATGTTGACGCTCTTTATGCTCGTTTGTGTGATTATATAAAGGATAAGGACAATTTCTCTGTTGCGCAATTGTACAAAAAGCCGGGTGTGCCGATGGACATTAAGGTGCAGGCGCTCATTCAAGAAGCGATGGATTTAGAGAATTATACCTATCTGTCTTTGCCGAGCGGTGCGGGGCATGACGCGCAATCTACTGCGCCGCATGTACCGACGGGTATGATTTTTGTGCCTTGTAAGAATGGTGTGAGCCACAATCCCGGGGAGTGGATTGAGAAGGAACAGGCGGCGGCTGGCACGCAGGTCTTGCTCAATAGCATTCTCCTACTTGCGAGTGAAGCGGAGTAAGGCGAGGTGTTGTTTTTTGGATTTT
>CAYJIB010000108.1:0-5988 GCA_964370125.1 uncultured Desulfovibrionaceae bacterium
GGTCCGCGCCCCCCACTCCTACCGCGCGCTCCCACACCCCCCTCGCCTGTCGTAAATATATGAGACTCTGCATGTGTAGTTCAAAGAAAATCTAATCTTATCTCAATAAACTTTTGCTATAAAACTTGCAGAGGCGAATATCTTCCCCACCATAAGCCCCTAATCTCCCTCGAACTAACAATATAAAATAAATATAGTTTATAAAATAACTACCGTGAAACGATAACTTCCAGTAAAAAACAATCCAAAAACCAATCCCTGCTCCCCCCCTTTCTTGCAATAAATCCTCATTGACAAAAATATCTATCTGCGATAAAAGCAAATCATGTACTCAAGAGAGCGAGACAGCCTTTTTAAGTGCACACAGTAAAAAGTTCAAAGTGCGTATAAAAACAAGGCCTAAAAGGGCTGAGCATTGTTTCACAAGAGCCATACAGGAGGCTACATGGAAAGTACAGGACAAGTGACCCTAGCGCTAGACAATGGCACGCAAATGGCCTTTGTCGGTCGCCAATTTGCCGGTGGCTCATGGTACGATGAAGAAAATGAGATCCTCACAAGGCAAAATCTCTATGTCACAAACGAAAATGAGCACATTTACTCCATAGTCGAAGGCTCTGGAGAAAATCGCTCGCGCCGTGCTTACCGTGTTTCCCTTCAAGGCGAACAATGCCTCATAAATGACGGACAACAAGAAATGTGCATCGATCTTGATATGCTCATGTTGGCTGTACGTTCTTTGGCTGGCCTTGACCAAGAAAACGCGCCAAGCCTCGAAATCATCGAAGAAACCTTGCGTGCCGCAAACAGCTAAAAAGCTGCCTTGAAATCGGCACCGTCTTAACATACGCTCCTTTGGCAAAAATTCGTTTTGCCACTGAATGCTTCCAATGGATACTCTGAGGGGACTTCAAGTCCCCTCTTTTATTTTTTTGCCTCTGCATTGAACAAACAATGCAAAAAGAAATGTTTTCTTTCCACAAAGGCAAATCCACCATAAACCAAGGATTGTATATGCCTAGCCATCAAAACAAACATGAAGAATTTGAACTGCTTAACGAAAAAACACTTTCAGAAATATCGGGCACAGCCAAACTCTGGCAACACAAAGCCACTGGCGCACAAATTCTCTCTATTGTCAATGATGACGAAAACAAATGCTTCGGGGTAAGCTTTCGCACTCCCCCAAAAGACTCTACAGGCATAGCCCACATTCTCGAACATTCTGTCCTCTGCGGATCTGAAAAATACCCCATAAAAGAGCCCTTTGTCGAACTCTTAAAAGGCTCTCTCCAAACCTTCTTAAATGCCTTCACCTTCCCAGACAAGACCTGCTATCCCGTAGCCAGTACAAATCTGCAAGATTTCTACAACCTTATAGATGTCTACCTAGACGCCGTCTTCTTTCCAAGGCTAAGCCCCGCCATCTTGCAACAAGAAGGCTGGCACATTGAAGCCACAGAAACAGACGCCCCCTATCGCTACAAAGGCGTTGTCTACAATGAAATGAAAGGGGTTTATTCTTCACCAGACTCAGTCCTTGCTGAACAATCACAACAATCGCTCTTCCCCGATATGACTTATGGCCTTGACTCTGGTGGCAATCCTGACAATATTATCGACCTGACCTGGGAAGCCTTTGAAGGCTTTCACAAAAGCCATTACAATCCTTCAAATGCCCGCTTCTTTTTTTGGGGAGACGATCCAGAAGACGAGCGCCTAAAGCGTCTCTTGCCTGTGCTTGCCCGCTTTGA
Organism: uncultured Desulfovibrionaceae bacterium; assembly: GCA_964370125.1. Lineage (GTDB taxonomy): Bacteria > Desulfobacterota > Desulfovibrionia > Desulfovibrionales > Desulfovibrionaceae > CAYJIB01. The sequence goes on from CAYJIB010000108.1 coordinate 1,755, forward strand.
AGCCATACAAACAGATTCTGCAGTACCCTTACAAGCCCCACTCGACACACCTATTTATTTAGAAGTGCCCTATGCCTCAAATGCTGAACAAGGCGAAGACAAGGCGCATGTCTGCTTAAATTGGCTTACCTGTGAAAGCTCCGAAACAGAAGCCATGCTCTGCCTTGAAATGCTTGAGCATATCCTTCTTGGAATGCCAGGCTCTCCCCTGCGCAAAGCCCTTATCGAATCTGGCCTTGGCGAAGACATCAGCGGACACGGCCTTGAGACAAATTTGCGCCAATCGTATTTTTCTGTTGGACTTCGCTCAATCAAGCCAGGCACACAAGATGAAGTTGAAAAGCTCATCATGGAAACCTTGGCAGACCTAGCCGAAGAAGGCATTGCCCCTGAACTCATCAAAGCCGCTGTGAACTCTGTTGAATTTGAACTCAGAGAAAACAATGCAGGGCGTTTCCCTCGTGGTCTTGTGGCCATGATCGCCTCGCTCAGCACTTGGCTTTATGATGAAGATCCGCTTGCTCACTTGGCATGGGAAGCCCCCTTAGCCAGCATTAAGGCAAAGCTTAATGAGGGCGAAAAACTCTTTGAAGAAGCCATCAAGCAATATTTCCTTGACAATCAGCACAAATCTCTTGTGTGTTTGTTGCCCGATACAAGCTTAGCTGAAAAGAAACAAGCAGAAGAGCAGGCCAAGCTTGACGCCATACAGTCTGCCCTTTCAGAAGACGAACGCAAAAAACTCGTCGAGCAGACACAGGCTCTTGTCGCGGCTCAAGCGCAAAAAGACAGCCCCGAAGCTCTTGCCACTATCCCAAGCCTTGGCCTTGAAGACCTGCCAAAAGAAAATGCCCTTATCCCTTGTGAAGAAAAGCAATTTGGAGAAATCCCCGTTCTTGTGCATGAACTTGACACCCAAGGCATTGTCTATCTCGATTGGCTCTTTCCCTTGGACAATGTCCCGCAAAGGCTCTTGCCCTTGCTCCCTCTTATGGGGCGCTCTCTCACAGAAATGGGCACAAGAAGACACGATTTTGTCGAATTGGGCGTCAATATTGCGGCCTATACGGGCGGCATTGATGCCAGACCTTTGTTTACAACTCGCTTAGACAATCGTGGCAGCCTTGCCTATCTTATGGTCAGCGGCAAAGCCACAAGAGACAACAGCACTCGCCTCTTAGACATCATGGCCGAACTTGTCCTTGAGACAGCCTTTGACAATGAAGAACGCTTCATGCACATGGTGCTCGAAGAAAGGGCCCGCCTTGAGCAAGGCATCATTCCTGCCGGGCATACCTATGTAGCCACTCGTTTGCGCAGTCATTATCATTGCACAGGCTATTTAAACGAAATCACGGGCGGCATAAGCTATCTTGAATTCTTGCGTGAACTGCAAAATAAACTCAGCTCGGGCAAGAAAAACGCTTGGGAAAGCTTGCGTAATGACCTGCAAGAACTCGCCTCTTGTATCTTGCACAACAAAGACGTCCTCTGCAATATTACAGCCGACGGGCAAAGTCTCACTCATATCATGCCCTCTGCCGAAGGCTTTAGCAAGATTTTGCCAAAGCGTGTTCTGGCAAGCGAAGACAATCTCTTCCAAAATCTTGAAGTAAAAAAAGGCGCAAATGGCGAGGCCTTGCTTGTTCCTGCTCAAGTCTATTATGTAGGAAAAGCCGCCAATCTCTTTGATCTTGGCTACACTTGGCACGGCTCTGCCCTTGTCATTACACGCTTCGTGCGCATGGCTTGGCTTTGGGATCAAGTGCGAGTGCAAGGCGGAGCTTACGGCGCTTTTTGTACACTTGACAGAGCTTCAGGCACGCTCAGCCAAGGCTCTTACCGTGACCCAAATGTTGAAAAAACCCTTGAAGCCTTTGACGGCACAGCGGCTTATTTGAAAAATGCCTCCCTGTCAAAGCGTGATCTCACCCTCGCCATTGTTGGCGCTATTGGTGATCTGGACACCTATCTCTTGCCCTCTGCCAAGGGAACAGCTTCTCTTATGCGCCATTGCACAAAGGACGACAATGTGCGCAGAGCCGCCTTGCGAGATGAAATCTTAAGCACCACGGCCAAGCATTTTACAGACTTTGCCGATATTATGGACGAAGTCGCAAGAACAGGCCGAATTTGTGTGCTTGGTGGCCAAAAGGCAGAAGACGCAGCCAAGAAATTCTCATGGAATACACAACACGTCATCTAGCCATATAGTCAAAAGCCCTGCGCAGTGAATTGTGCAGGGTTTTTTCATCGAAAAAACAGTGTATTTTAATTTAACGTATTGCTAGGTAGTACTACACAAGATGGATTTTTGAATTATATCAAGCCTTATTCCAAAAAGGCGAGCGGCTTTGAGGAGTTTATAAAGACATAAATGACCGAAAAAGCCCGTGAAATCTGACGCAGAGAGAAGCAAAAAGACACTTGTGTCGACACTAGGTAAAAGGAAAAAATCATGTCAAAACACATCCTCATCATCGGAGCCGTCGCCCTTGGGCCAAAAGCGGCCAGTCGCTTTCGTCGCCTTGACCCTCATGCAAAAATCACCATGATCGACCAAAACGAATTTATCTCTTATGGCGGTTGTGGCATTCCTTATTATATCTCTGGCGAAGTCAATCCCCTTGACGCTCTGCGTTCAACAGGCAACAACACAATCCGTGACGCCGCTTATTTCAAAGAATACAAAGACATTGACGTGCGCACAAAGACCCGTGCCCTCGCCATCGATACCTTAGGGAAAAGTGTCCTCATCGAAGACCTACAAAGCGGCAAGCAAGAAAATCTCTCTTATGACAAATTGGTGCTTGCCACTGGCAGTATCGCCAATATTCCGCCTTTTGAAGGTGTGGAGCTTGGCAATGTTATGACGGTGACAAGCCTTGAAAGCGCTTCAACCATCAGAGAAGCTTGTGAACAAGGCAAAATCAAGAATGCCGTTATTGTCGGCGCAGGCTTCATCGGCCTAGAAATGGCCGTAGCCCTCGCAGATGCTTGGAAAATCCCGACTTCTGTTGTCGAATTTGCCCCACAAGCCATGCCCGGTGTTCTCTCACCTCTCTTGGCCGATATGGTTAAAAATGACTTTGCCCAAAAAAATGTCACCATCTATACCGAAGAAAAAGTCCTCCGCCTAGAAGCCGACCCCACAGATCCAAGCAAGGTCGCTCGAGTCGTCACCGACAAACAAAATCTCGATGCCGACTTGGTCATTCTTGCAACAGGCTATCGCCCCAATGCGACTTTGGCAGATGAAGCGGGCCTTCTCATCGATTCCACAAGCGGCGGTATTGTGGTAAATGAATATTTGCAGACCTCTGATCCAGACATCTATGCTGGCGGAGACTGCGTTGCGCTTACCCACCTTGTCACAGGAAAAAACACCTACCTTCCTCTTGGCTCGCAAGCCAACAGACAAGGACGAGTTGTCGGCTCAAACCTTGCTGGCGCACAAACTCGTTTTGACGGTGTTGTTGGCACTTGGTGTGTCAAGCTCTTTGGCATTTGCGCCGCAGGCACAGGCCTTACCTTTGTTCAAGCCAAAAAAGCCCTCTTTGATGCCGTGGCCGTCAATATCGAACAATTCGATCGTGCGCATTTCTATCCAGAAAAAACCATGATGAGCCTTGAACTCATCGTTGACCGTCCCACACGCCGTATCCTTGGTGTGCAAGGCATATCCACTGGCGGCGACGCCCTCAAAGCTCGCATAGACACCATTGCCGCCATGTTGCAATTTGGCAAGCCAACAATCGATGACCTCGCCAATGTCGAAGTCGCCTATTCCCCGCCACTTGGCTCTGCTATGGACATTATTAATACCCTTGCCAATGTCGCCGACAATGTCCTTTCTGGACGTATGCCCGCCATGCAGCCAAAAGACTTTGCCAGAGCTTGGGAAGACAGAGCAAATAACAATATTTATTTTGCCGACGCTCGCCCAGAAAAAGCCTCGCAAGAACTCGCCGATAAATACCCCGGAGAATGGAACGCCACACCCCTTGAAAAACTCCACGAACTCCCAAATACATTGCCAAAAGACAGGCATATCGCCTTTATTTGCAATAGTGGCCTAAGAGCAAGCGAACTTATCCTGCACTTAAAAAAACACGGCTTCTCGCTGATGAGAAACAGAATGGTCGGTATGCAGGTGATGAATAAGTGCGGTAAAAAGTTTTAGTTTTTTTTCTTTTTTTCTTGGGGGAGTTTAACAACCCCAAACCCCCACAAA